>JAZNET010000053.1:0-3552 GCA_045588735.1 Acutalibacteraceae bacterium | reverse complement strand
AACCTTCTGTCGAAGATTGTCGTTTTTTTGTGTTTGCAGGTCAAAATGGCAACATGTGCTTTCAGCGATATTCTGCCTGCGGCAGAGTGAAATTTTCACTACAGTGAAAGTGATATTGAAACCTTCGTCTTCTGTTACATTTTCACAATGAAACAAAGCACATTAACTGATATGCTTATACTCTCTCTTATTTTAACAATAGAACTTATATATTGAATAAGTTCTTGAAAAATTGAGCCAATTTAATAAAAAAGCATTTTATTTCATCGAAAAAATCAGTATGTACGGCATTGCAATGTTCACACATTTCGGTATCTGACTGAAGCTCACCATAAAGACCATAGGGTATTTCAGCCGTCATATAGTCAGGTATTTCAACACCTAAAGCATACAGAGCAATAGCCGCTACATCGCGGTTTTTTACGTCTTCACTAAAAGTAATATTATTCACTGAATACCCCTGCACAGCAAGAACGGCTGAGCTTTCCTCGACGGTATTACCGCCATGTCCGTTATGAGTTTCACCGTGATCTGCAACAACTATAAAAAGACCTTTTTCCATCAATCCGTTTGACTCAATAGCCTCATATATTCTTCCGATATATGTATCTGCTTCACGGATTGATTCATAGTATTTTTCACTGAAACCGCCGTAAGCATGAGCAGCGTGATCAACCTCATCGAGCTGGACAAACATAAGCGCAGGACTGTTACCCTCATTGAAATAACTTACAATACTATCCGTTACAAGAGCATCATTACTCTTATTGATTTTTTTGACATTTATGTCATTTTCGATTATCCCTTTATTGATAGGCGACCAATTATTAAAAGAAACCAACTCCGCTTCGGGATATTTTTCTCTTACAAAATAAAATATTGAATTAAATTCTTCTTTTGATGTGCGTTCTGTTGTTTCACATATTTCATTGGTAAGTCCGTGCGTCTCACAGGATACACCTGTAAGTATAGAGCCCCAGTTCTGTGCACTGATGGTG
Source organism: Acutalibacteraceae bacterium (assembly GCA_045588735.1). GTDB lineage: Bacteria > Bacillota > Clostridia > Oscillospirales > Acutalibacteraceae > DTU089. Next base: position 2,554 of record JAZNET010000053.1, on the reverse strand, counting down.
ATGCTTTCAGTGTGAGCATTTTGGCGTACGGCACCGTCAGCGAAGATTTTGTCAAAGCAAGGTGTCTCAACATTACCAAAAGCAGCACCTGCACCGTCTATACCGATAATATAAACATGCTCATAATCACCGAATCCGGGTATATCTTCAGCATGTGCAGAAACAAATACAGAACAGCTGAATAACATTACAACAATAAGTAAAACAGAAATGAATTTTTTAATCATTATAATACCACCTTTCTGATTTCTATTTTAGCATTTACTCGCTAATTTTTCAATAGACAAGAAGCAAAAACGCCTCAATTTTATTTCTTAAAATTTATAAAGATGCAGGCTGTTATTACAATCGGGTGCGGGTGACCCGCCCCACACTTATTCACTATTACCTCTTACTTCTTACTTTCAAAAATCGACCCGAAGATTAGTGAAGAGTGAATAGTGAAGAAGTAAAAAGTAAAATCGACGAACTTCTGTCGAAATTCGTCAATTTTTGTGTTTACAGCTCAAAATGGCAACAAGCATTAAAATTAATTGTTTTGCTTTGTGAAATTTGAAATGATGGAATTAAGTTGAGCTTCAGGCACCCCTATCTCTTTAAGAAAACTATAAGCTTTTTCGCTCAGCGTATCACCCGGAGCATTTTTTACATCATTGTAATACTTGCTTTCTGTAAGCTGTGAAAGCTTTCTTTTTCCACCAATCTCGGCAAAATTTGAAAACATATAATCACGGAATAAATCTTCTTCAGAAACGCCCAAAAGAGCATTCAGCAAAAACGAAAGCATACCCGTTCTGTCTGTTCCGATGCTGCAATGAACAATTATGGGATAATTGGCTTCATCAGATAAGATTCTGAAAATTTCCAATACCTGTTTATTGTTATCACTGTGCAAATCACCGCTCCAATCAATAGGACAGCTTATATATGTAACATCTTCACCTAAAGCACTTGATGTTATACCGCCTGTTTCACCTGTATGCACCTGTCTTAAATCAAGCTCGGTCTTAATACCCAAGTCCTCAAGCATTGTTTTCTTTCCGGCTTCGGTAATTATAACAGAGCAACCGTTGTCTGCACTTTCGTTAAGTCTTCCGCATCTGTATATAATTCCCTGTTTAGTCCGTGTACCGTCTTCGGTAAGCCAACCGCCTATGTCTCTTACATTGGTAATACCGTCAACAAAAATAAATCTCGGTGCGTCACCGTTTGTTGTAAATTTGCTTGTTTCACTTGTATTGCCGTCTACACTAACAGTCCAATAATAATCCGTTGCAAGTTCAAGATTGTAAAGTGACAACTTCCTTTCAACTGTGGTATATGTTTTTGAATTCGTCATATCACCGTTTTTACTTATCGATACAACAAATTCAGTTACCTCGTCCTCTCCGTACATCCAACTTAATTCCACAGCTTCAGGATAGCTTTGCTCCTTTTTGCCGTTAATACCAAACGGAAGCTTAGCTGCATTCTTTAATAAATATTTGCTTTGCTTTTCAGTATGTAAGCTTACCAAACAGTCCACAGGATAAACTGCTTCAATTAATGTATCGCTGTTTTCTGCAACGTTTTTGTTGTCACAACCGGTAAACAAGGTGAACGCAAGCAATACGGGTAGCAAAAATGATAACATTTTTTTCATCTGAATATTCTCCTTTGTCAATTTATTATTTGTTGAAATGATTATATCACATCTGATGCGAAATTACAATCGGGTGCGGGTGACCCGCCCTAACTTATTCACTATTCCTTCTTACCTATTACGAGCTTGCGAGTAACAAGGTTCTCCGAAACAAAGAAATCTTTGATTTCGTCTTGTTTCGTGAGGTTCTTATTACCTCGCCAAAAATCGACCCAAAGATTAGTGAAAAGTGAAAAGTGAAAAGTGAAGAGTGAAAAGTGAAGAGTGAAAAGTGAAGAGTGAAGAAGTAATAAGTAAAAATCGACAACCTTCTGTCGAAGATTGTCGATTTTTGTGTTTACAGCTCAAAATGGCAACAGCTCTTCTTATAATGAAATATCGCTGTGCGATATGAAATAATCCTGACGGATTATGAATTTTTCTGCTTACGCAGAAAGTGAAATAAAATTCGCCCTTAACATTTGCGAAGCAAATATTTCATATGCGACAGCATATTTCATAGCGTTGCTATTTCACTCGCCGTAAGGCGAATTTCATTGAAAAAAGCACTTCCGAAGAAGTGCTTTTTTCTGGCAGGGATGGCAGGATTCGACTCTCGCTGCGAACTGCGCAGCTCGGTCATTCGCGGCTCTCGATGTCCACCGGACATCGATTCACTACCGCTCCTACTTCGAATCCTACCCTATTAACTTATCGAGAAAAAATAGAACGGCACCACAAGGGTACCGTTCTATTTTTTCTGGCAGGGATGGCAGGATTCGAACCTACGAATGCAACAGTCAAAGTGTTGTGTCTTACCGCTTGACGACATCCCTATAAAAAATAAATGGGGTGGATAATCGGATTCGAACCGACGACCTCCAGGGCCACAACCTGGCGCTCTAACCAACTGAGCTATATCCACCACCTACT
>JAZNET010000052.1:0-44582 GCA_045588735.1 Acutalibacteraceae bacterium | reverse complement strand
GTGTTTTTGCCTTAATTGACTAAAAATCCGTTTTGTAAAAAATCTCCGACCTATAAAGCGAAGGATTTTTATTGGATTTTTGGGGGTTGAGGGTGAAGGAAGGCTGTCGCCTTTCAAGACCGAAATGCCAAAAAGACTTGAAAATACTCGCTTTTAGGCAGGTTCGGATAGCTCAATTCACCCTACTGTCCTTAAAATTACGACAATTCAAACTGTCCCGTATAAAGCTTGTAATATTTGCCTTTTTCCTCAATAAGTGTGTCGTGGTCGCCTTTTTCTATTATTTCGCCGTCCTCAAGCACCATAATTGCATTTGAGTTTCTTACGGTAGAAAGTCTGTGTGCAATAACAAAAACGGTTTTGTTTTCCATAAGCTTATCCATACCCTTTTCAATAAGCTTTTCCGTTCTTGTATCAATAGAGCTTGTTGCCTCGTCAAGAATAAGCACGGGCGGGTTTGCAACCGCGGCACGTGCAATGGCAAGCAGCTGTCTTTGTCCCTGTGAAAGGTTTCCGCCGTCACCCGTAATCATGGTGTTGTAGCCGTCGGGCAATCGTTTTATAAAGCTGTGTGCGTTGGAAAGCTTTGCTGCCTCTACAATTTCCTCGTGGGTTGCATCTAACTTGCCGTAGCGGATGTTATCCTCAACAGTGCCGGTGAAAAGGTGCGTATCTTGAAGCACCATAGCAAGCGAGCGCCTTAAATCATCCTTTTTGATTTTCTTTATGTTAATACCGTCGTAGGTGATTTTACCTTCGTTAATATCATAAAAACGGTTTATAAGATTTGTAATGGTTGTTTTACCTGCACCCGTTGAGCCTACAAAAGCAATTTTTTGACCCGGCTTTGCATAAAGAGAAACGTTTTTAAGCACGGTCTTTTTTCCGTCGTAGGAGAAGGTAACGTCGTGGAAGCGTACGTCACCCTTTAGCAGCGTGTAGGTTACGGAGCCGTCCTGAGAGTGAGGATGGCGCCAAGCCCATACACCCGTGCGGCTTTCGCTCTCGGTTATGTTGCCGTTTTCGTCAACAATAGCGTTTACTAACGTAACGTAGCCCTCGTCCTCCTCAGGCTTTGTGTCAATAATTGCAAAAATTCTTTCTGCACCTGCAAGTGCGGCAAGAATACTGTTTAATTGCTGCGAAACCTGGCTTATAGGGTTTGAAAATTGTCTTGTGTACTGTAAAAACGCTGCAAGTGAGCCTATGGTAAGGGCTCCCTCAAAGCCGCCTAAAAGGAATGCGGGTGCACCGCTTAATTCTGTGGCGCCGAATTTTATAATTATGAATGCGCCGAGGGCTGCGGTTGCTGCAAAGTTAAAGTAGGAAAGGTTGCCCATAATAGGCATTATTATGCTGGCGCAGGTGTGGGCATTTGTTGCAGATTTTCTTAAAGCCTCGTTCAACACAGAAAAATTCTCTTTAGATTTTTCCTCACGGCAAAAGACCTTTACAACCTTTTGCCCTTCAATGAATTCCTCAATATATCCGTTAACAGCACCAATGTTTTGCTGCTGCTTTCTGAAAAAGCCTGCGCTCTTTCCGCCTATGAGCTTTATGATTCTGAGCATTACAAAAAGCATAACTATTATAAGTCCCGTAAGAGCAGGGCTTATATAAAGCATCATAAGAAAAATGCCTACAACCGTAACAACTGAGGAAATAACCTGCACAAGACCCTGGCTTATTGCCTCGCGTATGGTGTCCGTATCGTTTGTGAAGCGGCTCATAAGCTCACCGTGCGTGTGTGTGTCAAAGAATTTAACGGGGAGCTCCTGAAGATGCTCAAAAAGGTCTTTTCTTAAAAGATTTAAAGTACCTTGAGAAATGTTGAGCATAACTCTCTGGTAAACGTATTGAGCAATGGCACCGCAGGCGTAAATTGCGCCTATAATTACAAGATATTTAATTATGTTGGTCATATCAAAGGTGCCGGATTTAAGCACCGCACCTATTTCATTTATAATCGGGGTCAAAAGGTAAGTGCCCGCAACGCCTGCGCCGGAGCTTATAAACACAAGCACGGCAACAAGCACTAAAAGCGACTTGTTTTTAACCACGTAGCCCAAAAGCCTGAAAAGAGTTTTGCTTGCATCGTTGGGCTTTTCAAACTTCATTTTGCCTGCAGGACCCGGTCCGCCGGACCCCTGCTTTTTAATTTGTTTTTCTGCCATTTTACTCACCCCTTACTGCTCCATTTTGCCCTCTTGCTGAGAAATATAAACGTCCTTATAAATCTCGTTACGAGCAAGTAATTCTTCGTGAGAGCCAATGTCATTTATTTTACCGTCATCTAAGACAACTATTTTATCTGCGTGCTGAATAGAGTTTATTCTTTGCGCAATTATAATTTTTGTTGTATTCGGAAGAGCGGTTTTCATACCCTCGCGTATTTTTCCGTCGGTGGCTGTATCTACCGCGCTTGTGGAGTCGTCAAGAATAAGAATTTTAGGGTTTTTGAGAAGCGCTCTTGCTATGCAAAGCCTTTGCTTTTGTCCGCCGGAAACGTTTACACCGCCCTGACCTAAGTCTGTTGAGTATTGGTCGGGGAAGCTCATAACAAAGTCGTCTGCACAAGCAATTTTTGCTGCAGCTCTTATTTCCTCCATAGTGGCGTTTTCGTTACCCCAACGAAGGTTTTCCTCTATTGTGCCTGAGAAAAGCAGGTTGGACTGAAGCACCATTGAAACGCTGTTTCTTAAGGTGCTTAATTTATAATCCTTAACGTTTCTGCCGCCAACTAAAACCTCACCCTCGGTGACGTCGTAAAGACGGGGAATTAACTGCACCAAGGAGGATTTTGCGCTGCCCGTACCGCCTAAAATACCAATGGTTTCACCCGATTTAACAGAAAGGCTTACGTTTGAAAGCACTGGCTCCTCAGCATTGCTGTTGTATTTAAAGAAAACGTTTTTGAATTCCACGTCACCCGAAGCAACCTCTAAATTTTCGTCTGCAGTATCGTCGCTAATACCCGGTGCTTCCTCAAGTACCTCGCAAACACGGCACATAGATGCCTTTGCCATAACGGACATAACGAAAATCATAGAAATCATCATAAGCGACATAAGAATTTGCTGTACATAGGTAATAAAGCTCATAAGGTCGCCTAACTGCATTTCACCTACAAAAATGAGCTTTGAGCCAAACCAGAGAATAGCTAAAATGCAGGAATAAACGGCAAGCATCATAATGGGGCTGTTTAAAATTATAAGCTTTTCTGCAAATATTGAGGCAGCCTTCAGTTCGTCGTTTGAGATTCGGAATTTTTCCTTTTCGTGCTTGGAGCGCACAAATGCCTTTACAACTCTTATGGAAATTAAATTTTCCTGAATAGACGTGTTGAATTTATCATACTTTTTAAACATACGCTCAAATCTCGGGTGAGCCCTTGTGCCTATAAAAATAAGTGCAAAGCCGAGGAGCGGACCGATTATAAGAAACACGAGCGAGAGCTTTTTGTTTATGCCCAGCGCCATTCCGATTGCCATTACAAACATAAGCGGAGAACGAACAAGCATTCTTAAAGCCATCATATAGGCGTTTTGAATCATATTTACATCGGTCGTCATTCTTGTAATGAGTGAGCCGGTTGAAAATTTATCTACGTTAGAAAAGGAGTAGTCCTGAATTTTTGAGAACATAGCACCTCTTAAATTCTTTCCGAAGCCGGTGCCCGCCTTTGCGGCAAAATATGCAGCAGATGCACCGCACGCAAGCGATATACAGGCCATAACAACCATAAGCGTACCGGTAGAAATAACTAAGTCGAGTCCCTGCTTTTCTGCAAAGCCGAGCTTTATTAAAAGGTCTACCACAATACCGTCTTTGCTTGAAAGCGGTAAGCCGTTTATGCCGGAGTCAATTATTACCGACATTAAAAAAGGAATAGCAACCTCGAGCAAAACCTCAAGCACTATTGTAGCAGGCGCCAATACAGAAAAAATTCTGTAGCCCTTTGCATAACGTAAAAGCTTTCTAATCATTTTGTTTTCTTCACTCGCTTTTAAAAAAAGATTAAAGTTAATTATTAACTAGAATATAATAGCACAAAATATCGAGTTATTATTCGAAAAAAGAAAAAACAACCACAAAAAATAGTGTTTTTACAAAATTTTTACATATTTTGGCAGGGTTTTAAATATTTCTTTTTTCGACTTAAAATCAACATTTGTTGTGCAAAATTACCAAATTTTAGCAAAAAACTTTAAAGGGGCTTTGAACAAAATATATCAAAAACCACTTGAATTCAACAAAGTGTTTTGTTATATTTAAAGTAAGGTATTATGTCTTAGGGCGGAAGTGTGCTGTTCAAAAAAATCGGACAGACCGCAACCGCTTCTCGGAAAACTTTTTTGATATGGGGTGAAAAAGTGAAAATTAAAGAGCAGGACGTTAATCCTAACGATTTTCCTATTTACGTTTTTCATTTAGGAAAAAACTACAAGGCGCAGGAGTTTTTCGGCGCTCACGAAATTGAAAACGACAAATACGTTTTTAGGGTGTGGGCTCCGCACGCAAGCAGCGTAAGCGTTGTAGGCGACTTTAATAATTGGGATGAAAATGCGTCGGTAATGACGCGTCTTAACGAGGCAGGCTGCTGGGAGGCATTTTGCGAAAACGTAAAGCAATACGACGCGTACAAGTTTCTTATTACAAACGGCAAGGGAGAAAAGCTTTTTAAGGCGGACCCTTACGCATTTCATGCAGAAACCCGTCCCGGCACGGCATCCAAAATATTTAAGGGCAATTACAAATGGCGTGACGAAAAATGGCTTGAGCAAAGAAAAAATACGTCAGTTTATAAAGCTCCCGTAAATATTTACGAAATGCACTTAGGCTCGTGGAAGCAGCACGAGGACGGCAACTTTTTAAGCTACAGAGATTTAGCTAAGGAGTTAGTGCCCTACGTTAAAAAAATGGGCTACACTCACATAGAAATGATGCCTGTTTCGGAGTATCCGTTCGACGGCTCCTGGGGGTATCAGGTAACGGGTTATTTTGCGGTGACCTCACGCTACGGCACGCCTGATGATTTTAAATATCTTGTAGATGAATTTCACAAGGCAGGCATAGGTGTTATTCTTGACTGGGTGCCGGCACACTTTCCAAAGGATGCACACGGACTTGCAAACTTTGACGGAGAGGCGTGCTACGAGTATAAGGACGTAAGAAAGGGAGAGCACCTTCAATGGGGTACAAAGGTTTTTGACTTTGGCAGAAACGAGGTTAAAAGCTTCCTTATTTCCAACGCCTGCTTCTGGCTTGATGAATACCACATAGACGGCTTAAGAGTAGATGCGGTTGCCTCTATGCTTTACTTAGACTACGGCAGAGACGACGGTCATTGGATTGCAAACAAGGACGGCGGCAACAAAAACTATGAGGCGGTAGAGTTCTTGCAGGAGCTTAACGAGGAGGTTTTCAGAGCACACCCCGACGTTTGTATGATTGCTGAGGAAAGCACCGCGTGGCCGCTTGTTTCAAAGCCTGTTTATGCAGGCGGCTTAGGCTTCAACTTTAAATGGAATATGGGTTGGATGAATGATATTTTAAGGTATTTTTCCTTAGAGGGTATACATAAAAAGTTTAACCACAACTTAGTAACCTTTTCATTCTTCTATGCGTTTTCCGAAAATTTTGTGCTTCCTATTTCGCACGATGAGGTAGTACACGGAAAATGCTCACTCATAAACAAAATGCCCGGAAGCTATGAGGAAAAATTTGCAAGCGTAAGAGCATTTTTAGGTTATATGTACGCACACCCCGGCAAAAAGCATTTGTTTATGGGCTCGGAAATAGGTCAGTTTATTGAGTGGGATTACAAAAAGGGTCTTGACTGGCTGCTTTTAGGGTACGACGCCCACAGAAAATTACAGACCTACGTAAAGGAGCTTAACGCTATTTACAAAAAGCACGCTCCGTTCTGGCAGGTAGATTACAGCTGGGAGGGCTTTAACTGGCTTGTAAGTGATGATAACAACAACTCCGTTATTGCTTTTGCAAGAACAGATGAAAGCAACGAAAGGGTAATTGCGGTTTGCAACTTTACAAAGGTTGAAAGACCCGTTTATAAAATAGGTGTTCCCGAAAAGGGCACTTACGAAATTATTTTCAATTCAGATTCGGAAAAGTATGGCGGCTCCGGTGAAAAAATTAAAAAGTCCTACAAGACTTTGAATGAGCCGTACGGCGAATATGCTCAGTCAATCGACCTGAAGCTGCCGCCGCTTTCAACAATCTACTTAAAATTAAAACCAAAAAAAGAAACAGGAAAGGATAGTAAAAACAATGGCAAAAAGAACTGAATGCATAGCAATGCTTTTAGCAGGCGGTCAGGGCTCTCGTCTTGGCGTTCTTACAAAGAATATAGCAAAGCCTGCTGTTCCCTACGGCGGAAAATACAGAATTATAGATTTTCCGTTATCTAACTGCACCAACTCAGGTATTACAACGGTAGGCGTTTTAACACAATACCAGCCGCTCGTGCTTAACGATTATATCGGCAGCGGCAGCACGTGGGATTTAGACCGCGAAATAGGCGGCGGCGTGCATGTGCTTTCACCATACCAGGCAATAAGCGGTCAGGAATGGTACAAGGGCACGGCAAATGCAATTTATCAGAACATTCATTTTATTGACAGGTACAATCCGGAGTACGTTGCTGTTCTTTCCGGTGACCATATTTATAAAATGGACTATGCAGAGATGCTTAAATTCCACAAGGAAAAGGATGCAGCCTGCACAATAGCAATGCTTGAGGTTCCGTGGGAGGAGGCTTCCCGCTTCGGTCTTATGTTTACGGATGAGGACGGAAGAATTACCGCATTTGAGGAAAAACCGAAGGAGCCAAAAAGCAACAAGGCTTCTATGGGTGTTTATATGTTTACCTGGGAAAAGCTTCGCAAGTATCTTATAGACGATGAAAACGACCCGAACTCCTCAAACGACTTTGGTAAAAACGTTATTCCTGCAATGCACGAGGCAGGCGAAAGACTTTTCGCTTACGGCTTTGAGGGCTATTGGAAGGACGTTGGTACTATTGATTCTCTTTGGGAGGCAAACTTAGATTTGCTTAACCCGAAGGCAAATATAGATTTAGCAGATGATTCCTGGAAGATTTACGGCAGAAGCGATTCCTCAGCACCGCAGTATATTTCTGACACGGCAAAGGTTGAAAACTCAATTGTTGCCGAGGGCTGCGAAATTGAGGGTGACGTAGATTATTCCGTACTCTTCTCCGACGTTACGGTTGAAGCAGGTGCGGCTGTGCACTACTCAATAGTTATGCCGGGTGCAGTTGTTAAAAAGGGCGCTGTGGTGCAATACGCAATTGTTGCTGAAAACGCAATTATTGAAGAGGGTGCCGTAGTTGGCGAAAATCCTGAAAAGGTAGCTAACCTCGATGAATGGGGCGTTAGCGTTATCGGCTCGGGAATAACAATTGGCAAAGACGCAAAGGTTAAGGCAAAAACAACAGTTGCTGAAGACGTGAAAGGGGGCGAAAGCGTATGATGCCGAAAAACGTTCTTGGTATAGTTTACTCAAACTCCTACGATTCCTGTCTTAAGGATTTAACTCAAATAAGAACAATGGGCTCTATGCTTTACGGTGGCCGCTACAGACTTATTGACTTTGTTCTTTCAAACCTTGTAAACAGCGGAATGACAAAGGTTGGTCTTATTACAAACAGCCACTTCCGTTCTCTTATGGACCACGTTGGTAACGGCAGACCGTGGGACCTTTCAAGAAAGGTAGACGGACTTTACCTTTTACCTCCGTTTAATCCGTCAAATACAGAGCACGACTCAACAAATAAAATAGAGGTGCTTGGAAGAATCAAGGATTTTGTTAAATCCTGCAACGAAAAATACATTCTTCTTTCAGACACTAACTTTATTTGCAACATAGATTTAGCTGAGGTTTTCGATTTCCACTCAGCAAAGGATGCAGATATTACAATCGTTTATAAAAAGGGTAAATTACCGGCACTTGAAAATATGATGTCGCTTACGGTTGCCAAAGACGGCAAGGTAACAAGCGTAGCGGTTAACCCTGAAAATAAAGAGGACGTTAATTTCTCAACAAATATTATTCTTATAAGAAAAGCTTTGTTCGAGTCTTTAATTGCAGATGCACTCAGCGCAGGCTACACAAACTTTGAAAAGGATATTATTCAGAAGAACGTTGAGCACCTTAACGTTTACGGCTACGAGTTTACCGGCTGGGGCTGTGAAATAGACAGCGTTGAAGCATATTTTGAAGCAAATATGGCGCTTCTTGATAAGACTACAAGAAAAGACCTGTTCAATAAGGACAGACCGATTTATACAAAGGTACGTAACGATATGCCTGTACGCTACGGCATAAACAGTAAGGTGGAAAATTCTCTTATTGCAGACGGCTGCATTATTGAGGGTACTGTTAAAAACAGTATTATTTTCAGAGGTGTAAACGTTGCAAGAGGTGCAGTAATTGAAAACTCAATTGTTATGCAGGATTCTCTTGTAAGCGAAAATGTAAGCCTCAACTGTGTAATTATGGATAAAAAATCTGTTATTACACCAAACAAAAAGCTTTCCGGTGACAAGAGCTATCCGTTTATTGTAGGAAAAAACGTAGTGATTTAATTGTTAAAATTGAAAGGGAGTAAGAGCATGGCTGTTTGTCCTTTTTGCGGCTGCAGAACCGACGAGCTCGATTTTGTAGCTTGCAGCGTAGAAAATACTGAGGTTAAAATTTGCTCATTTTGCGAAAAACAGGTAAAAAAAATATACACAGATGAGCTTCCTGCGGCAGCACAGATAAGGTGGCTTGAATCTATTGTCTCAAAGGAGGTAGAAAGAGAGCCGTCAACAGAGGGTGTATTAAGAGCATTAAGTGCAAAATATCTGCCCGAGGCTCCAAAGCCGGCGACTGAGCCTGTAGCCTTTAATCAATTTGAGGCTGCAAAAAAATCGGTTGCCGCAAGGCCTGTAGCTTCAGTAAATGCAGGTGCGGGAATAACAGCAGAGCAATACAATGCCCTTGTAGAGAGAATAGAAAAGGTTGAAAAGCAATTTTATAAGTACAAAAAAACACAGCTCATAAAGACGGCAATAGAGCTTATGGCGCCGGTTATTCTTATTATTATTGGTTTAATCATCTTCTTTTCCTCAGGCTTATTCGAAGATTTAACAAGTATTTTTGATGCTGCCGGAATGGTGGGTTGAGGTAAGCTGTTCCGGATTATAAAAGCACAGTAAAAAAGGAGTAAAATTATGAAAGTTTTATATGCAGCAAGTGAAGCATTGCCGTTTGCGGCAAGCGGCGGTCTTGCAGACGTTGCAGGCTCTTTGCCGCAAGCATTAAGAAAAAGACTTATAGGCTGCAGGGTGGTTATGCCGCTTTACAGCACAATTAAGCAAGAGCTCAGAGATACAATGAAATTTATCACAAGCATTTCTGTGCCGGTTGCGTGGAGAAGGCAATATTGCGGTATTTTTGAGGCAAAATACGGCGGAGTAACGTATTATCTTCTTGATAATGAATATTACTTTAAGCGTGACGGTCTTTACGGCTATTATGATGATGCAGAGCGCTTTGCGTTTTTCTCACGCGCTATTCTGGAAATTATTCCGCACATAGATTTTAAGCCTGACGTAATTCACTGTAATGACTGGCAAACAGCATTAACACCGCTTTATTACAGCACAATGTATGCTACACAGCCGGGCTACGAAAATATTAAAACTGTATTCACCATTCACAACATACAGTACCAGGGCGTTTACGGTAAGGAGCTTATTGATAACGTTATAGGTCTTGATTACAGCAATAAAAATCTTATTGAGTACGACGATGCCGTTAACTTTGCAAAGGCTGCAATTGAATGTGCAAATGTTGTTTCTACAGTAAGCCCATCCTACGCAAAGGAAATTCTTGACCCGTGGTATTCTCACGGTCTTGATACCATTCTTAAGGAGCGCAGCTTTAAGCTTCGCGGTATTCTTAACGGAATAGACGTTGAAAACTATAACCCTGAAACAGATAAGGACGTTTTCAAAAACTATTCAAGCGAAAAAATGACGGGCAAGGCAACAAACAAAAGAGAGCTTCAAAAATTCTTCGGACTTCCCGAAAAGAAGGACACCCCCGTTATGGGTATGGTTACACGCCTTGTTTCTCATAAGGGTCTTGATTTATGCAAGGCTGTGCTTGACGAATTACTCGCAACTACTGACATTCAGCTTGTTGTTTTAGGCTCGGGTGACAGCGAGTATGAGGATTTCTTCAGAGGACTTGCAAGCAGATACCCTGAGCAGGTAGGTCTTTGCTTAGGCTTTATTCCGGATTTGGCAAGAAAGATTTATGCAGGTACAGACCTTTTCTTAATGCCGTCTAAGAGTGAGCCCTGCGGACTTTCTCAAATGGTTGCTTTACGCTACGGCTCTATTCCGATTGTACGTGAGACAGGCGGCCTTCGTGACTCTGTTAAGGACAGCGGTGACGGTGAGGGTAACGGCTTTACGTTTGCAAACTACAACGCGCACGAAATGCTCCACGCAATAAGAAGAGCCTGCGAGGGCTATTCAGACAAAAAGGGCTGGAAAATCCTTGTTAAGCGTGCTATGGAAAGTGATAACAGCTGGGGTAAATCTGCAAACGAATATATAAGAATGTACAAAGAAATTCTTAAAGGCTGATTTCAAAATAAAATGGGTTGTAGCAGAAATGCTACAACCCAAAAACAGTTTTTAATCAACAGATTTAACTATGTCTGTTGCTGCTTTTTTTATATATGATTCTATTGTCCTAATAACGGTTTCAATGGATTTTGGCTCGGGGCTGCCGTACCTTTTTGCGTTTGGCGATTTATCCGGAAAGTTTTGCAGAATACCTTCCGTTACAGCCATTGGCAATGTTTCGGCAATTTTAGGCGGAAGTGAAAACCACCTTTTTGGAATATATCCCTTTTGTGCAGCGGTAAAAAGCGTTCTGTAAAGCGCCAGAGAATAAAGAAAGTCTGCGCTGTCGCCTGCCAAAGCAGAGCCGGTATTCATTCTTTCGTGAATAAATATTGCAGCGCGGTATATAGTTGTGGTATTATATATACTGTCCTCCTCCCTGTCTTGGAAAAAGGAGGACTCAAGACCCGTTCGGCTGTCGGTTCTGCCTAAAAGGTAGTCGGTAGTAACCTTGTAGTAGTCGGCGGCACGGTTTAAAAAGTCTAAACCGAACTCTCTTATGCCCTTTTCATAGTGTGAAAGCAGGGCTTGAGAAACACCCAAATCTCTTGCAGCGTCTTTCTGGCTTATGCCTTTTTCAGTTCTTAATTCACAAAGTCGTTCTGCATAATTTACCATTTGTAAAAACACCTACCTAAAAGTTATACTGTTTGTATAATATATTATACCATTTGAACGGAGATTGCAATGAAAAGTTACACAATCCACTTAATAAGACACGCCTACACAAAAGGAAATTTAGAGGGCAGGTACATAGGTCATACAGACGAATCCCTTTGCAAGGAGGGCATTGACCAGTTGAATACCATGCTTAAGGATTACGATTACCCAAAGGCAGACGTAGTTTTTTCAAGCACCCTTAAGCGTTGCATAGAAACGGCAAAAATAATATATCCCGACAAAACCCCAATAGAAATGCGTGGCTTTGACGAGTGCGATTTTGGTGAATTTGAAAATCTTACTGCGGCAGAGCTGGCTCCGCACAAGGAGTTTTCCGAGTGGCTCGCAGGCGGTCCGGATGCAAAGCCGTTAAATGGTGAAAGCAACCAGGAGTTTTCAACAAGAGTTTGCGACGCCTTCATTAAAACGGTGGACGGACTCATTAAAACGGGTACTACAAGCTGTGCAATATTTACGCACGGCGGTGTAATTATGTCTATTCTTTCTGCCTTCGGCTTGCCCGAATTACCTATGACGGAGTGGCTTTGTCCGTCTGCTTGCGGCTACACCGTAAGAATAACACCGTCACTTTGGGCAAAAACAAGAAAGATGGAGGTCATTGAGGATATTCCTGCTTCTCCGCTTACAGAAAATCAGGAGGAGCTGCTTTGGGACTATTACAGCGATATTCCCGAGGATGAGCCTGTTGATGACAACGAAGATTTAAGCGATTTAATGGATTTTCTTTCATTTTTGGAGGATTAAAATGAGCGATTACAGAATAATTGCAAACCATGCGCACGTTTTTCCGAAGGGCTCAAAGGAGAATGCACAGCTTGAAAATTTAAAGGAGCTTATGGCAGAGTGCGGCATTGAAGCGGCAGTTTGTTTTGCACCCTTTAACCACCAGACGGAGCGTGTAGGAATTAAAATCAACCAGAATAAATGGTTGTATGAGGAAATTAAAAACGAAAATAATTTAATTGGCTTCGGCACAATTAATTTTGATATTGGTTCAATAAACAGTCAGGTAAAGGAAATAAAGGAATTAGGCTTTAAGGGCATAAAAATTCACCCTGCCGCACAAGAGGTTAAGGTGGACGGCAGAGAGCTTTTCGAGGTTTATGCCGAGGCGGAAAAGCAGGGGCTCTTTATCTCCTTTCATACAGGTCTTCACTGGCACAGAATAAGAGATTACAGTATGCTTCTTTTTGATGAGGTAGCCTATAACTTTCCGAATCTTAAATTCAGTATGGAGCACGTTGGCGGCTATAGCTTTTTTAAAGAGGCACTTCTTGTCATGAACAATAACAGCCGCAAGGGCAATAATGTTTATGCTGGGCTTACAAGCATTTCTATGGAAAAGGATGCTTTGGGCAACACACGCTGCGGTGCGTGGTCGCTTACGGATGACGACCTTTGCACCTTGATTCACCAAACGGGTGAAAAGAACAGTATTTTTGGTCTCGATTTTCCTTACAAGGATGTTGAGTATACCAAAAATGCAATAGAAAGAATCAAAATGCTTCCGATAACAGAGGAGGCTAAAAAAGGTATTTTGGGAGAAAATATAAAAGCGGTACTTAATTTATAATGATTGTAATTAGTCGAAACGCAGTTGCGTTTCGTAAAAGCCGATTTTATCGGCTTTTAGCAAAATTGTTTTTCGAAAACACAATTTTGCATTACAGTCATTGAAAGGATTAAAGTCGAATTTTCGAAGAAAATTCGATACCAAATATAAGATTTGGTATCGAAACAGTGTAAAAATACACTGTTTCGACTAACAATAATCGTTATAAAGGATGACGAAAATGAAACAAGCAGTAATTATAGGCGCAGGTCCTGCGGGACTTACCTGTGCTTATTCTATGCTTCAGACTACTGAGGAAATAAAGCCCATAATAATTGAAGAAACAAATTTTATTGGCGGTATTTCAAGAACAGAGGCCTTTAAGGAAAACAGAATAGATATAGGTGGCCACCGCTTTTTTTCTAAGGATAAAAGGGTTATGCAGCTGTGGCAGGAGATTATGCCGCTGCAAAGCGCTCCTGCTAAGGATGATATTATTTTAAATACCCAAAAAAGCTTTGCTGCAGAAAACAATGCTGACCCCGAAAAAACAGACAATGTTTTTCTTATAAGAAACAGGGTGTCGAGAATTTATTATAAAAATCGGTTTTTTGATTACCCAATATCATTAAAGCCGCAAACGTTTATTAACATAGGCTTTAAGGATACTCTTCTTTGCGGTATAGATTATTTAAAAAGTGCAATTAAAAAATTACCCGAGGATTCGTTGGAGAATTTTTATATAAACCGCTTCGGCAGACGTCTTTACGAGCTTTTCTTTGAGGATTACACCGAAAAGCTTTGGGGTGTACACCCGAAAAACATTTCTGCCGACTGGGGCGCACAGCGCGTAAAGGGGCTTTCCGTTTCAAGGGTTATTTTTTCCGCCCTTAAAAAAGCCTTTTGCAAAAACAGCAAAACCACGGAAACCTCACTTATAGAAGAGTTTTATTACCCCAAATTCGGACCCGGCCAAATGTGGGAAAGGCTTTCGTTTTTGTGCGAGCAAAAGGGTGCCGAGGTAAAGAAAAACTACAAGGTAGTAAAAATAAACCTTGAGGGAAGCAGGGTAAAGTCTGTAATAATAGAAAATACAGACGAAAGCTCTGCAGACTATAAAAAGCAGGAAGAAATTTTTTGCGATTACCTCGTTTCCTCTATGCCGATTAAGGATTTAGCCGCGGCAATTGAGGAATTCCCCGAGCAGGAAAGGAAAATAGCCGAGGGCTTACCTTACAGAGATTTTATTACCGTAGGTCTTTTGCTTAAAGAGCTGCAAATAAAAAATAAAACAAAAATAGCAACAATAAACAACAATGTGCCCGACTGCTGGATTTATATTCAGGACCGTGGCGTAAGGCTTGGCAGACTGCAAATCTTTAACAACTGGTCACCCTATATGTTAGACGATTTTAAAGAGCACGTCTGGGTTGGGCTTGAATATTTCTGCAACGAAAATGACGAGCTGTGGAATAAATCTCCCGAGGAGTTTATTGCTTTTGCGGCAGATGAGCTTGAAAAAACGGGGATTATTAAAAAAGAAGATATTATAGACAGCTTTACAACAAAGGTGAAAAAAGCGTACCCTGCATATTTTGGCACCTACAAGGAGTTTCCCGTGCTTCAAAAATATCTTGATACAATAGAAAATCTTTATTGCATTGGCAGAAACGGTCAGCATCGCTATAACAATATGGACCACTCTATGCTAACCGGTATGGAGGCGGCCTTGGCAATTACAGAAAATAATCCGGATAAGTCAGCTATCTGGAGTGTAAATACAGAAAAAGAATATCACGAAGAAAAAGAGGGCAAGTAATATGGAAAGATATTTTGATAAATTTAAAATTAAAACCTCACCAAAGGCAAAGGAGAGCCACGTAATTGTGAACGGTAACACAAGAATTACCGTGCTTACGCCTTGCCTTGTACGTGTTGAAGAAACACAAAACGGAGTTTTCTGCGACGAGCCTACTCAGGCTGTGTGGTTCAGAGCTTTTGACGAGCCTCGCTTTGAAACAAAAAACGGTAACGGCTACGTAGAAATTAAAACTACCAAGGCAAATTTCCTTTACTCCTTCACAGAAAAGAAAATGGTAAGAATAAAGCTTCGTGACGGCAGAGTTGTTACGGACTATTACTCGGGTAACCTTAAGGGTACCTGCCGTACGCTTGACGTTACCGCGGGTATAATCACCTTAGGTGACGGCGTTTGCTCAAAGGACGGCGTTGCAATTCTTGACGACAGTAAAACGTTAATTTTAACAGACGACGGCAAAATTTTACCGAGAAAAGCAAAAGAGCTTGACGAGTATTACTTTGCTTACGGCTACGACTATATTGGTGCTACAAGAGATTTGTACCGTCTTACGGGTGAAACACCGCTTATACCGCGTTATGCGCTTTCTAACTGGTGGAGCAGATACAAGGCTTACACTCAGGAGGAATATTTATCTCTTATGGACCGCTTTAAAAAGGAAGAAATTCCGATTACGGTTGCTACTGTAGATATGGACTGGCACTGGGTAGATATTCGTAAAAAATTCGGTAAGGACGTTGTAAAGCCTTCTACACACCTCAATTTTTTGGAATATATTTACGACGTTTGGTCAGTTGGCTGGACCGGCTACAGCTTTAATACAGATTTATTCCCCGACCCGCAGGGATTCCTTAAAAAATTAAAGGATGACAACTACAAGGTAACCTTTAACCTTCATCCGTCGCAGGGCGTGCGTTGGTATGAGGACTGCTACGAGGAAATGTGTGAAAAAATGGGTCAGGACCCAACTAAAAAAGAGCCTGTTCAATTTGATATTACAGATGAAAAATTTGTGGAGCATTATTTTAAGGTGCTTCATCACCCAATGGAAAAAATGGGCGTTGATTTTTGGTGGATAGACTGGCAGCAGGGCACACGTACAAAAATTAAAGGACTTGACCCGCTCTGGGCGCTTAACCACTACCATTTCTTAGATAACGCCAAGGACAACAACCGTCCGCTTATTCTTTCTCGCTTTGCAGGTGCAGGCAGCCAGCGCTATCCGTTAGGCTTCAGTGGTGACACAACTCAAAAATGGTCCAGCCTTGACTTTCAGGTATATTTTACGGCAAATGCAGCAAACGTAGGCTACCCTTGGTGGAGCCACGACATAGGCGGCCATTGCTGGGGTAAGAAGGATGACGAGCTTTATATAAGATGGGTGCAATTCGGTATTTACAGCCCTGTTATGCGCCTTCACTCAACGGCAAACGAGTTTATGGGCAAGGAGCCTTGGAAGTACAGCGCACCTATAGAAAAAATTGCAACGGAAAATCTCCGCTTCAGACATAAGCTTTTACCGTACATTTACACAATGAACAGACGCACGCAAAAGGACGGCAGAGCAATTTGCGAGCCTATGTATTACACGTATCCGAAGGAAGACAACGCTTACAAAATGAAAAACGAGTATTTCTTTGGTACGGAGCTTATTGTTGCGCCTATTACAGAGCATACAAACCCTGAAATTGGTATGGCAGCCGCAAAGGTTTGGTTACCTGAGGGTAGATATACCGATATTTATAACGGAAGAATTTATTCGGGTAATTCCGTTGTTAAAATGTTTAGAGATATTAGCACAATTCCTGTTCTTGCAAAAGAGGGTGCAATTATTCCTATGAGTAAGAACGATACAGAAAACACAGTAGAAAATCCAAAGGATATGGAGCTTCTCATTTTCAGAGGCAACAACGAATTCCGTCTTTATGAGGATGACGGCGAAAGCTTAAGCTTTGAAGAAGGTGCTTTTGCACACACACCGTTTATTGTAAAGGAGGATAACTCAACAGTTACGTTTACAATTGCAAAGGCAGAGGGCGACCTCTCTGTTATACCTGAAAAGAGAAATTACCTTCTTAAATTCAGAGATATTGTTGAGGGTAACGTAAAGGTTACTGCAAACGGCGGAAGCAAGGCGTTTGAAAAAATCAATAAAAACGGCTTTATTGAAATTTACGTTGAGGACGTTGCAGTAACAGATGAGGTTAACGTTGAATTTACGGTTTGTACCTTCCTTGCAAATAAAGAAAAGAAGGAAGAGCTCATAGACGTAATTTCAAAATTCCAGATAAACAATGAAAACAAGAGATTGTTTAACGAGGCATTGAAGGATGATACCTTCATAGCAAAAATTCCAAAGAAGTACAGAGAGCCGTTGCTCGAAATCACTTCATTGTACAGAGGTTAATATGTCAATAAAAAGTATAATAAAAGAAAAAGCGGAAGCGGTAGAGCTTTCTGTTTCAGAGGAGCTGCTTGAAAAATTAGAGGTTTATGCAAGGGAGCTTAAGGACTGGAATGAAAAAATAAATCTTACCGCAATTACGGATGATGAGGGCATAGCTGTAAAGCACTTTATAGACAGCTTAATGCTTTTAAAGTACGTAGAAATTCCCGAAGGCTCAAAAATAATAGACGTAGGCACAGGCGCAGGCTTTCCCGGGCTTGTAATTGCAGCCGCAAGAAGCGACGTAAAGGTAACGCTGCTCGATTCAACCGGCAAAAAGCTTAAGGTTGTAGAGGATATTGCTTTAAAAATGGGGCTTGAAAATTACACCGTGCTTAATATGAGGGCTGAGGAGGCAGGCAAAAAGGCAGAGTACAGAGAACGCTTCGATTTTGCAACGGCAAGAGCAGTTGCAGAATTAAGAGTGCTTTCCGAGTATTGCTTACCGTTTGTAAAAAAGGACGGCTACTTTATTTCTATGAAGGGCGCGCTTGCCGACCGGGAAATTGAGAATGCTGCCAATGCAATTAAGGTGCTTTCAGGTAAAATAGAAGAAAAATACAGCTTTAATTTATGTGATGCAGGTGAAAGAAACATAATAAAGCTTAAAAAGATTTCGCAAATTCCGACAAAGTATCCGCGTGCTTCTGCACAAATTGCCAAAAAGCCTCTTTAAATTTAATGAAACAAAGCATTTTCTGTCGATTTACCACGACCGAAAATGCTTTATTTTTATGACTTTTTGTGCTATATTGTACTCACGAAAGACAAATGGGCAAAATTAAGTGATGTGGAAAAACAATTTTAAAAAAGGACTGTTAAAAATGTTAAAGACATCTTCAAAGGCAAAGGCAAATTGTCAGATTCAGTTAATTCCACACGATGCTATTTTACCTAATCCGCATCAGCCGAGAGTCAGGTTCGATTACATAGAGCTTGAAAATCTTGCTGAGTCAATAAGGGCAAACGGAATTTTACAGCCCATTAACGTAAGAACTCTTGAAAACGGCGGCTTTGAGCTTATTTCAGGCGAAAGAAGATTACGTGCCGCAAGAATGATAGGAATAAACAAAATCCCCTGCATTGTAATGAACGTTTCAGACGAGCAGTCGGCACTTTTTGCACTTATAGAAAACGTGCAACGGCAAAATCTTGATTTTTTTGAAGAAGCGGTTGCAATTGAAAGGCTTATGACGGAGCACTTTTTGTCGCAGGAGGAAATAGGCAAAAGGTTAGGCAAGGCACAGTCCACGCTTTCAAATAAATTAAGGCTTTTAAGGCTTCCGGAGGAAATGCGCGACAGAATTGTAATCGCGGGACTCAGCGAGCGCCACGCAAGAGCGCTGCTTTCTCTGCCGGATAACCCCACAAGAGAACGTGCCTTAGACATAATAATAGAAAGACACTTAACGGTAAGTGAGGCTGAAAGGCTCATAAATGATATTATAAGACGAAAAAAGGAGCCGACACGCGCACCTATAAGGGTGTTTAAGGATATGCGAATATTTATAAACACCTTGAACCACGCGGTGGATAGCATAAGGCGTGCAGGCATAGAGGCGGACACCGCAAAAAGTGAAACCGACGAGTACTTTGAATACGTTGTGCGAATTTCGAAGCCGTGCAGCAAAGCTGTTACAACACAGGTTGTAGACGTTTGAGGCATATTTGGTTCGAATATAAGGTATATTCTCTGCTATGCAGAGTTTATATAGGGCGAGCTTTCGCCCAAGCCATATCTTTCTCTTTCACACCCCACATCCACAGCGAAGCACCATTCCCGAAAGGGAGTGGTGCTTTGCATTTATTTAAAAGCTTCTACACAACAAAAAAACGGCAAATTTACGAAAAACTCGTTATTTGCCGTTTTGCTTGTTAAATTATTAAAAATAGCTTTATTTACCAACGCAGAAATTTTTGAATACCTCGTTTACAACGGTTTCGGTAGCCTTTTCACCCGTTAAAACGGAAAGCTCTTCAATTGCGCAGTCAACAGAAACGTTTATGGCATCTGTGGTTATACCCATTTCCAGGCCGTTTAGCGCTTCCTTTAAATTTTCCACAGCCTTTTTAACGCATGCGCGCTGTCTTTCGGTCGTTAAAAGCGGTGCGGCAGGGTTAAAGTCATCTGTGCCAACGGTTTTTTCCACTATTTCCTTAAGGGTGTCAATTCCGTCACCCGCCTTTGCAGAAAGCTCTACAATGTTTTGGGTGTATTGCTTGAGCTCATCAACAGAAAAGGCCCTGCTTAAATCGCTTTTATTTACTATTACAATGCTGCGCTTGTCCCTGCAAAGAGAAAGCAGCTCCTTGTCGTCCTCCGAAAGCTTTTCACCGCCGTCAAGCACCATAAAAACAAGTCCTGCACGTTCAAAGCGCTCTTTTGCACGCTCAACACCTATTTTTTCAATCTCGTCATCCGTTTCGGTGCGGATTCCTGCCGTGTCGGCAAGCCTCAGGGTTATATTGCCGAGCCTTACGGTTTCCTCAAGCACGTCTCTTGTGGTGCCTGCAACAGAGGTAACAATTGCTCTGTTTCTGCCCGTAAGTGCATTAAGCAGTGTAGATTTACCAACGTTTGGTCTGCCTACAATGGCTGTATCTATACCCTCTAAAATTGCCTGACCTGCATCAAAGCCGTCAAGAAGCTTTTCAAGTCTTTTTAAAATATCGGTAAAGGAGGCAACCATTTCCGCATCACTTATTTCGGGGATTTCCTCATCGGGGTAATCGACCCACGCCGCAAGAAAGGCAGCGGTCCTTGCAAGAGAATCTCTGCATTCTGTAATTTCTCTGCTCAGATTACCGTCTAAGGCGTTGAGCGTTGCAGCTCTTGCATCCTCACCCGAAGCAGAAATAAGCGCCATAACAGCCTCTGCCTCAGATAAATCCATTTTACCGTTTAAAAAAGCTCTTTTTGTGTATTCACCCGGCTCTGCAGGCACAGCGCCTGCATTAAGCGTTGCCCTCAAAACCCGTGAAAGTATGTAAAGACCGCCGTGACAGCTTAATTCAACAACGTCCTCACCCGTATAGCTTTTAGGAGCTCTGAAAAGGAGCGCAACAGCCTCGTCTATTACGTCATCACCGTCATAAACGTGACCGAAAAGAGCGGTATATCCGTTTTTTTCTTCTAATTTTTTACCTGAAACACCCTTAAAAACCGTGTCTGCAATTTTAATTGCATCCTCACCCGAAAGTCGGACAATTCCGACGCCTGCGGCGGTTTGCGGTGTTACAATTGCTGATATTGTTGACAAAATTCTTCACCCTAAAATCTGTTTGTTGAGCCAAAGCCGCCTGTACCGCGCTCGGTTTCGTCTAATTCCTCAACCTCTTCTATTTGAGGGAGGCTTACGGGCATAATTACCATTTGTGCAATTCTTTCGTTTGGCTCAATGGTGTATTCTTTGTTTATTTGGTTTATAACGCCTACCTTAATTTCACCGCGGTAATCGCTGTCTATAACACCAACAGAGTTTAAAAGACCTATGCCGTGCTTTATGGCAAGTCCGCTTCTCGGGAAAATAAACGCAGCCTCGTTTGCGCTTTCTAAGGCAATAGCAATACCTGTGGGTATAAGTGCTGTTTCACCCGGCTTTAAGGTAACAGGCTCGTCTAAAACAGCGTACAGGTCCATACCCGCGCTGCCGCCTGTGGCTCTTTGCGGAATAACCGCTTTTTCGTTCAGCTTTTTTATTTTTAACGTGCTCATAACAGTCTCCTTACCAAAGTGAAGGGGGCGTGTCGCCATCTTCTATTTTGCTGCCCTGCAATCTTTCAAGCTCTTTTTTGTAAAAGGCAGCCTCTTTTTTTGCATTTGCCGTGTCCTTTAAGCTCTCCTTGAGCTGCTCCTTGAGTGAGTTAGTGGAGGAATCGTTCTTTTTTAAGGAATCGGCATAATCCAAAGCAGTAATAATAGCAGCCTGAGTGGTAGACATATTATTGTTTTTTAAAAGAGCGTCAATTTTTAAATCTACCTCTCTTGCAAGTGCTGAAACGTATTCGGGAGAATCGTTTGAAACGATGCTGAAGGCAGCATTTGCAATTTTAATTTTATGTGTTGTCTTTTCCATAAGCTACCATCCTTTAATTTTAATAGTGTAATTAGTGTAATTATACAATGTTTTGTAAATATAATCAACCGAAAAAAGTAAAAGTTTAAATAAATATTGCTATTTTAAAGTAATGTGGTATAATCTATTAGACAGAATACAAAGCCCTATACAAGACAGTATAGTAACGGGGGTGTAAGGATGAATTATCAGAATAATAATCAGCAATGGAACGGTGGACAGAGCTATAATCCTAATAATGCATATGGCTCTAATGTCCCGTATGGACAGTATCCGTATGCTAATCAGCAGGCGTACGGGCAATTTTACGGCTATCAGCAAAACCCCTTTGCTGCGAGGAATAATCCGCAAAGTTATTTTGCAAATCAACAAAGATTTTTAAGGCTTCGCGAGCAGAAAAAGGAAATAAGAAAGTTTTCTACCGTTTTTGCTCTTGCTATGCTGGCATTTTTAATTGTAAGCTTTTTATTAAGCAACGTGCTGGTGCTTTTTAACCTTGAGGGGTATTATAAGGGCAGCGAAGCATTCTCATCAAGCGTAGGAATTTTTTATTCGCTTACCGCTGTTGCAATTCCGTTTTTTATAGCAAAAAAATATCTTTCAAAAAACAAGCTTGAGGCCAAGACGGAAAAAACAATTTATGCACCGCCTAAGTTTTCGCTCAGGACGTTATGTCTTATTTTCTTAAGCGTGTTAGGCTGCCTTGCTTCAATGTACGCTACGGGAATTATTTCTGTGATTTTCAATATGTTCGGGTTAGAATTTGTTTCGGGGGATGAGCCTGAAATAAAAAACATTGCAGATATAATAGCATTTTTTGTGAGCACGGCAATTATGCCGCCGCTTGCGGAGGAATTTGCTATGCGAAACGTGTTAATGCAAAGCTTGAGAAAATACGGTAATTTATTTGCAATTTTAGCTTCTGCATTTTGCTTTGGCATATTCCACGGCACACCGAATCAGATTCCGTTTGCTTTATTATGCGGTCTTTTCATTGGCTATGCCGTTACGGCAACGGAAAGCATCTGGACGGGTGTTATTATTCACTTCATTGTAAACGGTCTTTCCTGCATGTATTACATTGTTGCATATTTTACAGATGAGGATACGGGTGACAGCGTTTACTATATAACGGTTGTGGTGTTGGCTGTTTTAGGTGCAATTTGCGGAATTATTTACTCATTAAAATACAAAGATGATTTCAAAAGAATTATGGCAGCAAAGGGTCTCGAGGATTACAAAACAAGTGAAAAATTCAAACAATTTATTTTTTCACCTGCTATGATTATTGCAATTATTATATTTATAATTGAAGCAATTTCTTTAATACAGCCTATTTCTGAGGGTATTTCATAATGAATCACGAGGAGTTTATGAAGGCGGCTCTTCTTCTTGCCGAGGCTTCTGCAGCAGAGGGCGAGGTGCCTGTTGGTGCGGTAGTGGTGTGCGACGGAAAAATTGTAGGCACCGGCAGAAACAGAAGAGAAACCCAAAAAAACGCGCTTTGTCATGCGGAGATTGAAGCAATAAACAACGCGTGCAAAAATTTAGGCGGCTGGCGCCTTTTTAAGTGCGACCTTTACGTTACCTTAGAGCCCTGCCCTATGTGTGCAGGTGCAATTATAAATTCAAGAATAAAAAACGTTTACTTTGGTGCAAGCGACTACAAAAACGGCGCCTGCGGCTCGGTTGTAAATTTATTTGATTTGAGCTTTAACCACAAGCCAAGCCTTGAAAGCGGTATTCTTGAAGAGCAATGCAGTGAGATATTGACCGTATTTTTTAAAAATTTAAGAGAGAAAAAGGCAGGTAATTAAAATGGAAAAAATAGCAAGCTTTACCGTTGACCACAATAAATTAGACCGAGGAATGTATATTTCCCGTGTTGACGGTGAGGTTGTAACCTACGACATAAGAACAAGAAAGCCTAACGTAGAAGAGGTTATGGAAAACGGAGCAATTCACACTCTGGAGCATCTTTTTGCTACCTTTGTAAGAAACAGCAGCTTTAAGGATAATATAATTTATTTCGGACCTATGGGCTGCAGAACGGGCTTTTACTTTTTAACTACAAAAATGAGCCACGAGGATGCTTTACAGCTCACAAAGGATGCACTCGAGTTTGTGGCAGCCTATGAGGGTGAAATTCCCGGGGTAAGCGCCATAGAGTGCGGTAATTACCGCGACCACGATTTAGCAGGTGCTAAAAAAGAAGGCAAGGACCAGGCAGAGGTTCTTAAAAGCTGGACAGTCGAAAAGCTTATTTACGAAAATAATTATTAAGATAAAAAACAAACCCGTGATTTTTTTTAAAAATCACGGGTTTTTGTATTCAGAGTTAATATAATAAATTTTATTTGAATTTTACTGCTGTGCCGTAAGCAATAACTTCAGCTGCATTTTGCATTACTGCAGCAGAAGCATAACGGATATTAACAATAGCATCGGCACCTAATTTTTCAGCATCTTCAACCATTCTTTTTGTTGCAATGGCTCTTGCTTCATTCATCATATCATTATAGGCTTTTAATTCGCCACCAACAATTGTTTTTAAGCCTTGTGTTATGTCTTTTACAACATTTTTACTTCTTATTGTACTACCACGTACTAAACCTAACATTTCTAATTCTTTACCGGTGATGTAATCAGTATTTACTAATATCATCTTCTTCTCCGCTCCTTATTTCTTTAATTCTCTGAATACAAACATATAACATTCCTACTGAAAGAGCAATAGGAATAATTCCGAAAAGTATTAACATAACAATGCTTTCTTTGAATACCGAACACAAAATACAAAAATAGAAAATGTAATACAATATTACAAAAACAGTTATTAAAATCGGAGCAATCAATTTCTTGCTTTTATTCATTATAATCACCTACTAATTTATATAGTGTTTGGTTAAACCGGTATTTTTTTTGTAATTCTTTAATCTGCTTTCTGTTTTTGTCAGTCGGCTTTTTAGTCTTTTTTGCTCTTAACATTATGTTTTTAGGTGAGTGCGAAAAGTCTACAAACTCAAGCACATCAACGCTGTAGCCCATATCCTCCAAAATACCTGCTCTTATGGAGTCGGTAAGCAGTGCAGACATTCTTTCTTTAATAAGACCGTGCTTTAAAAGCAGGTCAAAATCACCGCCCTTTTTAATTGCCTTGTTAACCTCGTGCTGGCAGCAGGGTACAGAAAAAATGTATTTTACATTTTTCTGAATAGCATAATTTAAAGCAAAATCTGTTGCCGTATCACACGCGTGCAGGGAAATTACCATATCAATTGGCTCTCTGTAAAGCACGTCCTTTGTAACGTCGCTCACAACAAATTTTAAATTATCGTAGCCGTATTTTTCTGCAATTTTATTGCAGTTTTCAACAACATCTTTTTTTAGGTCGTAGCCAATAATTTTTACGTTTTTCTTTTTTATTTCGCGGAAATAGTAGTAAATAATAAAGGTCAAATAGCTTTTACCGCAGCCAAAATCTAAAATGGTAATGCTTTCCTTTGTGTCATTAACAAAGGCGTCGTTAACAATTTCAATAAATCGGTTTATCTGCTTGAATTTGTCGTATTTTGCTTTAACAATTTTAAAGTCGGGTGTAAAAACGCCTAAATCTACAAGAGCGGGAATGTTTTCACCCTCGTTAAAAATATATTCCTTTTTTCTGTTGTTTTCGTTGCCGGAAGCCTTTGCCTTAAGGTTGTTTTTAGCTTCCGATTTTTTTATTTTTCCGTTAGCGCTTATAGAAAACGTGGTGGTTGTACCTGCCTTAAAAAAGCAAATTTGTCCGTATTTTTTGAATGCTTCCTCTAAAAGCTTTAAAAGCTCCTCGGCGGAGGTATTAAGGTGAAAAACCTGGTTATTTTTAAAGCGCTCTGCCTGAAAGCAGGGCTTATTTTTTATAATTACAGGTCGCACCGTGATTTTGTTATATTCCTCGTCTTTTGAAAACGGAGAGCTTATAGAAATTTTTATGAGTGTGCTGCCTTCATTCAAAATAAGACTTTTGATTTCTTCCATATTTTTCACCTCAAACGCAATAAAAATCTGTATCCCACGCAGGAATATAAGGGTGGTGACACATATAAATTTTATAATTTTCGTTTAATTCGTTTAAAAGAATCGGAATTTCGAAAACATCGGAATTTTTGTGGTAGGCGGCAATTTTTATTTTCGGCTTAAATTCACTTATGATTTTTTTACCGCCCGCCAAAATATCAGTTTCCGCACCCTCTGCATCAATTTTTACGTAGGTGGGCACGAACCTTTTTGAAAGCGTCTGAATAGTATAGGAGGGTATAACGGTGCCCTTGCCAATGGTAGACTGTCTTCCTGCGCTGTTTGTAAATTCCACAAAGCCGTCACGGGAGGATACGGCGCCGTTAACCGCCTCAAAATTCGTGTAAAAACTGCAATTCTGTAAAAGCTTTTTAAAGGTTTTTTCATCAGGCTCTACTGCTAAAATATTGCTGTATTTTCCGTTTGTAAACGAGAGAAACTGTTCTACCGTGTCACCTCTGTAGGCGCCTATATCTAAAAAGCTTTCATTTTCAGTGAGCTTTAAATATTCGTTAAAGGGAAAGGCGGGGTCGCTTTCCGCATTGAACAGATACCGGAGCTTTCCGCTGAATTCAAAATTCACGTAATTTTTAAAGACCTCTTTTGATTTCTCGTCGGCTAATAAAGAGTAGGCTTTATTAAGCTTTTTCTCGTTTTTTTCTAAAAAGCTACGGTCAAAAATCTCGTTACCTATAACCGGCACACAGGGCACTAAAACAGTTTGTTTTTTTGCTATTTGCTTAATGTTTTCAATAACCTCGGGGCGCGAGGAGCCAAAGGTAACCACAACAGTAAATTTCTCGAATTTTTCGAGGAATTCATTAATCGGAGTAACCCTGTACCCGTGAAAATAGCGCTCCCTTACAAAGCCGTCACTTGCAGTAACGCCGCTCACCTTAATATTAAGCGTTTCAAACACGTCGAAAACCTTGTCTGCACCGTTGCCCGTACCGTACATAATTATAGGCTCCGCGGTGCTTTGCAGGGCTTCCCAGACGCCTTGCTTTTCAATGTCAAAATGTAGCATATTAAGTCCTTTTTGAATAAATATTCAAGTATTTGAAGATATTTTAGCATATTCTTTCTCTTCATTCAACTTTTTCGACAAATTATATTGACTTTTTATTTAAATATATATATATTTAAATATGCATTCTAAAACTATCTACAGATTGCGGAAAGGGGCTGCATAATTGGCAAGCAACGAGATTATTAAACTTAAGAATATTTCAATGAGTTTTGATGATGAGCAAATTATCGATAATATGAGCTTGTACATCCGAGATAAGGAATTTATTACGTTTCTCGGACCGTCGGGCTGCGGTAAAACAACCACACTTAGAATTATTGCGGGCTTTTTGCAGCCGGATTCGGGTGAGGTTATTTTTGACGGAAAAGTTATAAACGAGCTTCCGCCGCATAAAAGACAGGTTAATACCATTTTCCAAAGATATGCGCTTTTCCCGCATCTTAACGTTTACGAAAATATAGCCTTTGGCTTAAGACTCAGCAAAACACCTGAAAAGGAGATTAAGGAAACCGTTACGGAAATGCTTTCCTTAGTTAACCTTAAGGGCTTTGAAAAAAGAAACATATCATCTCTTTCAGGCGGTCAGCAGCAGCGTGTTGCAATTGCACGTGCGCTTGCAGTCAAGCCTAAAATTCTGCTTCTTGACGAGCCGCTCGGTGCTTTGGACTTAAAGCTTCGTAAGGATATGCAGGTAGAGCTTAAAAATATACAAAAACGCCTTGGCATAACGTTTATTTACGTTACGCACGACCAGGAAGAGGCGCTTTCAATGTCTGACACAATTGTTGTTATGAATGGCGGTAAGATTCAGCAAATCGGCACACCGCTTGATATTTACAACGAGCCAAAGAATGCCTTTGTAGCAGATTTTATTGGCGAAAGTAATATTATTGAGGGTGTTATGAGAGCCGATTTCTGGGTTGAAATGGCAGGCAATAAATTCAAGTGCCTTGACAAGGGCTTTGGTGTTGACGAAGAGGTTGACGTTGTTGTAAGACCTGAGGACGTTGATATTGTAAAAGCAGAGGACGGAATGGTTTCCGGTAAGGTAACATCTATAACGTTCAAGGGCGTACACTACGAAATTATTGTAGAAATCAAAGGCTTTAAGTGGATGATTCAGTCTACCGACTATCAGGAGGTAGGCTCAACAATAGGTCTTGTAATAGAGCCTGATGCAATTCATATTATGAAAAAGTCCGAGTATTCGGGACTTTACGGCGACTACAGCTCATTCTCAGAGGAATTTGATGAGCTTTCAGACGCAACAATTTACGAGGATGAAGAATAATAAGCGGGGGTGTTCCTATGGGTAAAAAATCTACCCTTTTGTCCCGCGTAATAGGTGCACCTTACGTTCTTTGGGCAGTGCTTTTTATTTTAGTGCCCATTGGTATGGTTGCTTATTATGCATTTACAGATTCAACAGGCGCATTCACATTTGACAATATGTTAGAAATAGGGAAATATGCCGACACTTTTATTCTTTCCATCTGGTTAGGACTTTTGGCAACGGTTATTTCTCTTGTTATTGCATACCCTTTAGCATACATAATTGCAAATTCCGGTGAAAACCGTCAAAAAATTATGATGATGCTTATAATGCTTCCTATGTGGATGAACTTTCTTTTAAGAACGTATTCGTGGATGACCATTCTTGAGGATAACGGCTTGCTTACAACGCTGTTGAACTCAGGCTTAGAGGCAATTTGCGAGAGCTTGGGTAGGGAGTTTAAGCCTATTCATTTAATAAATACACGCGGTGCGGTTGTTTTAGGTATGGTTTACAATTTCCTTCCGTATATGATTTTGCCTATTTACACGGTAATTTTAAAAATGGACCGTTCTCTTATTGAGGCTGCACAGGATTTAGGCTGTAATAAATTTCAGGTGTTTAAAAATATAACCGTTCCGTTAAGCCTTCCGGGCGTTGTTTCCGGATTTACAATGGTTTTTGTGCCATCTGTAAGTACCTTTTACATTTCGCAAAAGCTTGGCGGCACCAGTACAACGCTTATTGGTGACATTATAGAAACACAATTCCAGACAGCAAACAACTTCCATTTAGGCGCTTCTCTTTCATTTGTGCTTATGATTTTAATATTCATTTGCCTTGCTGTTATGAACAAGTTTTCAGATGATGACGGGGAGGTTATTATATGAAGAAAAAAACTCTCTTTTCAAAAATCTACCCTGTTCTTGTTTTTGCGTTTCTTTATGCGCCCATTGCCGTGCTTATTATTTTCAGCTTTAACTCAGGTAAAAGCACAGCAGTTTTTGAAGGCTTTTCCTTTAAATGGTATGAGGAAATTTTCAGAGATACCGCAACGCTTGAGGCGCTTAAAAACACGGCAATTGTAGCGGTTGCATCATCAGTTATTTCAACCGTTATGGGTACTGCGGCGGCAATTGCAATAAACAATTACAAGCTTAAGTGGTTTAAGCAGGCAACGCTTACAACAACAAATATTCCAATGATGAATCCTGATATTGTTACAGGTATTTCTATGATGCTTTTGTTTGTTTTTATAGGTGCGCTTTTCGGCAAAACGGGCACCTTAGGCTTTGTTACGCTGACAATTGCTCACATTACCTTTGAGCTGCCTTATGTTATATTGAACGTTTTGCCTAAGCTCAGGCAAACGGATATACACATTTCGGAGGCTGCGCAGGATTTAGGCTGCACACCGATTCAGTCGTTTTTTAAAGTAGTATTGCCGCAAATTATGCCCGGTATTATTTCCGGTCTTATGATGGCGTTTACACTTTCTGTTGATGATTTTATTATAAGCTACTTTGTAAGCGGCACAACCTCGCAGACGCTTCCTATAAGAATTTTCGCAATGACTAAAAAGCGTGTTACCCCGGATATGTATGCGCTTTCTACCCTTATTTTCCTTGCAATTCTTGTGCTGCTTGTGGTTTCAAATATAATAACCGCAAAAGGCGAAAGCAAAAAGCACAAGGCAGAAAGAGGGGGTGCAAAAAGGTGAAAAAAAGAATTTTAGCAATTATTTTCACCGCAGCAATTTTTGTTGTCTCGGTAGCCCCCGCTTGCCTTGCAAAGGGTGAGGAAAAAGATTACTCGCACTTAAGAGGTACCTCTATAAACGTTTACAACTGGGGTGAATATATTTCTGACGGTTCTGAGGGCACTTTGGACGTAAATAAAGAATTCACAAAGAAATACGGAATAAAAGTAAACTACACCATGTTTGAAAGCAATGAAAATATGTACAACAAGCTTCAAAGCGGCGGCGCAAATTACGACGTGGTTATTCCGTCGGATTATATGATTGCAAAGCTTATTGAAGAAGATATGTTAGCAGAGCTTGATTATTCAAATATCCCAAACTACAAGTACATTCTTCCAAAATACAAAAACCTTTTTTACGACCCGCAGAATAAATATTCTGTTCCTTACACCGTTGGTATGGTAGGCTTAATTTACAATACTACTATGGTAGATGAAGAGGTTGACAGCTGGTCAATTCTCTGGGATGAAAAGTATAAGGGCGAAATTTTAATGTTCAATAACCCGCGTGATGCTTTCGGTATTGCACAATTCCTTTTAGGTCAGAGTGTAAACACTCACGATACAGAGGACTGGGATAAAGCAATTGAGCTTTTAAAGAAGCAAAGACCGCTCGTTTCCTCCTACGTTATGGATGAGGTTTATGACAAAATGGAGGGTGGCGAAGCAGCATTTGCCCCGTATTATGCAGGAGACTACCTCACAATGGCAGATGTTAACCCGGACCTCGCATTTGTATACCCTAAAGAGGGTGTTAACTATTTTGTGGATGCTATGTGTATTCCTAAAACTGCTGAAAATAAAGAGGCGGCAGAGCTTTACATTAACTTTATGCTGGAGGAGGATATTGCGATAGCAAATGCCAACTGGATTTGTTATGCTTCTCCGCACGCACTTGTTCTTGAATCTGATGATTACGATTTAAAGGGCGAGCCCGTGCTTTATCCGGAAGAAAGCGAAATGCCTAAAACAGAAAGCTTTGAAAACTTAAGCTACGACATACAAAATTATATGTCACAGCTGTGGAGTGAATTAAAGGTAGAGGGCAACACAAA
The DNA here is from genome assembly GCA_045588735.1 of Acutalibacteraceae bacterium. GTDB lineage: Bacteria > Bacillota > Clostridia > Oscillospirales > Acutalibacteraceae > DTU089. The sequence continues at coordinate 14,103 of JAZNET010000052.1, read as the reverse complement.
TATTGATGCCTACGTCGGTCTTTCCGTTACGTTGGTTTTAGTTGTAGTATTCGCTGTGTTCAGGTTTATACGAAAGAAAAAACGAGAAAAATATTACGACTGACAGAAAAAAATAGAGCTGTAAAACCAAACGGTTTTACAGCTCTTTGTTTTATAAAATGAGTTTAATTTGTACCGCCTACAACAAAGCTGAGTCCTACAAAGGCTACGTAAATGCCAAGCATTAAAATACCCTGCCAGCGGGAAAGCTTTTGCCTTATCATAGTAGGAACGGTGAGTATAAGCATTACTGCAAGCATAACGGGAATATCCAAAATAAACGAGGAGTTAATTCCGTTAATTAAGCCTGAGGCAGGAACCTCAAATGGATTTATTGTAACGGAAACGCCGCTTACAAGCACCAGGTTGAAAAGGTTTGCACCAATAATGTTACCGAGTGAAAGTGAGCCGTGACCCTTTACAAGGGAGGTAATTGCCGTAATAAATTCAGGTAACGAGGTACCTAAGGCAACAATTGTAAGAGCAATAACTGCATCTGAAACGCCGAGAGCTTTTGCAATTTCTGTAGCGTTATCTACAAGAAGCCTTGCACCAACGGCAATAAGAGCGGCACCAACAACTAAAAGGATAATATCCTTTAAAATGCTGTCCTTTGTGCCCTTTTCCTTTGATTCAACAACGTGGTCTTCACCGGACTGAGCTTCTAATTCCTCTTCACTTGTAAGAGCACCAACAGCCTCTTCTGCCTGCACTACTTCAATAGAAGCCGCGCTTTTTTTCATTCTTAAAACGGTTGTTACCATGTAAACTACAAAGGTGCAAAGTAAAAGAATACCTGTAAGGCGGGAAAATTCGCCTGTTAAGTAGGCAGTGCCGCAGTAAAATGCTGCAGAGCCAAAGAAGAAGGTAACAGGTAAAATCATACTTTTCCTTGCAGCCTCACCCGGCTTTACCGCAATGGTAATTGCCGCAATTAAGGATGTATTACAAATAATTGAGCCAATTGCATTACCGTAAGCAATTGAGCCGTTTCCTCCTGCCGCCGCACCGGCGGAAACCATAACCTCCGGCAGAGTTGTACCAATTGAAACAACGGTAGCACCAATTAAAATTTCGGGCAGGTGAAAGCGCCTTGCAATACCTGTAGCACCGTCAACAAACCAGTCGCCACCCTTAATGAGCAACACAAAGCCGACTGCTAATAAAAGCACGTTAACAAATAAACCGGACATAATTTACACTCCCTTTGAAAGTATAATTGTATTTTAGCACAAAAATATTCACGTTGCAAGCAACAAATAAATAAATGCAGCAGTAGACACAAATAATCATTTGCCCTCGCGCTGGCGTATTTTCATTTTTTGCCAGTTAAGGAAGCCGTAAACGTCGTTTACAAGAAAAGCGGCAAAGCATACCACTACGGAAATATAGCGGGAATCATAAGCGCTTGCAAGCACCCACAGAACTATTAAAACAACGTCGTTTGCGGCGTATGCCAGTGCAAAAAATTCGCTTCTTCTGAAGGTGAGGTATACCGCAACAAAGCTTGTTGTAACCGAAAGCGTGCTCGGCAACAGATTTGCCGTATTAAAATACTTTAATATAAAATAGAAAAGAATAGTTACCGCCACCGTGGCAAGGCACGTAAAGATAATTTCTTTTTTGCTTATGGAGTTTACCTTTACCTCTGCCTTGTTTTTCTTGTACGGATTTTTCAACCACGATATTAAGGCAAAAACAGCCATGGGCATTGTCATTCCAAGGTACGTAACCATTTCGCCGTAGTAATTAAAGCTGTATGAAATTATGCCGTAAAGCAAGCTGAAAATGACCATTAAAAGCTGCCCGAAGGGATTTCCCTTTGCGTTAAAAATAAGCGAGGTAACGCCAATAAGGGAGGCTGATAATATTAAATAATTTTCTTTGTCAAATAAACAAAACGCACCTATTACAAGCAATACTGAGGAGCCCCACAAAAAAAGCTCAGTCCTTGAAAAATACCGCTTCAAGCTTTACCCTCCTACAAAAAATGATGACCCCGAGCTAAAAAATAAACACCCGTATACACGTCTTCAAAGACCTAACGACGTGCAAACGAATGCTTTTTGCATTACACTACCCGGTGGCAGTTTTTGGTTGTTAACTTTGTTACATAGTACCACAGCTGTGTAAAAAAATCAATGCCTTTTAGCAAAAAGAAAAAGGCTGAAAAATTTGTTTTCAGCCTTTTTTGTAATTAATTTTATTTATCCCCAACAGGTTTTTCTGTGATTACTACTTTTTGGGTGTTATTCTCGTTTACGTAGCAACCGTTTTGGTAAAAGAGCTCGGAATTGATTTTTACAACGGCTCCCTTAGGTACAACAAGTGTGGTGCTTACACCCTGCGGGAGAGAGAGGTCAACCGCATAGCCTGTGTCTGTCTTTTCATAGCTTACGGTAATTAAACCCTTTACACTCGGTACGGTGCAGCTAATTGTGTCGTAGAGTGTGTATTGCGGGTCAATTTTAACACTCTCGTAGCCTGCCGAGGCAGGAGTAATGCCGGCAAAATGCTTGCTCATTATAACAAGAGGTCCGCCGCTCCACGCGTGGTTTTTAGTGCCGCGCCAGGAGTCCCAGAATTCCCACAGTGTGGAGTAATCCTCGTTTACCATATCTTTGTATCTGTCTTCAATTCTTTCCTTTGCAGCCTCAAATTCTCCCATTTTGCAAAGCGCCTCAAGAACGTAGTATTCCATATAAGGGCTTGCATTTTTAGTGGAGGTCAGCACGCTTACAATAGTGGGGTACTGCTCTTTATTTGCAAGTCCCGTAAGCACGGCAAGTGCATTTGCTCTGTCGTCGGGCTCTTTTACATCCTCACTTTTAAAGCCTTCCTCGGTAAAGAGTGCTGAAAAGCCCTTTTGTATGGCGGCTTTTCGTTCGGTAATAAATGAAAGGTCCTCGTCCTTTTCTAAAATCTGCGCCATTTTTTCTGTAGCGCTCAGTGCATAGTAAACCCAGGCGTTCTCAAGGGTGGTCATATCTGCCTTGGAGCCCCAGTCAGGCCAGTCCCAGGAGCCGCTTCGGTGAATAACAAGATTATTTTCACCCATTTCCCAAAGCTTGAGGTATTCAAGCGAGGGGGTGTAAACCTTTTCTAAAAATGCTTTGTCACCCGTGTATTCGTAATAGGTCATAAAGCCCACTATTCCTGCAAGCTGCTGAACGGGAAGCTCAAAATAATCACCGCTTATAGGTACAACAGTCTGCAGCACCTTTGTGTCGTCAACGTGCGAAAGCATTGCCTCCACGCCCTTTTGGTAAAGCAGGTACGAGCTGCTGTCCATAGAGTACATGGTCATAATCATTTCACTTGTAACGTCACCCCACCATTGCGCTCTTTCTCTGTCGGGGCAGTCCATAAAATTATCGCGCATTGTAACGTAGAGTGTGCGCAGGGATTTTTGCCACAGGGAATTCATAAATTCGTCGTCACACTTAAAATCACCGCAAAATTCACTGTTGTAGCCCGTTTCACGGTACATTAAGGAAACAACCGTAACGCCCTTTGGAATTTTGTAGGTAATATGCTCACCGTTAAACCAGCCTAACGCCTCAAACTCCTGCTCGCCCTCTTTTGTTATGTAGGTGGTTGAAACCGCGCCAATTAAGGTGTTCTCCGTTGTTATGCGGATTTTTTTGCCTGCGGGTGCTATCACCTTAAGGTACGGAGTAAGCTGTGCATTATAGGGGATATTTACGGTAATTTTTTCACCGGAAAATTTATTTACGGTATAGTTTTCGTAATCCTTTGAATTTTCGTAAGCTTTGAGACCGTAATCCTTCAAAAACGGTATTCCTCTTGGGTAAAGCTTGCCGTAAGTACCCTTGCCGCCAACGCCGTATTCGGTTGCATTTTCCCAAGACGAGGTGTCAAAGTCCTCACTTGTCCAATTTTCCATAGCCTTTCTTGCATCATAATAAATGCTGTATTCGGGAAGTCTGTAGTTAGGCGGGTAAAGGGCGCTGTCGACGTAGGCATTGTTTCTTTTTACCTTCCAACTTTTGTCTGAAAGTATGCTTATGCCGTCACCTACGGCTTCAAAAAGAAAACCGCCCTGACCGCTGCCGGAATAGGAGTAGCTTGTTTCGCTGTCCCAATACCAAACCAAAGCGCAAATTGAGTTTTCGCCCTCCTTAAGAAAGGGTGCAAGGTCCACGCTGTCGTAATAGCCGCTGTCCTTTGCAGGACCTCGTTTTACGCTTCCCTCAAAAACAACGGTTTTTCCGTTTACGTAAAGCCAATATTTAGAGTCGGCAGATATGCTTGCAATAAGCTGACTCGGAAGCTTCTCTAAGGTAACCTTTTTGCAAAAGCACATAAAAACGTTGTTTTTATCAATATTTTCCTCATCCCAAATCCATTCGGCGCGCCAGTCGGTCTTTTCCTCAGTAGAAATAACGCTGTATTCGGGAATGCTTTCGGGAATGGTGTAGTCGTTTGTGAAAGGTGTCATAGTTATAGCTCCCTTAGGAAAAAGTGAAGTAATAAAAGCTGCCGCTATTGCAAGGTAAGAAACAATTGTCTGTAAAATCTGCATGGTAACCTCCGTATATGATCCTCAAAAAGCTTTAGCTTATTTTACCATAATTAACAGGTAGTTTCAATAAATTTAAACCGTAAGAAGCTTTTTATTTTATTGAATTCTCTTTTTTCGTGTGATAGAATAAATAAAAATACCAAAAAAGAGGGGTAATATGAAAAATAGAATTAAAAATATAGCGTGCATAGCCCTGGCTTTATGCTTTTGCTTGTGTTTTTTAGGAGAGGTCGGCTTAACTGCCCTTGCAGTAAACGAGGGCGTAGTGCTTTACGTTTCTCCTGATGCAGCAAAGGATGGTGCGGGTACACTTGAGTCACCCGTAAGTCTTTCGGGTGCAAAGGAAAGGCTTAAAAAAGTAAAAAATGAAGCAGCCTGTGCAACGGTGTATCTTCTTGGCGGAACGTATTATTTTGAAGACGTTTTGCAATTCAATTCTGAGGATATGGCAAACGTTACGTACAAGGCATACAATAAAAATAAGGTTGTTTTCTCAGGTGCTTACGAAATAACCGACTTTTCTGAGGATACGGTGCGCGGTGTAAAGGTTTTCACAAAAAAGCTTGACACGTCTGCAGGTAACCGGTATTTTAAATCGCTTTTCAGCGATAACGGTGAGGTTAACGTAACTCGTTTCCCGGAGGAGGGCTATTTTACGGTTAAGGCTACTGCGCCTGAGGATGACCTCTGGACCGAGGAAAACACCCCTTGGGAATTTACTTTGGGTCAGCGTTCTTTTTATGCAGATACAAAGGACCTTCCCAAAGAGCTTCATAATTACGAGGATGTTAACGTTCGTATTCTCCACTACTGGCACGACGAGCTTATGAATATAACTTCCTACGACTCAAAAACGGGAAAAATCGGTTTGTCCAGACCGTCCTCAATGCGCATAAGCGATATTGACAGATATTATTTTGAAAACGTATTTGAAGCGCTCAACGAGCCGGGTGAATGGTATCTTGATAAGACCTCTGCAGTTCTTTACTACGTACCCAAAGAGGGTGAAACGGCAGATGCGCTCACTCTTTACGGCTCAACAAATGACCGTCTTATAGAAATTAACGGTGTTGACGGAATATCCTTTGAGGGTGTTGAATTCACCCGCACAGATTGGGTAGAACCTAAGGCAGACAGCTTTTACGTGGGTTCCGTGTGGGATGAAAACAACATGGATTTTCCGCAGGCGGCAATATCGGTAGACGGTGTTGTTTCCGTTAAATATGCCGAGAACGTTCACTTTAAAAACTGTGAATTTACAAATTTAGGCGGCACAGCCGTAAAATTGGAATACGGTGTTAAGAATTCTTCGGTTAAAAACTGCTATTTTGAAAATATAGCGGCAACAGCCATTTACGTTGGCGGTGAAAACTGCCTGCCCGAGCAGGAAAACTACACACAGAACATAACAATTGAAAATAACGAAATATATAAATACGGCAGAAAATTCTTCTGTGCCATAGGTATTCACATTACCTTCTGCGATACGGCAAGGGTAGTAAACAACGAAATTCACGACGGCTACTACACGGGTATTTCCGTTGGCTGGGTTTGGGGCTACGCTTACCACGTAACGAAAAATATAACCATCCACAGAAACCTTATTTACAATATAGGTCAGGGCTGGCTTTCCGATATGGGCGGTATTTATATGCTCGGTAAGCAGCCGGGAACCTCTTTAACCGAAAACGTAATACATAACGTTGCGGCTGACCCGGGTGAGGGCGGCTACGGCGGCTGGGGTATTTACCTTGACGAGGGCTCCTCATATATGGCGGTTGAGAAAAACCTTGTTTATGCTTGCGGTAACCAGAGCTTTAACGTTCACTACGGCGAGGGCAACGTTATAAGAAACAACATAGCAGCACTCAGCGCTGAGGGTCTTATGAGTCCCGGTATAGATAAGGGTGAAACCCATGCAACAGCGTTATATTATAACAACATTTTCCTTACCTACAACAAGGCACCTATTTACATAGAAATGTTAAATCCTTCTCATTTTTATGATAACGGCAATCTTATGTGGAGCTTAACCGAGGGTGACGAGCTGTATTTTACCTCCGGCGGAGCAGCGTATTCACTTAAGGCGGCTCAGAAGGAAGGCTTTATTCACTACCCTACAATTGCCGACCCGTGCTTTAAGGATGCACTCAATTTTGACTTTACTTTAGCAGAGGACAGCCCCGCATTTGCCTTGAATTTTGAAGCATGGGATTATTCTTTAGCAGGTACTGTTAAGGGCTCTGTTATAGGTATTAACAGAGAGGGCGGAAAAACGCCTTATAATGCGGAGTCATATTTGCAGCCGGAAAAAGAAATCAGTCACAATACGTCAGACGGCTTCATACCGTATATTGTTGCTGCATTTGCAGTAGCCTTAGCTCTTGCCTGGCTTGTTATAGGCATAGTAAAGGGTAAAAGGACGGTTGCTTTACCGGTAACGGCACAGGTTATTGCAGCTCCTCTGTTTGTTGTTATATATCACACCTACCTTGAGTGGATAGAGCTTCCTTACTTCTTGTCTGTTTTTGCATTGGCGGCGTTAGCATCTGTTCTTCCTACATGCGTTGCAATTGAAAAGGGTAAAAAGAAAAAAGGTGTAATTTTAGCATTCGTTATAAACTTTGTTCTTTCGGCAGGCATTTTCCTTGGTCTTGCAGGCATTCTTAATATGCTCTGGATTCCGGACAGTCCTGAGGTAATTACAACCACCTGCGCAGCAATGTTTGTTTATATGATTGTAGAAACGGTTCGTCTTTTAAAGTCATACAAAACGAAATAATGCAATAAAGTATAAAAAAGTGGCTTCACATAGCCTTTTCGGACTTTATTTTAGCACCTTTCTTATTGACAATATTGTCTATTATGGTATAATCACTATTATATGATTGTAATTAGTCGAAACGCAGTAGCGTTTCACAAAAGCCGATAATATCGGCTTTTAGCAAAATTGATTTTAAAAAATACAATTTTGCATTACAGTCATTGAAAGGATTATAGTCGAATTTTCGAAGAAAATTCGATACCAAATATAAGATTTGGTATCGAAACAGTGTGAAAGTACACTGTTTCGACTAACTATAATCGTTACAGAGGAGGATGGTTATGAAAAGAAACTCTTTAAAGATTTTATCTCTTTTTATGGCACTTACAATGGCGTTTAGCCTTTTACAGATTTCTGTTAGTGCTGCTACTGTTACTTACGATATTACAAATCCTTATGAAAGTGTGGCTCATCTTCTCGGTAATGAAGATAATCACTACAAAACAAATCTTCACACACACTCAACCTATAGTGACGCAACTATTCCTTTAACAGAAATGGTTAAGGAGCACTATAGCCAGGATTTTGATATCCTTGCAATGGCAGACCACGGTGTTATTGGTGTTGAATGGAATAAAGCACCAACGCTTATTCCTCTTTATCAGTACAATCCTTTAATTGGTAATAAGCAAGAGCATTTTACAGATGAAGAGTATGAAGCAATTCTTGCAGGTACGTATTATGAAGGAACCTCTCGTACTAAATCTACCGGTCTGCAATGTGTTACCGGTGCTATTGAAGGTAATATGCTTGTTATTCAGAAAAACCACGTAAACGGTTACTTTTTGGATGGAGATACCACAACAGAGGGCTTCCTTGGTGAAGAAGGTGACTTCGACACTATAATCAGAATGATTGATGAAGCCGGTGGTGTTTCTCACATCAACCACCCCGGTGACTGGCTTGGTTCTGCAGACGGCGAGCTTGTTTACGACGAGGACGGTAACGTTATGTACACACCTAACGGTGAAGAAATGACAGTTGGTTACCAAATGGCAACTGACCCGGGTAACGTTCAGTTCTTTGCAAGCTTCTTGCGTCAGTATGACACTTGCCTTGGTATAGAGGTATATAATGCTTTTGACCGTCCAACAAGAACAGACCGTGTTCTTTGGGATGAGCTTCTTCAGGTTCTTATTCCTGAAGGCAGAAACGTTTGGGGCTTTGCAAATAACGACGCCCACACAAATGAAGACGTTGACACTTGCTTTATGGATTTTGTTTTACCGGAATATTCGCAGGCTAACCTTCGTACTGCTATGGAAAACGGTACGTTCTTTGCGGTTTCAAGATATGAATGGGGCGACAGAATCGCTACAACTATGGAATACCCAACCGTTACAGGCATTGTAGTAGATGATGCAAATGACACAATCACAATTACTGCTAAAAATACCGATTCTATAAAATGGATAGCAGACGGTGTATATATTCAAGAAGATACTGTTTCTTTAAATGGTGTATGCGTATCAACAATTAAGCTTCAAGATTATACCGGTGATATAAGCTGCTACGTTCGTGCAGAGCTTAACGGTGCCGGCGGCAGAACACTTACACAAGCGTTTGTTTGTGATGACGGCAATATGGAAGAGCTTATTAACAGAGAAGATAAAATTAGCTTCCCTGCACTTGATTTTATCTCAGTCCTCCGTAAAATACTTAAATTAGTATTCAGCGTATTTACAAACGTTGTACCGGATTTAGTATAAAATAAACTAAAATTTTACTCCCTTCACGGTGTTGAAAAACACCTTGAGGGGAGTTTTTTTATGCCTCTTAGTGACCGAGGCGTATTGCGACGGAGGGTTGTTTGTGGTATAACGAAAAAAGATATAGATACTTGAGTCCACTTTGGTCGGAGTGAAGAGACTCGTGGGGCGGTGCCCCACGAATAAATTCGATTGTGTTCGCCTTCGGCGAGAGTCGTTCGAGTCTCTTTCCCAATTTTTTCATTACAAAAATAAAAACAGCAATACCTAAAAGGTATTACTGTTTTTATGGTCGGAGTGAAGAGACTCGAACGACCGACATTCTGGTACCAAACGCACATTTTGTGGTGTTAAATAGTCCAATACACACTATGTTGTGCTTTTTATTCCAACTTTATTCCATATAGAACTAAAAATTCCATATAGTGCTATCCATTCCACGAAAAACTGTGGACTAACATGTGGTCGTGAAATTGATGAAAACAACGGATTTTCGAAATATTAATCGGAGTCTGTTTGTAAAAATATTTACACATAAAACAACGAGCACTTTCGTTTGTACTATTGCAATTTTATATTTGAATTGTATCTTTGTGATGGTAGATTGTCAAGTCAGTTTTTGGTGTATCAATTATACTATTCGAGAAACTTAGCCTGAACAAAAATTGATACGCAGTAAACAAAGAAAAGAGGCGATAGAAATTCTTGGTTTTCTATCGCCATAATTGTGTGTAAAATAAATATTATTTGTTCTTTTCTTGAAGATATCGTTTCAATAAGAATGTGCAATAATAAGGAAAAGTATAAATATCATTGCTGAATCCAATATTACCTGCGCAGAGTTTTATACCATATTCAATATCAGAATATTTTTCATTCGATACCAAAGCGGAAAGAGATTTTGATCTATTGTTAGTTGATTTTACTTCCAAGGGTATTAATAAATTTGAAGTACGCACGAAGAAATCTTGTTCTAATGTTCCATTATCTTTCTTGTAGTAATAAAGTCCGTATCCGGATTTCACAAGAGCTTCCCCAACAATGCTTTCATACAAAGCTCCTTTGTAAACAGAAAGATTCTTATTTGCTCTCAAGTCTTCCTGTGCTTCATCATCAAGCAAAGCAACAAATAATCCTGTATCGCAAAAATATATTTTAAATTTGTCAGGATCATAGTTCCCCTTTAATGGTAGTTCAGGGTTATTCAAGCAGTAACACATATGAATCATTCCTGCATCCTGTAACCACTCGATACAACCTCTATAATCCTTGAATCTTGCACCTTTTTCTATTTTTGAAAGTTGGAATTTTTTGTTTTCTTTTGCAAGCTGAACAGGAATACTATTGAAAACATTTGTGATTCTCGTTTGGTCAAGCCCTTCTGCATATTTGCGAATGTCCTCTTGGTAATCGGCAATAAGCTGTCGCTGCATTTCTAATGTTCCTTCAAAAGTTTTATTTTTTATATACTCTTTAACAACTGCAGGCATACCACCAAGAACGCAATAATCCAAAAAGAGTGATGAGAAAATTGTGTGTTGTAATTCAGAAAATGGTTTTAACTCAAGCATAGTTTTCAACATTTCATTTATTACGTCATCGTTATAACCTTTAGCCCAAAGGAACTCTTCAAAATCAAGAGAATACATATTGTAATCTGTTTTATATCCCACACTATTACTTTCAATTCTTTTATAATTGATACCTAAAAGTGAGCCCGAACAGATAACGTCAAAGCGACCATCTATGTTGAAAAACTTAAGAGAAGTTGCAATGTCTGGGAATTCTTGAATTTCATCAAAAAATATAACTGTTTCATTAGGTATAAACTTATTTGAAGGATCAATCAAAGATATATTTTTTATTATGGAATCTGCATCATAACCATCTGATGTAATCATTTTGTACTTTTCTGAGGTAACAAAATTTATTTCAATTACGCTTTTATAATTATTTTGAGCAAATCTTTTTATTGATTCTGTTTTCCCTATTTGACGAGGTCCTTTTACAATTAAAGGCTTTCTACCATTATTTTTTTTCCAATCAGAAAGGAACTTATCTATCCTTCTTTCTAAATACATAAATGTCCTCCTTAATCATTTTCTTATTCTTATTATACACAAAAATATAATATAATCAACTCTATTTACACTTTTTATGTGTTATTTTCTTGAAAAAACACACTTTTTATAGGGTTTAAAATGCAAATTACACACTTTTTACACGATTATTCGGTTAGATTTTTACACTTTTCTTGAGTTTGAAATAAGAGTATGTTAGAAAATAGTCACAACAAGAGTATCATTTCACATATAAATTTGCTTTGGAGTAACAAAGAAAAAACACTCTCATTTAAATTGAACGAGAGTGTTTAAATTATATTAGTTTTCTAAAATTTTTATTCTTTCTTCAATCAACTTTTTGAGTGCGATTTTTATATCGTCTGGCATATAAGATTCTCTACACATAACAATATATTTATCTTTGAGTTTTACGATTTTTCCAATTATTTTTTCAGCAACTTTTTGATTTAGTCCAATCGTCTGGGCAAAAACAAAAAAGTCTTTTTTTCTTATATTTTGCTTTTTACCATTTATGGTTAATGCAAGTTCTTCCTTGTCTGTTGGAATAACTACATTTGTTGAAAGCATATCGTAAGCATCAGACAAAACATATTTTTGAGAGCCTTCGTTAGTTTCAATAAGAGAAAAGTTCTTTAAATGCATATCTGAGTTACCAATAGCAAAAGAAAAAACAATTCTTATAAATAATTCTGCAAGGTCTAAACCTTTGTTAGAAGAATGGCTTGTAACAATCTTGCCACAACGCTCATAAGAACCACGATATTTATCTTCGGTAAGTCTGCCATCAAGCTGACAAAAATCTTCCATTGCTAGTTTTTGACCATCTTTTCTGTCAATTCGCTTTGTTATATATGCAAAAGAATTGTCCTGTGATGGTAAACGAAGCAAAGCAAACGGAACAGTTTTAATGCCACTTATTTGTGCCATTCGCATTATAAGATATTCCATCTCTGGTAATGCAACATATTCTTCTGTTTGTGGTTTTAAAATATATCCCGTTGGGTAGTTTACAAGAGTTAATCTTGGAGTGTTATCGAGTGATAAATGTAACGACAATTTCTTTTGTACACCAGGAACTGTAAAACCTTTGCTCGTATTGTCGATTGCAATTTTGTACAGGATTTCTTTTGAAACGTCAATATCAGGAAATTCGTTTGTTTCAAAGAATGTTTTAATGCATGAGTTATGCCAACCACTCACTGTTTCGGTTTTAAGTTCTTTTCCACAACATAAACATTTGCTCATTCTTTTACCCCCTTTATCTGAACGTTACCAATGGGGTCTTTACAGGCAACAAGCAACAATCCAAAACGGTCTTTACGGTCAATTTTCCAGTTGTTACTTACAATATCAAGTAACCATCCTTCTGGAATAAGACCATCAAAAAAAGCGAAGAGCGTTTTAGATGTATATTCTTCTTTTTGAATTGGCAACGTAAGACTTACAGGTGAATTCTTTTCGCTTTCAAGATACTCTCTGTCATATAAAAACGAGTAACCATAATCAGTTTCTTTCAAAGTTCCTGCAAAGGTTTTCCGCACATATACATACGCTGTTCTGTATGCTTCCATTAGTCATCCTTCCTTCCGGGAACTGCCTCCATGCCAAACATTGAAAGTGCCTGATTTACTTTATCCATACGAACGGTTTCTTTGCCTTGTTCAAGCTCACGAACAAAGCGAAGACCAAGTCCGCTACGGATAGCAAATTCTTCTTGTGTAAGACCTGCTTCTTTTCTTTTTTGTTTGATAAATTCAGCAATAGTATTCATAAGCATATAATACACCCTATCGGGTATAAAGTCAATAAAATTCATTAAAATTATACCCGAAAGGGTTGAAAATATACATTCAAAATCAAACTACACCCCATCGGGTATAAATAGAAAAAACATATTTCGACCATAATTGACAATATCTGGAATATTGTTATAATAATTTTATCAATTAATTTCTTTGAGGTGTGACTATAAATGGTTGATAAAGCTTTTGCGGAAAGAATTGCTAATACGCATTATAATGAGGTGTTTTCGTATTGTCTTTCTAGACTTCACAATCAAGTTGAAGCAGAAGATTTAACACAAGATACCTTTCTTGCATTTCAAATTAAAATAACCGTAGATGGCATGAGGGATGACCATGTAATTGCATGGCTCATAAATACTGCAAGTAATTTAATCAAGCATTATTTCAGAGAGCACAAAAGATTTATTATGGAAGAGCTTAACGAAAGTCATCTTTCTGTAGAAGATATTCTTGAATGCTTAGAAAGAGAAAACCCAATCACACCGGAACAAATTGAAGAACAGAAACAACAAGTTTTAAGTATTTTAAATGAAAAAGAAACAGAACTTTTTAATAAACGCTATGTAGAACACAAGAGTTACAAAGAAATTGCAGAAGAATTAAATATGTCTGAAAAAGCGGCAAATGTCTATTGCTACAGGCTAAGAACAAAGATTATAGACGAGGCAAAACTCATTACAGGAGCTTGGATTTTACTTATTGCAAAAATATTTTTTGGAAATTTTTAAAAAAATTAAAAAATTTTTTGTAGTCTTTTCAGTTTTTTGTCATATATAACTGAAAGGAGAAAAAATGTATGGGAAAGGAGCCTTGTTTCATGAGTGATTTTAATAACAATTCTGACAACCAGGATTTCATAAAAAAGCTTGAACTACTTCGTGATTTAGAAGCAGAAAAGCCTGTTGAAGAAATGGACGTAAGTCTCGTTATGGCTTGCGTAGAGTTAATATTGGAGTTACGTGGCGAAACAGTGAACTTCACTCCCGAAGAAGTAGAAGAAAAGGTCAGAAAAATACCTTTTGTTGAGGAAACCACCACTTTAAATACACCGCCAAAGAGCGTAAAGGGTAGGTCAACAAAAGTTAAATCTCGTAAG
>JAZNET010000051.1:0-16188 GCA_045588735.1 Acutalibacteraceae bacterium | reverse complement strand
TTGGGTCATTCGTCAGGTGGACTGATTGCAGCATACATTGCAGCACAATCTCCCAGATGCACCAAACTAATATTGGAAGACCCTCCGTTCTTCTCAAGCTGGGGCGAAAGAAGATATAATACATACAATTACAAGGATTTATCCTCTGTCTGCCATAATTTCCTTTTACAGGATGTGGAAAAGGATTTCGTCTATTATTATTTCAAGAATCAGTATTGCTGGAATTTCTTTCCCGATGAATCCAGAGAAACTGTCAGAGAAAAACTGAGTGATTTCGCATTGAAATACCGAACTAAACATCCCGACAAAAATCTGAAAGTTCTGTTTTGGCCTAAAAAGTTTTTAGAAGGCTTTAATGGTCTGCAATATTATGACCCTCATTTTGGAGAAGCCTTTTATAACGATTCGTTCAATGACACTGTTGATTACAATGACCTTCTTTCTAAAATCAAATGCAACACTCTGTTTATGAAAGCAAAGACAACGATTGGTGAAAACGGTTTGTTGCAAGGCGCATTGTCTGATGAAGATTTGCAGAGAGTCAATGCTTTGATTGAAAATATGAAAATCAAGCAATTTGATTGTGGACATGGTATTCATACAGAAAAGGCAAACCAGTTTGTGGAAGCAATAATTTCAATTTGACAAATTCCAATTTGTCGAATAGATGACAATTTCCCACTTTGCTAACTGCCACACAGGCAGCAATTGCTGAAATGAAATAATTAGGTTCTAATTATTCAGAATAGCAAATAAATAAAAAGAGGTAATACGGATAAAACCGTGTTACCTCTCATTTTTGCACTTACACCCCCGGTGGAGAGTAAGTGCGCTATTAAAATTTAATTTTAATCAAGTGTTATTCTGCCTTACGGCAGAGTGATATCATTGTCTTTAGACAATAGTGTTATTGAATCCTGCGGATTCAGTGTTATTTTATTCGCTCCTAAACTCGCAAAGCGAATAACACTCGGCTTTTGCCGAATATAACTGCTCAGCAATAGAACTCGCCTTTGGCGAATAAAACTGGCGTTGTATCCTTACGGGTACAACGCCTAGACTGCCGCATTTTTTGTTATTCGCTTGTTAATTCCTTGATGTATCTCTTGAAGAATACAACGCCGTCACCTAATGCTGAAACAGGAATTCTTTCGTTTGTACCGTGTGTTGTTAAAAGAAGCTCTGTTGATACCGGGAATGGTGAATAACGGTAGATATTATCGCACACAGGCTCGTATTGGCGTGAGTCTGTACCACCCATAACAAGGTAAGGTGCAATAATGTTATCCTGGTCCATTGACTTACAGATTTTAGAAATAGCCTTAAATGCTCTTGAATCTGTCGGAGAAATTTTTGATGGGTTGTTACCCTTAACCAATTTAATTTCAGCCTCCTCACCTGCGCATTTGCGAAGATGCTGTTCAACAGTCTCAATAGTCTGACCCGGCATAATTCTTAAGTTTACGTTTATGGTAGCTTTTTGCGGAAGCACGTTTGGTGCAGGGCTACCGCTTGCCATTGTAACCGCAGTTGTTGTTCTTGTCATACAAGCTGCAGGTGGAATTCGAATCATAATCTCTTTAATGAGTGGCTTTAAAATTGGTGTATTGCACATAACGCATCTTACAGGATAAGTTGTGTTCTTACCAATTTCTGTAAATAAAGCAGACATCATTGGGGTGATTTCTGCTTTAAACTGATTTTTCTCGAGCTTACAGATAATTTTTGCAAGCTTACCTAAAGCGGTGTGCTTTGGTGGTTGAGATGAGTGACCGCCCTTTGCATTAACAGAAATTTCGAAGTCAACGTGACCTTTTTCAGCAACACCGACACCTGCTAATTTTTTATTTATAACACCCTTAACGTTAACAGGAAGAATTGCGCCGCCTTCATCTATAACACTGTCAAGCTTAATGCCTTTTTCCTTAAAGTATTCCATAATGCAATAAGCGCCTGAATGTGTGCCCTCTGCCATAACCTCCTCGTTATGACCAAAGCAAAGGTAAACGTCTCTTTCCGGCACGTATCCCTCTTCTAAAAGAGTTTCTACAGCCTCCATAACGCCTATAAGGTGGTTTTTAATATCAAGCGCACCACGACCCCAAACAAAGCCGTCTGCAACCTGACCGCTGAATGCAGGATAAGTCCAGTCATCCTCTGTGCCCTTTGAAACAGGTACAACGTCCTGGTGGGCAAGCATACAAATAGGCTCTTTCTCCGGGTGAGCACTCTTCCAATGGAAAACAAGGCTCTTTTTTGAAATGATTTGCTTTTCAAGCTTTGAGTGAATAAGCGGATAAGCCTGTTCTAAAAACGCGTGAAATTCATCAAACTTTGACCAATCAACTAAATCGTCATTAAAGTTTGAAATGGTAGGAATCTGAATTGCTTTAGAAAGATTGTTAATATATCTTTCTACGTCTGCATTTTCCTGTGGGTATCCGTCTGCATCCTTCATTGGCTTAGCCTTGTAGGTTGTTGCTGCTCTCAGCATACTTACACCTACACCGGCTGCCGCTGCAATACCAACACCGGAAGCAATCATTGCACCAATTTCCATAATTAACAACTCCTATATTAAACTAAAATTATTTATTAAAATAACGACATTTGGTCGCTTTCAGGTAAGGTACCGAAGGCACCGCAATTTTTAAGGATTTCGATTGTAGATTTACCTACTCTTGCGCGGTCTTCAAAATCCTCAATTGAGGAGAATTCTCCGCGTCCGTCCATTCTTGCATTTGCAAGCTGCTCGGCAGCTGCCCCGCCTACGCCGGGTAATGCTGAAAACGGCATTCTTATTTTTCCGTCCTCCGGCACGTAGGAATGCGCTGTAGATTTGTAAATATCTATAGGCAAAAATTCTACGCCACGGGCCATTGCCTCGTGAACAATCATCATAATTGTTTGTCTGTCCTTTTCTACGTTTGAGGCAGTACCCTCTTTAACCTTTGCTTCAATTGATTTAAGAAGCATTTTTACGGCATCTCTGCCCTTTGACATAGACTCGGCATCAACGTCACCACCGCGAACGGTAAGATATGCACAGTAGTATGCAAGCTTGTGGTAAATTTTAAACCAAGCAAGTCTTAACGACGCTATAATATATGCTGCGGCGTGAGCCTTAGGGAACATATACTGAATTTTGTCGCATGATTCAATATACCACTGAGGAACGTTATGTTCCTTCATTATATCCTTCATTTCAGGGGTGAGATACTTGTTTTTCTTACGAACGGTTTCCATTATATCAAATGCATTTTTCGGCTCAAGACCGCAGTGCATTAAGTAAACCATGATGCTGTCACGAGTACCAATAACCTCTGAAATTGTACAAGTGCCTGCCTTAATAAGGTCCTGCGCGTTTCCGAGCCACACGTCTGTACCATGAGAAAGACCTGCAATTTGAATTAAGTCTGCAAAGGTTTGCGGCTTTGCCTCAAGAAGCATCCCCTTAGTAAAGTCAGTGCCCATTTCAGGAATTGAAAGTGTACCTGTAGGCCACAAAATATCCTCTGCAGTAACACCTAACGGTTCAGGAGACGTACAAAGCTCGTAAAGCTTTCTGTCACTTATATCAATATCCATAACATCAATGCCGGTTAAGTCGTAAAGATGCTTATAAATTGTAGGAACATCGTGACCGAGCTCATCAAGCTTTAAAAGCGTATCGTGCATTGAGTTAAAGTCAAAGTGAGTAGTAATAATACCCTTCGAGCCATCTTCAGCAGGGTGTTGAACAGGTGTAAAGTCTTCAACGTCGTAGGTGTTAGGAACAACAACCATACCACCGGGGTGCTGACCGGTTGTTCTTTTAACGCCCGTACAGCCTAACGTAAGACGGTCTACCTCAGCCTTAGTGTAAGTAAGTCCGCGCTCTTCAAGATATTTTTTTACGTAGCCGTAAGCAGTTTTTTCAGCAACACCTGAAATAGTACCTGCCTTGAAAACGTGAGTTTTACCGAATAACTCTTCAGTAAATCTGTGAGATTGGCTCTGATACTCACCTGCGAAGTTCAAGTCGATATCAGGTGATTTATCGCCAAAAAAGCCAAGGAAGGTTTCAAAAGGAATTTCGTGACCGTCACGAACAAGCGGCTCACCGCATTCGGGACAATTTTTAGCAGGTAAATCGAAGCCTGAGCCGTATTCACCGTGCAAGAAAAATTCTGTGTAGCGACATTTTGGACAGCGGTAATGCGGTTGAAGCGGGTTAACCTCTGAAATGCCTGCCATAATAGCAACAAACGAAGAACCAACAGAACCACGGGAGCCTACGTAATAACCACACTCCTCCGAATGCTTAACAAGAAGTCTTGCAATCATATAAAGACCTGCGAAGCCGTTCTTTATGATAGATTGAAGCTCTTTTTCAAGTCTTTCGGAAACAACCTCGGGTAAATCATCACCGTACCATTCCTTTGCACGCTCCCAGCAGCAGGCTGTTAAGTCCTCCTCCGCGCCCGGAATTACCGGGTTGAAGGTACCGTCAGGTATAGGAAGAATTCCCGGCTCAACCATATCGGCAATTAAGTTAGTGTTAGTAATAACAACCTCTCTTGCAACATCCTCACCAAGGTAAGCCATATCGTGAAGCATTTCTGTTGTGGTTTTAAGATACAACGGCGGTTGATTGTCGGCATCGGGATAGCCTTGACCAGCCTGAAGAATTGCTCTGAATTTAGCGTCACCCTCATTAAGGAAGTGAACGTCACCCGTTGCAACTGTTTTCTTGCCTAATTCATCACCGAGAGAAATAATTGCACGGTTGATTTTATGAATATCCTCAAAGGAATTTATATTTTCGTAACCATCCTTGTTTTTCTCAATCATATATGAGTTGTTGCCGTCCGGTTGGATTTCAAAATAGTCGTAAAACTCACCTATTTTTCGGCACTCCTCATAAGATTTATTTAAAACAAAGGCATTGAAAAGCTCACCCTCTGAGCAAGCACTACCAATAATTAAGCCCTCGCGCAGCTCTGCAATGAGGCTTTTTGGCATTCTTGGTTTTTTATGGAAATAATCTAAGTTAGAGGCAGAAACAAGCTTGTAAAGATTCTTTAAGCCGATCTTGTTTTTTACGATTAAAATGCAGTGGTAATATCTATCCTTTTTAATCTCCTCTAAAGTCTTTTTACTGCCGTCCTCATTGTAATCGTTTACTAAATAACACTCGCAGCCGTAAAGAATTTTAAAGTCGGAGCCTCTTGCTGTGTTGCAAGCCTCAGGAAAGGCTTGTACACAACCGTGGTCTGTAATGGCAATTGCCTTATGGCCCCAACTCATAGCCTTTTTAACTAATGATTTGGCGCTGCTCATAGCATCCATTGCAGACATATTTGTATGAAGGTGAAGCTCTACACGCTTTTCTTCCTCTTCATCTGTAGTTTCAAATTTTTGTACTGTGGACATAGCTCTTGGGCGAATTATGTAATCTCTTTTATAATCATCATAAACAATTGTACCGCGAACTATAACCGTTAAACCGTCCTTAAGCTTTGACTTAAGTGACTCTAAATTTTCTTTTTCATCAAAGAATTTAACACCGTATGAATAGGTGTAGTCTGTTATATTAAACTCTAAAATAAGACGTTTTCCGTCTTTTGTTTCTTTTGTTTCTAATTTAAAAACGTCACCCCAAACAACCACCTCACCATCTTCCGGTGAAACAGACTTCATAGTTACGGGGTCTTTTTTTATTACGTTGCCGAAAATAGGCGTTGCTGTTTCTAAATAAAGCGGAATGCCGGGTATAATGCGCCTTTCCTTTGGCTGAGATAAATCTATAACCGGATTATTTACAGCGTCAATTTCCTCCTGCGCTCTGAGAAATTCATCTACAGAGCTGTCCTCCCCTTCAAAAACAACGGAAATTCTTTTATTAAAATGTTCGAAAATATAATTTTCCAGATAAGTATCGGCAGCGGCATTTTTGCAAATATCGCAGCCACCTGCTAAAAGCTTTATTGTTAAAACGTCATTCTCGTAGGTGTATTCGGAATTATCTAAAAAGCCGTTTGTTTGCGGCACGTTTACCTTTAACACCTTCAAAAGCATTGGAAAGCAGCTGAAATTAAGCGCTTCCGGCGGTAACAAAAAGTTGAATTCAACCGTTTTAAATCTTAATGCCAGCTTAATTTCATTTGCCGTTGCCTTAAGGCACATAATATTCTTAAATTCTTTAAAATGAAGATTTGCCTTTATTTTCAAATCTTCTTTATGTATGTATAAATCAGAGAAAGTTACGTCCTTTAACATTTCTCTGTATTTCGGCTCGCTTATATACTCACCGAAAACATCCAAAAACAAATTACTCATATTTTTTCAATTTCCTTTAATAATTCACTTACAATATCTTTTTCGTCTACTTTTCTTAAAATTTCACCTTTTTTAAATATGAGACCTTCTCCTACGCCGCCTGCAACACCTATATCTGCCTCTTTTGCTTCACCGGGGCCGTTGACAGCGCAGCCCATAACTGCTATTTTAACGGGCTTTTTAATATCCTTAACAGCGTTCTCAATTTCATTTGCAAGAGAAACTAAATCTATTTTTGTTCTGCCGCAGGTAGGGCAAGAAACAATTCGCGGTGTTTCCACTCTTAATTCAAGTGCCTTTAAAATATCGAAGCCTGCATAAACCTCTTTTACAGGTGTATCTGTAATAGAAACACGGATTGTGTCGCCAATGCCGTCCAAAAGAAGCGAGCCTATACCAATTGAAGATTTTATGAGAGAGCCACGCTCTGTACCCGCCTCTGTAACGCCTAAATGCAAAGGATAGTCACACTTTGACGCAACTAACCTGTACGCCTTTACCATTTTTGTAACGTCTGAGGATTTAATAGAAACAACAGTATTGTAAAAGTCACACTTTTCAAGCAGTTCAATATGGCGGAATGCACTTTCTGCCATTGCCTCAGGTGTTGCGCCACCGTATTTTTTTAATAAATCCTTTTCAACAGAGCCTGAATTAACACCAATTCTTATGGGTACGTTTTTCTCAAGGCAAGCTGCCGCTACCTTTTCAACGTTTGAAAACTCACCAATATTACCGGGGTTAATTCTAATTTTATCTACACCTGCTTCAAGGCTTTCAAGTGCGAGTTTGTAATCAAAGTGAATATCGGCAACAAGCGGCACAGAGGTATTCTCCTTGAGCTTACCGAGTACTTTTACTGCTTCAAGGTTAGGCACAGCCATTCTGACAATTTCGCAACCGGCTTTTTCCAATGCTTTTGTTTGCATTAAGCTTTGCTCGTAATCTTCTGCAGGTGCATTAAGCATAGATTGCACTAAAACAGGCGCACCGCCGCCGATTACTTTGTTGCCTATTTTAACTTGTCTTGAAGCACGCTTTTCCATAAAATTTCACTTTCCTAAAAAACTTTTATAATATCACTAATTGAAACAACCAACATAAATAAAAGTAACAAAACTAAACCTACTGTATGAACAATACCCTCTTTTTTAGGGTTGATTGGCTTTCTTCTTATCATTTCAATAAATATGAAGAATAATCTACCGCCATCGAGTGCAGGCACCGGAAGAAGATTGAACACACCCACGTTTATAGTGATGTAAGAAAGAAGTGTGAGTGCCGTTAAAAGCTTATCCTTAGCTGTAGGACCTTGTGCGGTTGAGTCTGCTATGGCAGAAATTGTGCCAATAGGACCGGAAACATCCTTCATACCGTATTTGCCCGTGCAAAGGTCAACAAGACTTAAGCGCACCATTTGTACAATAGAAGCAGAATCTAAAACGGAGGTCTTAACAATTTTCCAAACCCACGAGGGGGAAACTACGTCAACACCCAAAACCTTTACGTATTCAGGTGCTACACCTACAATGTAAAAATCCTGTTCAACGTACTGTCTGCCATCGACCTCAAACTGTCTGAATTCAACGTCCTTAAGCTCTACTTTTTCACCCTTACGAATAACGGTAAGGTTAAGCTTGTTATCAGTATCACGCACCATATTAAAGCCAATTCCGCGGCTTGAATAAACGTGTGTACCATTAATTTTAATAATTTCATCCCCTGCTTGCAGACCGTAGTTGCAGCTTATTGCATTTTCATCAAAGCTGTGAACATACCTTGTGCCAACAAGGTCTTGCATAGAAACACAAACGCCAACAACAATAATGCCGAGTATAAGGTTTAAAATCGCACCGGCAGCTACAATAATAAAGCGTTTGTAAGGCTTCTTTTTATTAAATGCCCTTTCGTCGTCACTTTCAGCATCCTCGCCCTCCATACTTACAAAACCGCCAATAGGCAAGAGTCTGAGAGCGTATTGGGTTTCACCTATTTTCTTTTTGAAAATTGCAGGTCCCATACCGAGAGCAAATTCATTTACTCTTACTTTAAATAATTTTGCAAAAAAGAAGTGACCAAACTCGTGAATAGCAATAATTATACCAAAAAGGAAAATTGCTACCAAATAAGGCCATACAGCGCCCCAAACGTTTGCTATACTAAAAGTTTCTATGATAAACACCTCGCTAAATTTTTGCTAATTTTCTAACAGCTTCACGCATTAAAACATCCGTATTATAAACATCCTCTAAAGAATAGTCCTGCTTGTTTTGTAAGGTAGCCGCAGCCTCCTTAATAAGCCTTGGAATATCATTAAAGCGTATTTTTTCTTGTCTGAAAAGAAGATTTGCTTCTTCGTTAGCACAGTTAACGGCAGCAGGCATAAGCCCGCCTGATTTAATTGCAGACCTGCAAATATCCATACAAGGGAAGTTTTCGTAGTCCGGCTTATAAAACGTAAGCTTTGAAACCTCCCACAGGTCAAGCTGTTTTTCCGGTGACTCGTACCTTTCGGGGTAAGTTAATGCAAATTGAATTGGCAAACGCATATCCGGATGACCGAGCTGTGCAATAACTGAATTATCGTCATACTCAACAAGTGAATGCACTATGCTTTCTCTATGAACAACAATGTCAATCATATCAGGTGAAGCATCAAAAAGCCAAACAGCTTCAATAAGCTCAAGACCTTTATTGAACATTGTAGCACTGTCTATGGTAATTTTTTGTCCCATTGACCAGCTCGGATGCTTTAAAGCATCCTTTAAAGTAACATTTTCCAGCTCCTCCTTTGTTTTGCCGAAAAACGGACCACCCGAAGCTGTAAGAATAATTCTTTTTAACGCTTTGTTGGTTGGTTTTCCCAAAAGGCACTGAAATATGGCTGAATGCTCGCTGTCAACAGGAAGAATTGAAACGCCCTTTCTTTTTGCGGCATCTGTAACAAGCCTACCGCCCGCTACAAGTGTTTCCTTGTTAGCAAGAGCAATTGTTTTACCCGCCTCAATTGCGGTAAGCGTAGGACCAAGCCCTGCCATACCCACAACTGCGTTAAGAGTAATTTGACCCTTACCCTCTGCACCGCAAGCAGTAACACCCTCGACTCCCGAAAGAACTTTTGTAGATGTATCCTTAACTCTTACTTTTAAATCCTGTGCTGCTTTTTCATCTACCAAAGCAGCGTACTCGGGTTTGAATTCTCTTATTTGCCGTTCAATTTTTTCTACGTCAGAGAAAGCAGCAAGAGCCTCGATTTTATAGCCTCGGGCCCTCGCAACATCTAAGCTTTGAACACCAATTGAACCGGTTGAACCTAATAAATTTATAGTTTTCATATGCATTGATATTTTATGTTAAAAAAGGTTAATTATGTAAACTAATGAATAGAGAACCGGTAAAACGAACAACAAGCTGTCGCAACGGTCCATTATGCCACCGTGACCCGGAAGAAGCTTTCCAAAATCCTTAATACCGAAATTTCGCTTTATAGTTGAAGCAGCAAGGTCACCAAACATACTTATTACTGAAAGGCAAACGCTCATTACAACTACGGAAGCGTAAGAAAGACCTGTTTCACTTTCAAAAAAGAATTTTTTGAAAACAAAGAGTAAAAGCACGTTTAATGCAACTGCGCCGACAACACCGCCAACAGCACCCTCAACGCTCTTTTTAGGGCTTATTTTCGGGCAAAGCTTGTGCTTACCGAATTTACTGCCCACGAAGTACGCAAAAATATCTGTAAGCCAAGCACAGAAGCACGCAAAAATAATAAGGAATATACCGTCTATTTTGGTATATGTTGAAAATCGAACGTTTATGTCGCGGAAGACAATAAATAACGAGAATGAATACGGAATAGCAGTTGAGGCAAAAATTGCCGTAACAGCTTCTTCAAACTTAGTTTTCTCAAATTGAGCAAGCATAAGAATGAAAACCAAAACAACGTATATTCCGCCGACTGCTGCAACAGGCACCTTTACGTTAAAATGTGCAAGAATCGGAACAGCAACAGAAAGTGCTATGCTGATTGCCATTATAAATTTATTTTTAAGCTTAACTGCCTTTTCAACCTCGTACACTGCTATTGCTGACATAAGCGACAGCACAACGGGGAAAAAAATTGTATTCATTAAAACTAGGCAGCCAATAAAAAGCACGCCGCAAATTAAGCCTGTTATAATTCTTTGTTTCATAAAAAACCCACTCTCAGAATAGAAATAAATTTCTAAAAATCACACACCACCGAAGCGTCTGTGACGCTTTTGGTAATCCTCTAAAACTGAATCAACGTCTGCTGTGGTAAAATCCGGCCACAAAATATCTGAAAACCAAAACTCGGAATAAGCCGACTGCCAGGTAAGAAAGTTGGAAAGTCTGTACTCACCGCTTGGTCTTACAATAATATCCGGGTCGGGCTGACCACTTGTGTAGATATTTTGAGAAATTAACTCCTCATTAATATCATCAACTGAAATTTCACCGTCTTTTACCTTTTGTGCAATTGCTTTTACCGAGTGTACAAGCTCTGCTCTGCCACCGTAATTCAAGGCAATGTTTACAGTGATTTTATTATAATTCTTCGTTTCGTTTTCAGCCTTTTCAATAAGCTCTAAAAGCTCCTCGGGCAAGCCTTCTCTTTCACCTATGAAATTTAATTTCATTTGGCGCTCCTTATTTTCCTCTAAGCGAGAGTCACCATCAATTAAATATTCAATAAACAAGTCCATAAGACCTTGTACTTCTTCTTCAGGTCTTGACCAGTTTTCAGTTGAAAAAGCGTAAAAAGTAACACATTCAATACCAATATCGGCACAGTACTCACCAATTTTTTTGAACACCTTTGCACCGGCAATATGACCCTCGCCACGCTTCAAGCCGCGGTTTTTTGCCCATCTGCCGTTACCGTCCATAATAAAGCCTATGTGCCTTGGTAAAACCTCAAACCTTTTAGTTTCCATAGGTCAATTAAATCTCAAGAATTTCTGCTGTTTTTGCAGCACAAACTTCGTCAATTTTCTTAACGTATTCATCAGTAATCTTTTGTAATTTTTCTTCAGCCTTCTTTTGGTCATCCTCTGTGATTTCTGAATTCTTTTTCATTGTTTTAATCTTTTCGATTGAATCACGACGAATCTGACGAACAGCAACCTTACTATCCTCTGCAATTTTTGAAACGTCCTTGCTTAACTGCTTTCTTCTTTCCTCTGTAAGTGCAGGGAAAACAAGACGAATTGTGTGGCCGTCGTTAGATGGGTTAATACCGATATCTGAAGCTAAAATTGCTTTTTCAATAAGACTTAAAGCAGAAGCATCCCATGGCTGGATTGCTAAAACTCTTGCTTCGGGTACTGAAATAGCAGCCATTTGATTAACAGGGGTTTGTGTTCCGTAATAATCCACTAAAACCTTATCAAGAATAGCGGCGTTAG
The DNA here is from genome assembly GCA_045588735.1 of Acutalibacteraceae bacterium. Taxonomy (GTDB): domain Bacteria; phylum Bacillota; class Clostridia; order Oscillospirales; family Acutalibacteraceae; genus DTU089. The sequence goes on along the minus strand of JAZNET010000051.1, from coordinate 4,438 downwards.
CTCTACCTGCTCTGATTGAGTTATACTCATATTTTAAAGATGAAATTGATTTTTCCATTCTTTCCTTTGTGTTTGCGTAAATTGTTTCCATAGTAAAAGCCTCCAATAAAATTATTTTAAGATTTTTTGAATTTATTATTTAACAACTGTTCCTGTATTTTCACCGCACATTGCCTTAGCAATATTTTCAGGGTTATTAAGATTAAATACAAGAATAGGAATGTTGTTTTCCTGACAAATTGCCGCTGCGGCTGTATCCATAACAGCAAGGTGCTTTTCCAAAAGCTCGTTATGAGTTATTTCTGTAAACTTAACAGCATCGCTGAACTTGTTAGGGTCTTTGTCGTAAACACCGTCAACGTTTGTCGCTTTTAAAAGCACGTCTGCATCTATTTGTGCAGCTCTTAAGGCAGCGCCTGAATCTGTAGAAAAGAAAGGATTACCTGTACCGCCTGCAAAAATAACTAACCTACCCTTTTCTAAATGTCTTACAGCGTTATCCTTATTAAAGGTCTCAACAACGCCTGTGATTTGAACAGCAGATTGAACGCGAGCATCAATACCCAACTGTAAAAAAGTCTCCTGAAGCGCTAAAGAGTTCATAACAGTAGCAAGCATGCCAATGCTGTCGGCACGGGTTCTGTCCATATCGCCACTTGAACGTCCGCGCCAGAAATTACCGCCACCAACAACAATGCCTACCTCTGCACCTGCATCCACAACAGTTTTAATTGCAGAGCAAATGTTATTCATAACGTTAAAGTCGAAGCCGTGACCCTTTTCACCCGAAAGCACCTCACCGCTTAATTTGAGAAGCACTCTTTTGTACTTTAAGTTCATAAAACACTACTCCTTTTTTGCATCCGTTTCAAAGCTCGGATACACCTAAATATTCCACTCTACATTTTACTATATATAGCAAAAAAAGTAAAGAGTTATTTTGTTAATTAAAAGTGAATTAAAGGAAATAAAAAGAGCCGCAGCTACTCACAAAAAAATGAATAGCTACGGACTTAATAAAACACAAATCAATACAAAAAATCATCAAGTTAAAGCAATTAAAATATTTTTTCGGTTGGTTTAACTATCGCAATAAGCCTTAATTGCTTTACTGATAAACGCTGCTGTACCACAAGCGTGCTTGTCAATATTATTCTTAAAGCGCTCATCTGCAACGTACATCTGACCGAGACCCGCTAAAATTTCGTTTGTGCAAAGATAGTAATTCTCGGTAATATGATTTTGAAGTATTTTTATGAGAGTTTGCGCTTCCTCGGAATCCGGTGCAGCACCGCTTTTCATACACAAGGCAAGGTCAGCAAGAATACCGTCCATTCCCGCGGCAAGAGCGTTCCACTCACCCTCTGAATAAGCTTTTGCTTTTTCTTCGTATTCCTTGTATGCGTCGGTTTCGCCCCAGTTTTTCTGAGCCTCTGCCTTATATTTTTCAAATTCACCGTTATTAAACGTACTCATAAAACTTCTCCTTTCACGCCACAGTTACCAAATTAACTAATTCAGCCATTATTCCGTATAAAGTGTAACAGGACCGTACAACCCTCCTGAGAGAAAATCTTTTGCATATTCAATTTCGCCGCTGAAATACTCAGATAACTCTTCAGTTTTCCACCTTTTAAAATAATCTGTATGAACATACCAATTCGCTGACGTATTTGTCACAGTTATTTTAAGTGTATTATTTTCACAGAGTACGCCACCGGGTATTTTAAACTTGTATGGCGGCGCTAAACTTACACCAAGGTGACGTCCGTTAAGATATACCGATGCTATAAAATGAACGTTTCCTACACTAAGTTCACCTTTTTTTCCTATTTTCTCACTCGGAAGTGTGAAGCTTGTTTCATAAACACCACTACCGGAATAAGCACTGCCAACTAACGAAGACCATTCTCCAAGCTGTGCGGAAACTGCACATTTTGAATGTTTAATACTATTGAATCCGTTTTCATCGCAAGCAAGCTCTGTTTCTTTTTTGAACGTAAAGTCACTTGTAATATTAAATTCATCTTCAAAACGGTTCGTACATTCTGCATTGAAAATAGCATCAGTTAATAAAACGACGGCTGTTTCGCCTATCTCAAGAGAAATTTTTAAAACACCGTTTTCAGCAGCTATCTGCTGCAGGTCACCACCGGTTAAATCAAGTAAATAGCCGTTTGCCGTTGGTAATTGAATACTATAATCACCATTTTCGCCTGTTTCTCTGAAGAGAATCAATAAATCTCCGTTTTCAAGCTTTCTGTGCATAGCACGCAAGCCGTTGCCATCGGCTTTTACTACCGGCGCGAGATTTGAAAGACCGTATGAAACCCTGCCGCCGCGTTTTATAAAATTATTCAGCGCAATTTGTGTAGTCTCAGGAACGCATGCCGCTTTTGGAATAATTATACGTTTATATTTCGCACTGCCGATACACATATATCCATCATCCGTGATTTTTGCCATTTGTAAAACGTCATCATCTGCAATATCAAAATCAACCAACATATTTTCAAGCGCTCTTCCGAGAGAGTCAAACTCTTTTGATAGCTTTTCCGAGTTCAAACCACCCTGAAAATCTGAGACGGGATAATAGAGAGCAGTATCATATACACGCTCACCAAGTGAGGCTACGTAAGATAATCTTTCGATATATTGGTTAAAGCTATTAAGATATTTGCAGAACGGTTGCTTTTCTGTGAATACAGGCAGCTCCTGAGCAAGAAGCTGACCGCTTCTGCCAAGCGGAAAATTAAACGGATTAAAAATATTTATTCCTCGCACTGCTCCGTAACCTACTGTATAACGCATTATGTCGTAAGTAACACTTGCCCCTGCTACGCCAAAAATCTCGCTTAACGCAAACCTTGTGCCGTTCTGTGCTGCAGCAGATGAAGCATATCTCGGGAAAAATCCGTTATATGCATTAAAATCATTTTTAAAAGTTACTTTATTCTCAGGGTAAATTTGTCGCCATATAAAGTCAACTCCGGGAATATCGAAGCACCTGAGTGCACGCATAAGGTTAAAATTGCAACCACCATTCATACAACCATCAGGGCTGTGGTCTGCATCAAGATGTCCTGTAAAAGCAACACCGTTTTCATTCGCCCATTTTTTGCAGGGTAAAAGAAAATTTTCGCAGAATGTACGACTACACAAATCGTACCAGCGCTGTAATACGTGAACAGTCTCTTCCGTGGGTGCTTTTTCTCCCTCGATTAACGGAAGGTACTGCGATATTGATTCACCATAAAGCTCTTTATATCTGTCTTGCAGCTCCTTGTTAGAATCAATAAATGCTGCTTTGGGTTCATCTGTGAATACTGCAGTAACATATTTCGGGAAATCGGCTCCTATTGCAGAAGCATATTTTTCGTGAGTGATTTTTATAAAATATTCTGTTGCTTTTTTGTTGATCAAATCGGGATAGCGGGATTCTTCAACTGAAAATTCCGGGTGGGCTTTTGTAACCTTACCGCATGCACTACCGGATGGCCAGCCACCTTCATCATAAACCCAACAATTCATTCCGAGTGCTTTGCCTTGTTTTATTGCGTATTCGCAAAGCTCAAAGAATTCATCTGTGAGATAATCGGGACTAAGATTTGTAGGCATACTTTCCGGACGAAAATCTTTTGGCTCAGGAAGAATGTAAAATGCTCTTATACCGAGATTTTGCATTTCTGCAAGCTGTTCATCTATGATTTTTCGAGTGCAAATATCATTCCACACCCAGACATACACAGGTGCACATGAAACATCCGGAGCAAGAAAACTATTTATATTGAAAATATCGTTGTTTTTCATTTTAAACATCCTTAACGTATCTGCCTTGTTTTTTTAAACGATTTACAAAGCATTTAATAGTTATAACCATCACAACATAAAGTAAGGCAAGTAAAATCGGGTAAACCTTTATTCCGAACACGCCGCTTATAAAGCTCACCATAGGCGGTGCCAACATAACGCCGATATACGCAAAGGCAATTTGTGAGCCCATAATTGACTGCGATGCTTCTTTGCCGAAATTGTGAGGCGTTAAGTGTATCATATTCGGATAAATAGAGCCGTTACCAAGACCTATAAGGAATAAGCCCACAACTGCAAAAGCACCGCTTAAAGGAAGAAGCATAATAACAATTGCCGGTGCAAGAATTACACAGCCCACAAAAACACGTTTCCACGTTTTAATTTTATTTGCAAGCAAGCCAGAGGCAAAACGACCTATGGACATTCCAACGTAATATATAGTAAGCGCAAGTGCACCGTGCTCAATGCCAAAGCCCTTTTCTTCTACTAAATATGTACTTCCCCAAACTCCGCAAGCATACTCAATTGCATTTGTCATAAGCATAATTACCCAGACTTGTCTTACATCTGATTTTTTTATCATTTCTGCAATTGAAAGGGTTACTCCGCTTTCTTCATCCGTTTC
>JAZNET010000050.1:0-117177 GCA_045588735.1 Acutalibacteraceae bacterium | reverse complement strand
ACATCGTTAAAACTCTTGAAATACGGCAGTATTCCTGCGAGTTTTGCCTTGTTACAGAAAAAATTGCCAAGTATTAAACTTCGCAGAACCTTAAATGTTCGAGGTCTCGTACATTTTGGATTTTCTTTGGCGAAGTCATACTTTCGTATTACAAGACAAAAAAACACAAAAGGTGCGTGAAATCGGACGTTTAAGGCATATTTGGTTCGAATACACTCACTCTAAGCTATGTGGGGTGGTTTTTTGAGTATTACAAAACAAAATAATTTAAAATGGTACCAACAGCTTTTTGCAATTTTTGCAGGAGCCTGCTTAATGGGTATTATGTGGCGCGCGAGAGGCTCGCACGGCTTTGGTGCTAAGTGGGGTATGTTTACGGTTGCCCTTGTGTTTGTAATGTTTGTTTATGCTCTTTACGGCAGACGTAAAAAAATGAATTACGAAATGCTGCCGCTTTGTGCGGTCTTTGCTGCGCTTACAGCAGGTGGTTGGGGCACGCTTAACTCACAAATGAGTGGTTATCTTTCAAGCAGTGCAACCTTTGTTGGTGAAACAGAATACAGATTTATAGAAATAAATAATTACAGCGGTGTAGCAATAATGCTTCTTTTGGGCTTTGGTTGGCTGCCGCTGTTCGCAATTGCTTTTGCCTCACTTTTTTCAAAGAAAAAGCTTGAGTTCAAGGACTTTGTAATTTTTGTGGGCGTTTATTATTTAACTGTAATAATTGCTAATTTTACTGTTTCTCATTACGTGCTGAAGCTTATAAATCCTGAGGCTGTAGAGGCGTGTGCAGAGGGTATTAAGGATGCAGGGCACGACTATTCGCCAATGAAGGCATTTGTAGTAAAGCTTGGCTCTGCTGCGTGGGCTAAAAAAATACCGTTTTGCCGTAACTATTTTACAAGCGTAAAGGTAATTTCAAGTGCTATTGGTGCTTTTAGCTCGCTTTTAACGGTTGCAATTGTCAGCAAGGACAGAGTAACGGCAGCTCTTGCATTTTTAATAAATACAGCTTGTGCCATTGCCATTACCGTTGCAGACGTTCCTTTAATATTATCCTCAGACAGAGGTGTTTTAGCAGGCGTAAATACCCCTGCGTTTTTAGAGGGCTGTGAATGGTCAACCTGGGAATATTTTACGGGCTTTATTTTAGGGTTGCTTTTAATGGCTTTAATAGCTGTTTGGCCAAAGCAGTTTACAGATGCAGAAGAATTATTTACATATTCACCATTAGTTAAAACTAAAAAATACAGCTTGATTTACAACGGTATTTTAACAATATTTTTCTCTTTTGTTATAGTGCCTATAAGAGCCTTTTCTTTCAGATTAAATGAAAAAATATTAGATAACGAGATATTTGAAATTGTGTTAACAATCGTTTTAAGCGCAGCTTTGTTTTACCCGGTTTACAAGTACGTTACTAAAAATATGCTGCAAAAAGACCTTGAAACACCTGTTGGTTTGAAACCTCAGGAGTTTGCTTTAAGGGCGTTGCCGATATATTTGTTGTTTGTATTTTTAGTTTGGTTTTTCTTAGGCGAGCCGGGCTCAAATGCACTTGTTTCAAGCAAGCTTTCCGAGCTTCTTACTGCGCAAGGATTTTTAGAAAAATGGAATTCCGGAGAGCTTTTTATACCGTTACTTATGTTGTTTAGCTTCATTGCTTTTAACCTGTCATATAAAATAATAATAGGTAAAAAAATTAAAGAATAAGAAAAAGCTGTGAAAGCAACAAGCTTTCACAGCTTTTTTTATTCAAGGATTTCTAAAATTTGACCGTACATATCTAAGCCTTCTAAAACAGAACGATATAAATGAATTTTATCCTCGTCAATCAGCTTTAAATATTCCTCAACGGAAAGCTTGGGGTAATCATCAAAGCTGCCTTTGTAAAAGAAATCGTAACGTGAAACGTCCTTTTCGCCGTTTGAATAAAGAGCTACAAATTCATCTAAGGTGTAACCGTCAATATAAATTTCTTCTACCCTAAAATGGCTTTTATACACCTTTAAAATAACGTACGCTTCTGTAAGAGCACCATTGCTGTTGCCGTTTGCAACGTTTATTAATTCGTTTTCTTTATTATACAAGGTTAAGTATTCAACGTCCTTTAAAAGCTCGTTTTCGTAAGTGTAACCGTAGTATTCCAATTCATAAAGCGAATCTCTGTTTATGTAGCAGCTGTTTTCGGGGGTGTTTACGGGTGTGGCTACTGAGTATTCACCGTTAGCAGAAGACTTAAATGTTACATATTCGCTTTCGTAAATTTCATAATCCCGGTAAAGCCCGTAAAAGTCTACCGTTATGCTGATTTCACTTTCATCAAAGGTGTCGCTGAATTCAACTGAGTTTAAATTGAGCTTTACTAAGCTGCCGCTCTCATTTAAATGCTTGTTAATATTTGCTTGGTAGGCTAAAAACCAAAAGGGGAGGGTAAGCTGAATTACTATTACAATTATTAAAATTATTTTTCCGTGCCTTTTAAACATTTAAATCACCTTCCTCAACCAGCTCATCATTTTTTGCAGCTAATAAAAGTTTTTGCTTTTTTGCCTTCTTTAATAGTAAAAGGTTAACAGTAAGGAGTGTAGCACCTGAAAGTATAAAGGTGAAACCAAGCACAAGCAAATTTATATCAATATCAAAAATGATTCTGAAAATTATTATAATTATTGCAATTAAGCCTACGTTAACCTCGAAAAGCTTGTTGTTTTTTGTGCCCGTAATAATGTAGCATAAAGCAAGTATATGCGAGAGCACAATTGCTATCGGGGTAAATATATCACCGCACGTTATTGCAAACAGAGTCGCGAGTAAGCCTGTAAGTATAATTGCTATTTTTAACGGGTTTTTAGCAAGTGAGACTCTGCCCAAAAATGCACCTGCACCTATAATTCCCGGGAGTAAAATAAGGTTTATTATAAAGTATGGCATTAAATTATTACGAATAAAATAGTCGTTGTTGAAAACAAAATCTATTGAATCCATATTATCAAAAAAGGTTAAAAATAGTAACGTTCCAATTAAACCAAGTGACCCTAAAAGGTAAAACGGTTTATCTAAAGCCCTCTCCTTACTGTAAGCAAAAAGGAAGGTGAAGAAGGTTAAGAACGCAGCAAAAATACTAACGGAAAAAAGGGTGGAATCAAGCGCGAAAACTAATTCTATTGTTGCAATAAACGCAGAAACAACTAAAATCCAAACGGATAAATTATGTCGAACTTCTCCGACCTTACCTTTTTCAAGTGTAACGTATAAACCACCTGCAAGGAATGATATTATGAAAAACAAAATAGTCGAAAAGTCGTTGATACTATTAGCTGTAGCCGTAAGAGCCAATGCAAAATATCCGACCAGTGCTGAAGCGGAGTTGAAGATGTATACGGCGGGGATAATTAAAATGGCACTCGTTGCTAAAAGTATAAAAAACGGTATGTTAATTCCAAGTATTCCATCTGTTAAAAATATGGTAGCAACAACACCTACGGACCACACCAAAGCGCCGCTTTCACTGAAGGCAACGGAGTGCCTTTTTTTGGTATAAGTGAAAAAGGCAACCGCTTGACCTGCAAGCATAGGTAAAAGTCCTAAGAATGTTTTTATTCCTAAATTAAATTTTTCCCAACCAAAGACAATAAAGAAAATTAAACCTATTGCAATGAAGGCGGAGCCTAAAATTGAGAAGATTATTATCAACAGTCTGTTGTTTGTTTTCGGTTCTTCATTTTCAAGCTCGGTTTTTCTTTCTTCTCCGTAAATCAATTCTTCAACCGAAATGTCAAAAATTTCTGCGAGCTTTCCTATCATTTCGATATCCGGCTGAGTACGGTCATTTTCCCACGAGGATACCGCTTGCCGCGAAATAAAAAGCTTTTCTGCAAGCGCTTCCTGGCTTATGTTACGGGCATTTCGGAGTTTTTTTATGTTTTTTGATATTTTTGTCATAACCTCACCTCAAATACATTCAAGCACAACTTGAAGCGTTTGTCACCACTTTTTCAAGTATTTACATTGCTCCATTTTGTTGCCTTTTTGCTATGGCTTCATTATACGCATTTGTAGTTATTTTTAGTTTAAAATGTAATTTTTAGGCGGTTATTTGTAATTTTTGTTGCGATATAACAAAAACACGATACAAATGTCAGAAATAAGTTGTCGCCAATTGGATTGCAAATAATGTGTTGTTGTGGTATACTTTTTTCGGTGAAAACAAAGTTGTTGCTTTAATTAAGGAGTATTCTATGAAAAACGAGCAAATTAACATTCGTGACCCATACGTGTTGTTCGAGAATAATAAGTATTATATGTACGGCACAAGAGGTGAAAACTTCGGACAAAAAACAAAAGGCTTTGATGTGTACGTTTCTGTTGATTTGGAAAATTGGTCCGAGCCGGTTGAGTGTTTTAACTCTGAAAAGCATAATCTTAATTCAAACGTCAATTGGGCACCCGAGGTGCATAAATATAAAAATGCTTATTATATGTTTGCAACGTTTACAAAGCCTAACGGCTTAAGAGGTACTTATATTTTAAAAGCAGAAAGTCCATTGGGTCCGTTTTTACCGCACAGCAACGGTGCAGTGACGCCTGACGAGTGGGAGTGCCTTGACGGTACCCTCTACGTAAATAAAAATAACGAGCCTTACATCATTTTTTGCCACGAGCACACACAAATAATAGACGGTACTATTTGCTACGCTCAACTGAATGATGAGTTAACCGAAATGGTGGGGGAGGCCGTTACAATGTTTTCGGGCTCGTCGCCGTTTTTTATAAAAGAGGCACCGGACGACGGACACTTTGTTACAGACGGACCATTTATGTTTCGTTCAAAAACCGAAGAACTTTTTATGCTGTGGTCCACCTTTATAAAAAAACAGTATGCAGAATGCCTTGTAAAATTCAACGACGGTGAACTGAATATGAATTTTACCCACTTGGACCCGCTTATTGATAACGACGGCGGTCACGGTATGATTTTTAAGGATAGTCAAAATATATATTTAACTTTCCATACACCAAATAAATCGTTGTACGAAAGGCCTAAGTTTTTTAAGCTTAAGGATAACGGCAATAGTTTGGAAATTGTATAAAAACAAAAAACGGATTGCATAAGCAATCCGTTTTTTGTTTTGGCAGGGGCACTAAGACTCGAACTCAGGACACGTGGTTTTGGAGACCACTGCTCTACCAACTGAGCTATACCCCTAAATATGGTGGACCATCAGGGACTCGAACCCCGGACCAACCGGTTATGAGCCGGTTGCTCTAACCAACTGAGCTAATGGTCCATGTCTTGCGACAGGAACGCTTAACATTATATGTGAATTGGCTGTGTTTGTCAAGCCTTTTTGTGAATTTAATGAGAGAAAATTTAAAAATATTTTCAGGCGATAGAAAAATGAAATATTTTAGTTTTTGGTATTGAATATTGTTACCTTAGGGTATATAATCTTTCTTGATATTATTTGATAATATTATACTATATTTAGCGTTTAGGTGATGTTATGGAAAATCTTGAAATGCTCAGAAAATATGCAAATCAGACGGAGGGTAAGCTTAAAATTGGTGTTTTTGGTGCTCGCAGGGGTAAGTCTCTTGTAGAGCCTGCTGTTTTAACCGAAAAAGGCTACGTTTACGCTGTTTGCGATTATGATGAAAGTACTTACGAGGCAATGAAGGATTGTTGCTGCGAAGAAACAAAGTTCTACAAGGATTTTGATGAGTTTATTAAATCCGGTATGGACGTTGTTTTTTTGGCTAACTATTTTAACGAACATGCAAAATTTGCTATTAAGGCTCTTGAAATGGGAATTCACGTTTACAGTGAAACCATTCCTGCAGTTACCTTGGCAGAGTGCGTGGCATTGTGCCGTGCGGCAGAAAAGCACAATGCAATATATATGCTTGCAGAAAACTATGCCTATTTTGGCACAGTTATGAAAATGCGTGAAATTTACAACGAAAAAACTCTTGGCGGTGTTGTTTATTGTGAGGGTGAATACGTTCATCCTATGAGCAAGGAAGAGTACGCTCATTACACACCTGATATAAAGCACTGGCGTGCATTAATGCCTTCAGGCTATTACCTTACACACTCACTTGCACCTATTTTACAGGTTACAAGTGAAATTCCTGTTGCGGTTAACGCTGTAAGCATTTACAGTGACGCTGTTCGCCAGGAGCGTGAAGGTGAGCCTATAAAGGACGTAGCAGAAATAATGCTTTGCACCTTAAGCAACGGCGGCCTTGCAAGAATTACCGGTTGGGCTAAATTCGGCGGTCACGGTAACTGGTATCGTTTCAATTGCGGCAAGGGTAGTATTGAAACTGTTCGCGGTGATGAATACAACATACGTCTTTGTTACAACCCTTGGGAAAAGCCGGAGGGTGCAGAGGATGTAACCGTATTCAGACACGACTTCCCGTTCGATAAGGAAAAAGCAGCTGAAAGCGGTCACTCAGGCGGTGACTATTATGCAACCTATGAGTTTTTAGACTGCGTACAGAATAACAGACAGCCATTCTTTAACGTTTACCGTTCTTGCGCTATGTCTGCAGTTGCAATAATGGGTTGGCGCAGCAGCCTTAACAATGGTAAGCAGTATAAAATTCCTGATTTCACTAATGAGGAAGAGCGTAAATTATATGAAAACGATAATTTAACACCATTCCCGGATGAAAACGGTAACGTAAATTATCCGTGCACAAAATATCAATTGAAGGACTTTGAGGGAATTATAGAATGAGTCAGTTAAAATTATATAAAACGTTAACACCTTGCGAGTTTCCTACCGATATAGGTGAATTTGAATACAGAAGCTACAACGGCACTGTAGAGGACAGAGCAGCTTGGGCAGAAATATGTAAAAACGGCTTGGTTAGTGACGAAGCAGATGCAACACGCTTTGTTGAGGTAATTGAGGAGGCAGACGGCTATAAGCCTGAAAATGTATTTTTCATTACGTCAAACGGTGAGCCGGTTGCAACCATTACCGCTCTTGTTCAGGAAAACGGCAGAGGCTGGGTACATATGGTTTCTGTTCATAAGGATAGTCGCGGCAAGGGTCTTGGCGCAGTTCTTAACCAAATTGCGCTTGCAGCACTCTATAAGGAGGGCTGTACCTACGTAGGACTTACAACGGACGAGTTCAGAGTGCCTGCTGTCAAATCTTACTTAAGAGCAGGCTTCAGACCTGTTCTTTATGAGGGGGATATGGAAGCTCGTTGGACCTTCTGGCTTAACCGTTACGGTTATATGAATATTGATGCTTACGATAATGATAATAAGTTTTTAAAGAAGCTTTGCACAGTTGAAAGAAAAGATAAGCTTAAAATAGGTGTTTTCGGACTTCGTCGCGGCACAGCTATTGCAGAGCCTGCTGTTTTAACGGAAAAGGGCTATGTTCACGCTGTTTGTGACTACGATGAAACTACCTACGAGCTTGTTGAAAAATGCACCTGTGAGGATACAAAGTACTTTAAGGATTTTGATGAATTTATTGAAAGCGGTCTCGACGTGGTTATTTTAGCAAACTACTTTAACGAGCACGCAAAATATGCAATAAAAGCACTCGAAATGGGTATTCACGTTTATAGTGAAACTCTTCCTGCAGTTACTTTGGCAGATTGCGTTAAATTATGCCGTGCAGCAGAAAAGAGTAATGCTAAGTATATGATTGCAGAAAACTGTGCATATTTTGGTACAGTACGCGAAATGGAAAAAATCTATAAAAACAATACTCTTGGCGAAGCAGTTTATTGCGAGGGCGAATATGTTCACCCAATGAGTCACGAGGATTATAAGATTATTACACCGACTGCAAAGCATTGGCGTGCATTAATGCCTTCGGGCTATTATTCAACACACGCCTTAGCTCCTATTATGCAGGTTACGGGTGAGGTGCCGGTTGCCGTTAATGCGTTAAGCATTTACAGTGATGAGGTAAGAATTGAGCGTGAAGAGGAGCCTACAAAGGACGTAGCTTCAATTATGCTTTGTACTATGAGCAACGGCTCTGTAGCTCGTGTTACAGGCTGGTCTAAATTTGGCGGTCACGGTCTTTGGTATCGTTTTGCTTGCGGTAAGGGTAGCATTGAAAGTGTTCGTGGTGACGATTACAGCGTGCGCCTTTGCTATAACGATTGGGAAAAACCGGAAGGTGCAGAAAAGGAAAGCACATTCCGGTCAGAGTATCCGTTCGATAAGGATAAGGCGAGTCAAAGCGGTCACTTTGGCGGCGATTACTATGCTATTTACGATTTCCTTGACTGCATACAGAAAAACAGAGAGCCGTTCCTTAACGTGTATAAGGCAGCAGCAATGACTGCAGCGGCAATCCTCGGCTGGCGCAGTAGCCTTAACAACGGTATACAGTACAAAATTCCGGATTTCACAAACGAGGCGGAAAGAACTGAATTTGAAAATGACGTGTATTCACCGTTCCCGGATGAAAACGGAAATCTGAATTTCCCTTGCACAAAATATCAGTTGGGCGATTTTAATTTGAAATTCTAAAATATAAACGGAAGTCTTGGGAGACACTTCGTAAAGAAGTTTCTCCCAATTTTCTTTTTACATAAAAATTGACACTTTCCGGTTGAAGGTGTCATAGTGGGTTACATACTTTGAAGTCATATCTAAAAGCTCATTAGTGATATTGTGAGACAAATATAACTGCGAAGCAATATAACTGAGGCGCGCTTCCTCGCGGAGTGCGCCTCTTGCGATGTCAGTTGATTTTTTTATGTACTAATCTATCGATTTGCATTTTTTGAAAATTTGTAGTAAAATACACCGAAAGAGGTGAGACCATGAGAAGAATTTTGCTTTCCGTAGTAGCTTTAGCGCTTGTAGCTTCTATGCTGACTTCATGCAGCGCAAGGAAGATTTTAAGAACAAAAGAAATTACGGATAAAATTACAGCAACAAACGTTGTGCTGTATGATTTTGTTTCAGAGGAAGAAAAATTCAATGAGTTTTCAAGTATGTTCACCCCGTCTTACACCACCCCCGGTCTTTACGAGGGCGTAATTCCGCAAGGCTTGTGCTACAATTTTGATATGGGTTGGATTATTATAAGCGGTTACTATGAGGATGCAGCTTTTCCGTCTATGCTTATGATTTTAAATGCGGAAAACGGCAGTCTTATTAAATCTGTAAAGCTTCAAAATGTAGATGGATCAATGTACTATGGTCACGCAGGTGGCATTGCCTCCTCAGGCAACTACATATTCGTAACAAGTGACTATTCCGCAAGAACAATAGAGGTAAGCACGCTTGCAAATGCAAAGGATGGCGACGTAGTTCAGTTTGCAAGTGATTTTAAAATTAACACAAAGGGCTCCTTTGCAAACGTTTACAGTGAAATTCTTTGGATTGGTGATTTTATTGAAAGCACACCTGCCGAAAGAGGTAAGGTGGAAAACGTAACAACTATAGATTCAGGCGAAACCTTTTATGCATATTGTGAGGGCTATAACCTGAAGGATGGTCTTCCTAAAATTGAAAAAATCAACTCTGCAAGAGACGGCTACGTACCGGATATTATGCTTGCAATTCCCGAGCAGACGCAGGGCATGACTCGTACACTTTCAGGTGGATTTATTTTCAGCATTAGCTATGGCAGAAAAAATGATTCTGTCATAAAGGTGTTTAACGACGTAACCGATGGCGATAGAGTAGGCACAGTTCTTATAGACGGTTGTGAAGTTAATTTGTATGCTTGTGACGAGCTTGAAACAAAAATTACTTATACCGCACCGCCTATGAGTCAGGCTATTGAGAGCGTTAACGGTACTATTTATCTGCTCTTTGAATCGGGTGCTGCAAAATACAGAAACGGCGGCGGAAAATACCCGGTAGATACCCTTTACAGTGCAGAGCTTACACGACACTAAAAAAACGGATAATTGAGTTTTCTCAATTATCCGTTTTCTTTATCACTCCCGTCAAATCAAACGGGGGCGTGTATTCCTCCTTTGCAGAGGAAAGCTCCTGCATAAAGCCGTCCTCAATTCCCGAGGTGTATAAATATTCTGAAATTTCGTCGTATTCCGCTTGTGTGAGTCTTCTGTAAAGCTCGTCTTTTTTACAAACGCCGTTTGGTGTGAATTGGCTCATTAGGCTGAAAAGAATTTCACCCTCTTTAAAGCTGCTGCTTACCCAGTCTATAACTCTTTTTGAGTTTTCAAGCTGACCGGGCAGTACAAGGTGACGAATTATAACGCCCCTTTGCATTATTCCTTCGTCGTTAATTTGGTAGCTTCCTGTTTGTCTGTACATTTCCTTAATAGCTGCTGTTGCTGTTTCAAAATAATTTTTTGCAGCAGAATAGTTAAAGGCCAGGCTGTCGTCTGCATATTTTAAATCGGGTATGTAAATATCTATTTTTCCTTCAAGTGCTTTTAGTGTCTCAAGGCTTTCATAACCTCCGCAATTGTAAACAACGGGTACTCCCAAGGGCTCATCAAGTGATTTTAAAATAGCATCCGTAAAATGTGTGGGAGTAACAAGGTTTATATTGTTAACTCCTTGCAAAATTAATTCCTTGTATATTTCCTTTAATCTGTCTGCGGTAACAGCTTTTCCGAATTTTTTCTTGCTTATTTCTTTGTTTTGGCAAAAGCAACATTTCAAATTACAGCCGCTGAAAAATACTGTGCCGCTGCCGTTTTTACCGCTTATGGGCGGCTCCTCCCACAGGTGTACGGCAGCTCTTGCAATTACAGGCTCAACGCCCATTTCACAAAAGCCTGTTTTTTCGTTTCTGTTAACGTTACATTTTCTTGGACAATCGTTACAAATATACATATTTCACGGACCCTTTTTACGCGATTTATAAACGAATTATATCAATATTTTCAAAGAAAATCAACTTTGTAAAAATATTAAAAAAACTTGCATTATATATGTAATATATGCTATAATAAAATGATTTTAAAATAGAGTAGTGTTGCTTAATATAAAGGGCGGTGGATTTAATGGTAATTTTCGGTATAGACCCGGGCTATGCAATAGTCGGCTGCGGTATTGTACGTTACGAAAAAAATGACTTTAGGCTTATGGGCTATGGCGCAATTACCACTGAAAAGGATATGCCCTTTAACGAGCGTCTTAAAAAAATCTACGACGATTTAACCGAACTGTTAGAAAAGTTTAAGCCCGATGCAATAAGCATAGAAAGACTTTATTTTAACACTAACCAAAAAACCGCTATTGACGTAGCACAAGCAAGAGGCGTAATTGTTTTAGCCGTGCAAAACAAGGGTATACCTATTTTCGAATATACACCGCTTCAGGTTAAGCAAAGTATAGTAGGCTACGGCAGAGCGGAAAAAGCTCAGGTGCAGGAAATGACCAAAATGTTTTTGCATTTAGATAAAATACCAAAGCCGGACGATGCTGCCGACGCACTCGCTCTTGCAATTTGTCACGGTCATGCAAGTGGCTCGTTACTACATATTTAATAGGAGAGTAAAAAATGTTTTATAGCGTAACAGGAGAAATAATTCATAAGGATGAACAGTCTGTTGCTGTTTTGTGCGGCGGTGTAGGCTTCAGGTGCTTCACAACACGTACGTCGCTTGCAAAAATAAATGCCGCAGGCGTAAAAGAGGTTACTCTTTTTACCTACCTTAACGTCCGTGAGGATGCGCTCGATTTGTTCGGCTTTTACACAGCTGAGGAGTTAGATGCCTTTAAGCTTCTTATAAGCGTTTCGGGTGTAGGTCCTAAGGCGGCGTTGGCTATTCTTTCAGAATTAACACCGGATGCCTTTGCCGTAGCAGTAGCTTCGGGTGATACAAAGGCTATTACTCAGGCAAACGGTGTAGGTCCTAAGCTTGCACAAAGAATTGTGCTTGAGCTTAAGGATAAAATTTCAAACGTAAGCTTTATAAGTGAGGAAGGTAGCGCCGTTTCAAGTGCAGTTTTCGAGGCTTCCTCAAAAAATAATACGAGTGAAGCAATTGCGGCGTTAACGGCATTAGGTTATTCACAAACCGAGGCATCAGTTGCCGTTAGCAAGCTTAACCCTGAATTATCTGTAGAAGAACTTATTAAGGGCGCACTCAAAAATATGACTTTAAGATTTTAAAAATTAAGGTGAAAAAATGAACGATTTTTTTATTGCTGAAGAGGAAAGAATTATTACCCCTGAGTTTACCGGGAATGATAATGATATTGAAACTTCCTTAAGACCGCACACCCTTGACGAATATATAGGTCAGGAAAAGGTAAAGGATAACTTGAAAATTTATATAGAAGCTGCTAAAAACAGAAAGGAGCCGCTTGACCACGTGCTTCTTTACGGCCCACCGGGCTTAGGTAAAACAACCTTAGCAGGTGTTATTGCAAACGAAATGGGTGTGCAAATAAGAGTTACGTCCGGTCCCGCTATTGAAAAGCCGGGTGATTTAGCAGCGCTTTTAACAAGTCTTAATGATGGCGATATTCTCTTTATAGATGAAATTCACCGTCTTTCAAGAAGTATTGAAGAGGTGCTTTATCCTGCAATGGAGGATTTTGCTCTTGATATTATCATAGGCAAGGGACCTTCAGCACGCTCTATAAGGCTTGATTTAAAGCGTTTTACGCTTATAGGTGCAACAACCCGTGCAGGTCAGCTTTCCGCACCTATGAGAGACAGATTCGGCATAATTTTAAAGCTTGAGCTTTACACACCTGAGGAGCTTGCAAAAATTGTAACGCGCAGTGCTTCTATTTTAGGTGTTGAAATTGAGCCGGACGGCTCGTTAGAGGTGGCATCACGCTCGCGCGGTACACCAAGAATTGCAAACAGACTCTTAAAGCGTGCAAGAGATTTTGCCGAGGTTATAGGTAACGGCGTCATTTCAGTTGAAAATGCACAAAAGGCTTTAGCGAGTATGGAAATAGATGAATTAGGTCTTGATATTACAGACCGCAATCTTTTAACCGCTATGATATATAATTATAACGGTGGTCCCGTGGGACTTGAAACAATTTCTGCATTAATCGGCGAAGAATCGGTTACAATAGAGGATGTGTATGAGCCGTACTTAATGCAGTTAGGGTTTTTAACGCGTACCCCACGCGGAAGAAAGGTTACACCTTTAGGATATAAACATTTAGGAATTGATTTACCTGCAGAGGACGGCGAACAAAACACTTTCAAAAATTATTAACGGAGTGATTGTTTTGGGTAGATTATTCGGTACAGATGGCGCAAGAGGTGTTGCAAATACAGAGCTTACCTGCGAGCTTAGCATGGAAATCGGCAGAGCCGCGGCAATGGTTTTGACGGATGCTGAAAACAAAAAGCCAAAGGTCCTTATTGGTATGGATACGAGGGCTTCCTCGCAAATGCTGGAGTCAGCAATTACAGCAGGGCTTTGCTCAGTTGGTGCAGACGTTTTCTTAGCAGGAGTGATTCCCACCCCTGCAATAGCATATCTTGTGAAAAAGTACGAATATGACGCCGCCGTTATGATTTCTGCTTCACATAACCCGTGTGAGTATAACGGTATAAAAATTTTTCAGGGAAACGGCTACAAATTGCCGGATGCCCTTGAGGAAAAAATAGAAGCCATTATTTTAGACAAGGCACAAATACCACCGGTAAAAATCGGCGGTGAGGTCGGCAGAGTTACAAAATGTAAAACTGCAGTCAGTGATTACGTTGACTATCTTCTCGGCATTGCAGAGTGTGATATTAACGAGTACAAAATTGGTGCGTTAAGTGATTTGAAAATTGCGGTGGATTGTGCAAACGGTGCCGCAGCCGTTACAGCGCCCGAGCTGTTTATGAGGCTTTGTCCATCAGCGCTTTTTATAGGTGCTCATCCAAACGGAACAAATATTAACGAAAACTGTGGCTCAACCCACCTTGAAAAGCTGAGCGATTTTGTAGTTAAAAATAATTGTGACGTCGGTCTTGCCTTTGACGGCGATGCAGACCGCTTTCTTGCAATAGATGAAAACGGCAGGGTAGTAGACGGCGACAGGCTCATAGCAATTTTCGCAAAGCATCTTA
Organism: Acutalibacteraceae bacterium; assembly: GCA_045588735.1. Taxonomy (GTDB): domain Bacteria; phylum Bacillota; class Clostridia; order Oscillospirales; family Acutalibacteraceae; genus DTU089. The sequence goes on along the minus strand of JAZNET010000050.1, from coordinate 103,159 downwards.
AAGAAAAAAATAAGCTAAAAAATAATACAGCGGTTGTTACCGTAATGAGCAATATGGGCTTCTTTAAGTTTTGTGAGGAAAACAAAATAGAGTGCGAAAAAGCAAAGGTCGGTGACCGCTACGTTCTTGAAAATATGTTGAAGGGCGGCTACACCATAGGTGGTGAGCAATCAGGTCACATAATTTTCCTTGACCACGCCTCAACCGGTGACGGGCAGCTTTCTGCTTTAAAGCTTCTTTTAATTATGCAGGAAACAAAAAAATCACTTTCAACGCTTGCAGATTGTATGACGGTTTATCCTCAAACGCTTATAAATATCCGCGTTTCGGATTTTGGTAAAGCACGCTTCCCGCATGATGGCGAAATAAAAAAAGCAATTGAAGCGGTAGAAAAGGAATTAGGCAGTAACGGCAGAGTGCTTGTGCGTGTTTCGGGTACAGAGCCACTCATAAGAGTTATGCTTGAAGGTATAGAAGAAAATAAAATCAAAGTTCTTGCAGAGGAGCTTTCAGATATTATTAAGGAGAGGTTACTTTAATGCGTATTTCAGACGCCTGGAAGGATTACGAGTTATTAGATTGTTCTGACGGTGAAAGACTTGAAAGGTGGGGCGATATTATTTTAATTCGCCCGGACCCTCAGGTTATTTGGAAAACCGAAAAGAAAAATAAATTATGGCACGAGGCACACGCAAGGTATCACCGTTCAAATACCGGTGGCGGATCGTGGCAGTTTTACAAAAAAATTCCCGAGGTATGGCAAATTAATTTTAATGATTTAGAGTTTAATTTAAAGCCAATGTCCTTTAAGCACACAGGCGTGTTTCCTGAGCAAGCCTGCAACTGGGAATTAGTAAGAGATATAATTAAAAACAGCGGCCGTAATGACGTTAAAGTGCTTAATCTTTTTGCGTATACGGGAGCCGCAACCGTTTCTGCACTTAAGGCGGGCGCATCCGTAGTGCACGTCGATGCTTCAAAGGGTATGGTGCAATGGGCAAGAGAAAATGCCGCCTCCTCAGGCGTTGCAGACAAGCCCGTCCGTTGGATAGTTGACGATTGTATGAAGTTTGTTGCTCGTGATATAAGGCGTGAAAAGAAATATGACGTTATAATAATGGACCCTCCGTCCTATGGCAGAGGTCCCGGCGGCGAGGTTTGGAAATTGGAAAACGAGGTTTACGGATTTATTGAAATGTGTAAACAGGTTTTGTCTGACGACCCGCTCGCAATTCTTGTTAACTCTTACACAGCAGGTCTTTCACCTGCGGTAATGAGCTACATATTAAATTCTACTGTAGTAAAAGATTTTGGCGGCAAAGCCGAGGCAGATGAAATCGGCTTAAGAGTAAGTGAAAACGGTCTTGTGTTACCGTGTGGCTCAACCGCAGTCTGGATGAAATGATATGGAAAAAATTATAGAATTTAAAAATGTTTCCTTTAAATATTCCGAAGAGGAAACAGACGTTATAAACAATTTGTCACTCGACTTTTACGAGGGGCAGTTCACTTGTGTTTTAGGTCATAACGGCTCGGGTAAATCTACCTTAGCAAAGCTTATGAATGCTATTAATTACCCTACTGAGGGTACGGTTACAAGCTTTGGCTATGACACGAGTAACGAAGAAAATGAAATAAAAATAAGGCAAAACGTCGGTATGGTTTTTCAAAATCCGGATAACCAGATTGTTGCAACAATTGTAGAGGATGATGTCGCATTCGGCCCTGAAAATTTAGGCGTTCCCCGTGAGGAAATCCGCAAAAGAGTAGACGATGCTCTTAAGGCGGTAGATATGTACGAGTACAGACTGCACGAGCCGCATAAATTGTCGGGCGGTCAAAAGCAAAGGGTAGCAATTGCAGGTGCTATTGCCATGCAAACCAGGTGCATTGTTCTGGACGAGCCTACCGCTATGCTTGACCCTAAGGGCAGAAGAGAGGTTATTTCTGCTTTACAAAGGCTCAAGAATGAAATGGGTATGACAATTATACTCGTAACTCATTTTATGGACGAAGCAGTAAATGCCGACAGAGTAGTTGTTATGAATGACGGTGTTGTGTGCTTGGACGGCACACCTTCGGAGGTTTTTTCTCATACAGATATGCTGAAGAAAATAGGTCTTTCCGTGCCAAAGCCGTTAGAGTTAGCCTTAGAGCTTAAAAAAGAGGGCTACGATATGGGCACGGTAGCATTAACGGACGAAGCTTTTTTAGAAGCATTTAAAAGTTTACAATAAAGGAATTTTTATTATGTCAGTACTTTCGGTAAGAAATTTAGAATATGCGTACTCAAAGGGCACCCCGTTTCAAATAGGTGCCTTAAAGGGCGTGTCTGTAGATTTTGAATCAGGTGAAATTGTTGGCGTAATTGGTCATACAGGCTCGGGTAAAAGCACTCTCTTGCAGCACCTTAACGGTCTTTTAAAGCCTGAAGCAGGCGAGGTTCTTTTTGAAAACGAAAATATATGGGCTTCAAAAGAAAACGTAAGAAAATGCCGCTTCGGTGTAGGTCTTTGCTTTCAGTATCCCGAGCATCAGCTTTTTGAATCTACCGTTTATGATGATATTGCCTTCGGACCAAAAAATATGGGGCTTTCTGAGGAGGAAATCAAAGAACGTGTTTTAGAGTCAATAAGCTTTGTGGGTCTTAACGAGGAATATTTACAAAAATCACCGTTCGATTTATCCGGAGGAGAAAAACGCCGTGTTGCAATTGCGGGCGTTATCTCAATGAAGCCGCGAGTGCTTGTTTTAGATGAGCCTACTGCAGGGCTTGACCCAATAGGAAAAACAGATTTACTTAATTTAATTAAGCATTATAATGAATCAACCGGCAGTACAGTTATTTTTGTTTCACATAATATGGATGACGTTGCCTTAATTGCCGACAGAGTTTTAGTTTTGAACGAGGGTAATATCGTTATGAACGGTACCGTTGAGGAGGTTTACTCAAGGGGCAGTGAGCTTTTAGCGTTAGGACTTGACGTGCCTGAAATTACAAGGGTGTTTTTAAAGCTTAGGGAAAACGGCTTTGATGTACCAACAGACGTTTACACGGTGAACGAGGGCGCAAAAAAACTTACAGAATTTCTTGAGAGGGGGAAGGCGAATGGTTAAGGATATTACCATAGGACAATTTTTCCCGGGAAATTCTTTCATACACAGGTTAGATGCAAGAGCAAAAATTTTAGCGTGCTTTACTCTGATTATATTCATTTTCATTTGCAAAAATTTTGCGGCAATGGGTGTAATGGTTTTCTTTGTAGTGCTTACTTATGCACTCACAAGGCTTTCACCAAAGCTTATGCTTAAAAGCTTAAAGCCGTTGCTTCCTATTATTTTGCTCACGTCTGTTTTACAGCTTTATTATAACAATACGGGTGACGTTTTGTGGTCCTATAAAAAATTGGCTATAACAGACGGCGGCGTTTACACGGCAATTTTCATAATTGTGCGAATAATAGCGCTTTTGGTTATGAGCTCAATTCTCACCTACACAACCTCACCAACAGATTTAACAGATGCAATAGAAAAGCTGCTTTCACCATTAAGAGTTTTTAAAATAGATATTCATACCTTCGCTATGATGATGACAATAGCATTAAGGTTTATTCCTACTCTTATAGATGAAATTGACAGAATTATGTCGGCACAAAAGGCTCGCGGAGCAGATTTTGAAAGCGGCAATCTTTTAAAAAGAATAAAAGCGCTTTTCCCGATTTTTATACCGCTCATTATCTCATCCTTTAAAAGAGCGTTTGAATTAGCGGACGCTATGTCCTGCAGATGTTACGTAGGCGGTAAGGGTAGAACAAGAATGAGAAAAATGCAGTTTACCTACAGGGATGCCATTGCATTAGTAATTACGGTGGTAATTTGCAGTGCTATTATTTTTATGAATTTTATGTTTGAGGCTTTAATATAATTTATGAGAAATTTATTGTTTTGTATAAGCTTTGACGGCTCGGCGTTTCACGGGTGGCAAATTCAGAATGAACAAAGAACAGTTCAAGGTGAATTAAAAAGAGCTTTTTTTGAGCTTACAGGTGAAAGTGTCGTAATAAACGGCTGCAGCCGTACAGATGCGGGAGTCCATGCAAAGGAATATTACTTTAACGTTAAAACAGAAGCTACTATTCCGTGCGAATCCTTTCCCGTTGCTTTAGCAACTAAGCTTACTCCTGAAATTCTCGTTACCTCGTGCAGAGAGGTTTCTTTAGAATTTAATGCACAATTTGATTGTGTAAGCAAGGAGTACGAATACATATTTTTGAATTCTAAGAGCTTATCACCGTTTAAGTACAAAAAGGTCTGTCATTACAAGTTCAGAGAGTTAGATGCTAAGCTTTTAAATGACGCTTGTCAGTATTTTGTCGGAGAACACGATTTTTCGGCGTTTTGTGCAGCAGGTGCAACGGTTACCTCAAAGGTAAGAACTGTTTATTCAGCCTCTGTCCGACGTGAAGGAGATTTGGTTGTATTCAGTGTTCGTGGTAACGGCTTTCTTTACAATATGGTGCGTATAATGGCAGGTACGCTTTTATACGTTGCAGAAGGGAAAATCAACCCTCAGGATATTCCTGTTATAATAGATGGCAAAGACCGTACCAAGGCAGGCATAACTGCAATTCCGGACGGTTTATATCTTAACAAAGTTTTTTACGGAAGTGAAAATGATGAAGGTAAAGCTTAAAGAACTGAATACCGGCTACGCTTTAGAAAAACGTGTGCAAAAGCTTACACCGAAGCAACGTAGTATTTCAATTATTGCGCTTACGTTAGTGGCTGTTTTCTTGGTGACACTACTTTTTTCGGCGGTAGGGATTATACCTGCAGAGGCAATTTCGGCAAGAATCTCAACAGGTCTTTTCGGTGGCGGTAAATATTATCCGCTTTCTATTGAGAGTGACGACGTCGTGAATATGGGAATAATCGGAGACAGCCTTTTAATACTGACCGACAAGGCGATTTCTGTTTACGACACAAACGGTAATTTGCGTTTTACCGAAAAGCACAGCTTTTCAAGACCTGCTTTTTCAATAAATGATGACCGAGCGGTTGTTTTTGACAGAAACGGTACCGGCTACGTGCTGATTACCGAAAAGCAAAAGGTTTCTTCGGGTAACACGTCAGGTGTAATTATTACTGCAGAATACGGCAAAAAAGGAAACTACGCCTTTTCTATAAGAGGTGAAAAATCTACCAGCGTTTTAGCTGTGTTTGACAAGCAGGGTGAGGTAAGGTTTCAGTGGAACTGTGCTTATGAGCACATTGCCTTTATAACCCTTTCGGATGACGGTAAATTTGCAGGTGTTGCAACACTAAGTGCAGAAAACGGTGCTGTTTATTCAGTAGTTCATTATTTTGGCTTTGAATACAGCACGGCTCTTAACAAGCAAAGACTTGAGGATGTTGCTGTGCTTGATTTAAAGTTCACAAATTCTTCAACACTCACAGCTTTTTCAGATAAGGGAGTTTTCCAAATAAAGAAAAACGGTGACGAATATAAAACAGTTGCTGAATATTTCAGTAGTGAATTTATTGCAGTAGATTCAAATGAAAAAGGTAACTATGCGGTTTGCCTTGCTAAATATGGCAGCGCAAACGTATTTGAAATATCTGTCTTTTCACCCTCAGGCAGGGTTAAAGAAACAATATCTGTTGACCGCAAAATCAGCTCAATGTGTATGAGCAACAAGTACATATTTGCTCTTGCGGAAAATTGTATATTGGTATATAATCTTAACGGACGAAACGTCGGACAAATTGATGTTGTAGGTAAGCTTTACGGAATTTATCCTACAAACAAATATTGTTTTGTTCATTCGTTGGGCTACGTTTCAAGGTGTTATTCCTATGGTGATAACGAGCTTGAATTAGGTTACGTTTTTTAATGAAGGGAGTTTTTTAGTATGTCATTATTCTTAGATGCAGTTTTACTCGCACTTGTTGTCGCTTTTGTAGTGTTTGGGTCACGAAAGGGCTTTGTGAAGGCTTTTCTTGACGGCTTTTCAACACTCATAGCGGGCGTTTTAGCGTATAGCTTTGTTGATGAGGCAGCTAAGTTTGCTTACGACTCATTTGCAAGAAATTTACTCAGAAACAGGTTGGAAAACGCTTTTACAATGAATCTTACCGAGTACAACACAATACAGGAAAAGGTAGAGGTTTTAATTGAAAAAATCCCTGAAAGTGCTGTGAATATCGCAGGTAAAATGGGTGTTAATATTACAGCTGTTTCAGACAGTATCATCAGAGCAAACCCCAAAGAGCAGGACGTTATAATAGATACCATTATGGTAAACGTGGTAGACCAAGTTATTATGCCGCTTATGGAAGCTGTAACGTTAGTAGTTCTTTTTATAGCATTTATTTTAGTATTATCTATCCTTACACATTTGCTTGACGGCTTTGTTAAAAAGATGCCTGTTATAAAGGGCTTCGACAAGATTTTAGGCGGTGGCTTAGGATTGGTTAAGGGTATTGTTATTGTATTTGTAGTTTGCGCTATACTTGCATATATGGCATCATCCTCTGCAGATACGGAGTTTATAGAGATGGTTGCCTCATCAAAAATTCTTGAAGCAATAAATGAAAATAATCCTTTGTTGATTATTCTTAAATAAGCACATTTTGTTAAAGAAGAGGTTTTATTATTATGAAAGATTTATTTAAAGGTTGTTGGACTGTACCTAATCTTATTAGCGTTATAAGAATCATTCTTATTCCGTTTTTTGCATATTACTTTATGCAAGGTGAGTTTGTAATAGCAGTTGTTATTCTTGCGCTTTCCGGTCTTTCTGACTTTGTAGATGGAAAAATTGCAAGAAAATTCAATCAGATAAGCGCACTCGGAAAATTGCTTGACCCTTTAGCAGACAAATTAACTCAAATTACACTTGCTGTAATTTTATTCTTAACCTTTAATAAGGCCGAGGATGCTATGTTAAAGGCTTTCAGCTGGATTTTCCTTGTGTTCATTGCAAAAGAGTTTGTAATGGTGCTTGGTAGTGTAATTATGTTAAGCATAGGACTTCGTCCCGGCGCTGCAGAAATTTACGGCAAGGTTGCAACCTTAGCATTTTACGTTGTAATGATATTTATTATCGGCTTCGGTCCTGAGGTTGGTGCTTTCAGACACCTTTTCGAGATTCCGAATCCGCTTATGATGATACTTGTTGTAATTTCGGCAATACTTACTATGGTGGCTTTCTTTAGCTATATTCCGGACGTTATTCGTCAAGCAAAGGAAAAGAAAGCAAAAAAATAATAGGTGAATTCAATGGAAAATAAAATGATATGTTCTAAATGCAAAAAGAGACCTGCAGTTATTTTCGTTTCAAAAATAGAAGGCGAAAAAACCTCGCAGGAAGGCTTTTGTATTAAGTGTGCAATGGACCTTAATATTGGTCCTATAAAGCAAATGATGGAAAGCATGGGCATTACTGACGACGAATTGGAGGCAGTTTCAGATCAGTTTGGCGATATGTTAGGTGATATGGACGGCTTTCAGCCGGGCGGTGCAGGTACAATGCCGTTTTTACAGAATCTTTTTAACTCAGGTTCTTCTAAAGCAAAAAAAGAAGATGATGCCGATGAGGTCGATGATGAGGAGCTTTTGGAGGAAGAGGATGCTGAAACACCAAAATCAAAAAAACGCAAAAGAAAATCTAAACGTAAGTTTTTAGGTCTTTATTGTACAGATTTGACCGGAAGTGCAAGAGAAGGTAAAATCGACAGAATTATAGGCAGAGAAACTGAAATTTACCGTGCGATACAAATTCTTTGCAGAAGAACAAAGAATAACCCTTGCTTAATAGGTGAGCCCGGTGTAGGTAAAACCGCTATTGCAGAGGGTCTTGCGTTAAAAATTGCTAACGGCGATGTTCCTGCAAAGCTTGCAGATAAAGAAATTTATCTTTTAGACCTTACTGCGCTTCTTGCAGGTACACAATTCCGCGGACAGTTTGAAAGCAGGATTAAAGGACTTGTAGATGAAATTAAGCAAGAAGGTAACATTATACTCTTCATAGACGAGGTGCATAATTTAGTTGGTACCGGCGGTGATGCTGAGGGCTCAATGAACGCCGCTAATATATTAAAGCCGGCACTCTCACGTGGTCAAATTCAGGTGATAGGTGCTACAACCTTTAATGAGTACAGAAAGCATATTGAAAAGGATGCAGCTCTTGAAAGACGTTTTCAGCCAATTAAGGTGGAAGAGCCTTCAATTGCAGATTGCTACTCTATGCTTTTGGGTATAAAGGATTATTACGAAAGCTTCCACAAGGTTTCTATAAGTGATAATCTGGTTTATAAAGCAGTAACACTTTCTGAAAGATACATTAACGACAGATTTTTGCCTGACAAGGCTATAGACCTTCTTGATGAGGCTTGCACCTGTGCAAATCTTCGTAATGTAGCTATAAGTGACTACGAAAAGCTTCAAAAGGAATTAGTAAGCATTGACGAGCAAATTGAAGAAATAGTCAACGTTACCGAGGGAGAAATTGACTATGAAAAATTAGCCAATGCAAAGGCTGAGAAAATGAAGCTTGAGGCACAGGAAGCAGATCTTAAGGAAAAGGCTGCGGATAACGCTGTAACAGAGGCAGACTTAGCAAAGGTTATTAACCTCTGGACGGGTATTCCTACTACCAAAATTATAGAAAATGATTTGAAAAAGCTTTCAGCGCTTGAAGAAAAGCTTAGCTCAAGAATAATTGGGCAGGATGAAGCTGTAAAGGCGCTTTGCGCTGCCATAAGAAGAAGCAGGGTACAAATATCTGCTGTAAGACGTCCTGCATCATTTATTTTTGTAGGACCTACAGGCGTTGGTAAAACAGAGCTTGTAAAGCAGCTTGCAAACGAGCTTTTTGAAACTCCCGAAACACTCATAAGGTTGGATATGTCTGAGTTTATGGAGAAGCACAGCGTTTCAAGAATTATAGGCTCACCACCCGGCTACGTTGGCTACGACGAAGCGGGTCAGCTAACAGAAAAGGTTAGAAGAAAGCCTTACTCTGTAATTCTTTTTGATGAAATCGAAAAGGCTCATCCCGACGTGCTTAACATTCTTCTTCAGATTCTTGATGAAGGTAAAACAAGCGATGCACAAGGCAGAACAGTCGGCTTTGAAAATACGGTAATCATTATGACCTCTAATGCAGGCAGCGAGCAAAAGGAGTCTGCCTTAGGCTTTAACAGAGATGCTAACGATTACGCCAAGGATAAGGCCATGAAGGCGTTAAAGGAATTCTTAAGACCTGAATTCATAGGCAGAGTAGATGAGGTTATTTTCTTCAATAATCTTAATAAGGAAAACCTTGTTAAAATTGCAGGAATTCTTATTAACGAGCTTACAGAGCCTCTTAAGGACAAGGGTATTAACCTTGTTGTAGGTAAAGGTGTTTCGGAAATTATTGCGGAAAAATCTGTTGATGGTGGCAGAGGCGCAAGAGATTTAAGAAGAAATATCAGAAAAGAAATAGAGGATAAAATTGCAGATATTCTCATTGAAAGAGCAGAGCTTGAATTAAGCGAAATCAGCGTAACTGCAGTAAAAGGTGAAATCAAGGTTTCTTTTAAAGCATAAATAAAAAACGTTAATTGAGGTAAATATGGAAAGAAAAGGTGTTTATAAATCAAACAAATTTCCGCAAAGAATGTGCGAGGTATATACAAGTGAAAAAGGCTTGCTTGCCGATAACGCTCTGTGCCTCAGCTCTTCCAAGGACGGTACAATTTTTATCGGTACGGAAAAAGGTTTGAATTATACAAAAAAAGACGGCTCGTTTGGCTCGTTTTCCTGCGGTGCCGTCACAGTAATTGCCGAGGGTGAAAATGGTAAGGTTTTCTTTGCTTCCTCAAAAACTGTTTACGTTTGCGAAAACGGTAAAATCCGCGAGCTGCAAACCCTTGAGGAAGAGGTTAAAGGCATTACCTATGCAACAGAAACCTTCCTTATTACTGAGGATAATATTTTTAGATTTGAGGACGGTGTGTTCAAGCACTTTTACGGTAACGAAATAAAGGCGGAGGGTATCTCCTCTGCACCGGGCAGGCTTATGGCAAACTGTGACACGGCTCTCACTGTTTTTGTCGGTAAAAGAAAGCATTGGATGTGCATATTCCCGGAGCATTCTTCAATGCCTCATTTCCATATTAACTCTATAACCTTTAATAAAACAACGGGCTTTTTGTGGCTTGCTACAGATAAGGGTGCCTATATTTACGATAACAACAATTCGTGGTTTGGACCAAACGAAATTTCAGCGCTGCCTCAGGAGGAAATTTATAAAATAGCATTTGCAGATGACGGCAGAATTGCTTTCGCTTCAAATGCAGGCTTAATTCTTCTTAAAAATGGCGTTAGAAAATATCTTCCTGCAACACGCTGGGTGTTAGAGGAAAAGGTGAACGACGTAGTTTTCTCCGGTAAAGACATCTGGACGGCAACCGCTTCAGGCGTTACAAGGATTTACGAGGAAGAAATGACTCTTGCTCAAAAGGCAGAAAAGGTGTTCCAATATACAGAAAAATATTACATTCGTGAGCCGGGCTATGTAGTAGGCTTAACGGAGATTTCTAATCGTGATATTTCAACCGGTACACTCCGAATTTCAGATAATGATGGTCTTTGGAGTCACTGCTGTTTAGGTGGACTTGCTTATTGCTATGCAGTCACAAAGGATGAAAAGGTTTTAAGCCTGGCACGAAAGATTATGAATGCTTGTGCACGCCTTACAAAGGTAACGGGTATAAAAGGCTTTACGGCTCGTGCTATAAGATTTCCCGGTGATAAAAACTATGGTAAAAATCTTGATATGCAAATTGACGGTGGTGAATGGCATAAGGCACCGGACGGAAGCTGTGAATGGTTAGGTGAAACCTCAAGTGATGAAATGACAGGTCATTTCTTCGGTTTCTCACTCTACTACGATTTTTGTGCTGATGAAAAAGAAAAGGAATACATAAGAGAAATTATTTGTGACATTGTAGACCACATAATTGAGCACAAATACCGCCTTCACGATATTGATGATAAGCCAACTACCTGGGCTTGCTGGGACCCCGACGAGCTTAACGGCAAAAGTATGTGGCTTTGGGAAAAATGTATTAACTCGCTCGAGATTCTTACGTTCTTAAACGTTGCTTACCATATGTCAGGTAATGAAAAATACAGAAAAGAGTTTTTAAGACTCGCTTACGAGGAGCATTATCTTTTAAATGCATCTCAGCCTAAGAAGGACGATGCAAGGGTTTGTCATATAGATGATAATTTAGGCTTCCTTTGTACAACTACCTTCTTAAGACTTGAAAAAGACCCTGCTGTAAGAGCCCATATTTTAATGGGTCTTCGTCAGCATTGGGAGTACGAAAGAAACGAAAGAAACCCGTTCTTTAATCTTGCTTATAACGCTTTTACAGATGATGTTTGTGACATTGAGTACGCAATTAAGAATTTAAGAGAAATTCCTCTTGATTTCATTCAGTTTGAAATGAAAAATGATAACAGAAAAAATCTTGAATTTGATATGGGTCAGGAAAAATGGGGAGGCTCCGCTCAGCTTAAAGTGGCTTTAGACGTAGATGAAAGAGTTGTTTGTAACTTTGACCGGAATCCATACAAGTTAAACAACGGAAACAACGTAAATGCCAATAATACCGCAAGTTTCCTCATTCCGTATTGGTTCGGCAGATACTATGGCTTAATAGAAGAATAAAATAAAAGGACAATGCGAAAACGCATTGTCCTTTTTGTTTTTATGGGTTTATTTTGCAACAGGTACCTCTATTTCTAAATCTGTAAGAGGGAAGGAGCAGCAGGGGTGGAAGCAGTTGAATTTATAGTCTGCAAGTCTTCTGTATTCCAGATGCTTTGGCACGTAAACCTTGCCTGAAATCAAGTGTGAGTGACAAAAACCGCATTCACCACTTCTGCAGCGTGCAGGTACCGAAATTTTGCTTTTTTCAAGTATCTGCATAACAGAATCGTTTGAAGAGCCTTCAATGTTGTAAACCTCATCTTGGATTTTCACTTTAATTTTAACAGTCGCAGGCACACCCTGTGGGTAATCTGCCTGTGAAGCAGGGTTGTGGAATTCACCAAACATTTCGTGGCGTACCAGTTTTTTAGGCAGATTCAATTTTTCTATTTCCTTGTCAACAAAGCTGTACATTTGTTGCGGTCCGCAAATGAATATTGAATACGCTTCATTTTCAGGTGCATATTTTTTAATTAACTCTGCTGTTATAAAGCCTTTTTCTGTACCCTCGTAGGAATTTGCATCATCACTTAAAACGTGTACAACCTTAATTTTGTTGCACTTTTTCTCTAATTCTGCTAATTCTTCGCGGAATAAAATATTTTCGTAGCTTCTGCTTCCGTAAAGAAGGGTTAAGTTAAAGTCTTCATCACCGTCTGCAATAGCGTTTGCCATAGAAACAAATGGGGTAATACCGCTACCGCCGGCAAGACAAATAACGGTTTTTGCATCTCTTAACGGCTGGTATTCAAAGTTACCTGCAGGTGCAGAGGTCTTAACGCTTGTGCCCGTTGTCCAGTTGTCAAAAATATATTGCGACATAAGACCGCCGTCAACAAGCTTAATTGTAAGCACATATTTGCCGTTCAAAGAATCCTTCGGTGAGGAGGAAATCGAGTAAGCTCTTGTAATAGGCATACCGTCAATCGCCTCGAATATTGTAAGGTATTTACCTGCACCAAAGTAGGCAAGCTCTTTTGTACCTTTTTCTGTGTCGGGAACTAAAACAAAGCTTTTTGTATCCTCAGCTCTTTCTATAACTTCAGCAACCTTTAAAAATTGAACCTTTGGGTGGAGTGCTCTTGCAAGAGCGGTTGCGTTGTCTGTAAAACTCGGTAACTCTGCTTTTTCAGCCTTAAATCTGTTTTGACGGTCAGGGAGCATTTTAATGAATTTTGAAGCCTTAAGCTTTTTGAAATTATCAGACATCTTATTTGCCCTCCTTCATCTTTTTAATAACAATACCGGCAGCTTTTTCGCCGGTGTAATAAGCACAGCCGTAGCCGTCGCCGCGTTCTTGCGTTGCGCCGCAGAAGTAGAAATTTTCAAACGGCTGGTCTTTTTCGTACTGTATTGTACGCGGAAGCATACTGTCCCATTTTTCAAGCATATATCCGTAAGGTGTGCCGAGTGGGGTGTTAAGGTAACGCGCAAACGTTGGCGGAAGAGCAATTTCAATCTCCTCGATATATGGTTTGATTGAAATGTTAAGTGCTTTTTCACAGGTTTCAATCATATCCTCAGCAACTTTTGTTTTGAATTTTTTATAGTCTTGTGGCTTGATATCCTTCATAACGTCACCAAAGGTCATGGTTGTTAAGAATAATTGGCTTGTGCCTTCAGGTGTGCAATCAGGAATAATCTCGTTAAGGCAGTTTATAATGCAATAACCGCTAAAATAATTTTGGGCTGCATCATATTGCTTGTCTGAGTCGGAATCCGGCGCAATAAATATAGAGTAGTCCTTAATGCCAAGCTCTTCCTTGGTTTTATTCATACCAAGGTAAACAGTGGTAAGTGTACAAGCCGTTTTTCTTGCATTAAGCATTTTTAACTGCATGTCAGGTACGTCTTTTTTATCTAAAAGCTCAGTGAAAACCTTGTAAGGATAGCAGTTACAAATAAAGTGTTTACCGTAAACCTCTTTTTCGCCGTTAATAACAACACCAACGGGTTTTCCGTCTTTCATTATAAGCTTTGTAACGTCTGAGTTGTACCATATTTCTCCGCCAAAGTCACGAATTTTCTTATCAATAGCAAGGCTCATTTCGTGGCTTCTGTACTTAGGAATACCTGTACCGCTGCGAACGTAGCTGTGAAGCACGCATAAATAGTAAAGGAAATCAAATTGTGAAGCAGGTGAGCCCATATAGCACCAGTAGGTGTTAAAAATATCCTGAGCCTTTTTGGGCATGCCAAGCGCATCAAGTGCTTCTGTCATTGTGTGAGAAATCATTCTCATAAGGTCGGGCACGTCCTTTAAAGAGCCCGGTATTTTTGAAGGGTCCTCAAGGCAATCAAACGCCTTGAACATACTTATTGATAAATCAAAAGCCTTGCGGCAGCTTTCGTAAGAGCCCGGTACAATTTCATCAAGCTTTCTTGAGAATGCCTCAAAGCCTACAGGCATACGGGCGTCAACTGTAACCTCAACGCCATCCTCGTTAATGAATGTGTCTGTGTCGCCTTCCTTTGCAGGAACAACAAGACGGAACGTCGAATCGTGGCGGCACCAGTTCACCTCTGCGTCAATGCGGTTAAATACCTCCTCAATTGTGCCTGCCTCTTTTTCGTCACCTATACCGGCTAACTCGTGAAGAGAAGGCTCAAACTCAAAGCGACCTCTTACAAAAGAAGAGGCAGAGCCACCGGGAATGTTGTGTCTTTCTAAAAGAAGTGTAGAAAGACCGGCTTTTGCGCAGTTTGCAGCTGCGGCAAGACCACCGTTACCGGCACCAATCACTATTACGTCATAGTTTTTCATTGTTGTTCCTCCGTTTTTATATTTTTGATTTTCTTAATTTGTCTTTTAGATAATATAATAGATGCTAGAATAGCAAAAATTAATGCAGGTAGTGCATAAAGATAAGAAAGCGGATTTGTTAGGTCGCCCTGTTTACGGAAACGTTGTTTTCAGAAAGAAATGCAGCACAGACAATAACCATAACCAGTATAAATAAAAAGGAACAAAGCTGTAAAATTTTGATAAGCTTGCCGTACCTGTCGTTTTTATTTACCGCTTTTACAAAATCCTCCCAAACTTATATACTGAATAGACAATATATAAATTGTATAACTATAATTAATATATGTCAATTGTAATAATGACAGAAAAAAGACTGCATTCTTTGTCATAATGATGAAGTTTGCAGTCTTTCTGTTTGTTAATGTAATCAGAACATTAAAATCCGGGTGCTCGAAAAATAAGAGTGAAAATAAAAAGGGGATTATTGAAAAGAAAAAACGACAAGCTTTTTTAAAAGCTTGTCGTTTTTGGCAGGGATGGCAGGATTTGAACCTACGAATGACGGAGTCAAAGTCCGTTGCCTTACCGCTTGGCTACATCCCTAAGTGGGGTGGAAGATCGGGATCGAACCGACGACCTCCAGGGCCACAATCTGGCGCTCTAACCAACTGAGCTACATCCACCACAAATGGCACGCTTTGAGGGATTCGAACCCCCGACCTACTGCTTAGAAGGCAGTTGCTCTATCCAACTGAGCTAAAAGCGCGTGTTTAACATGGAGCGGGTGATGGGAATCGAACCCACACGACCAGCTTGGAAGGCTGGGATTCTACCATTGAACTACACCCGCACGTGTTCAACGTGAGATATTTTAACATAACTAATGCTGTGTGTCAAGTGTATTTTTATAAAATTTTGGTATTATTTAATATTTAAAAATAAAATATTTTTTAGGGCAAAACACTTGATTTTTTGTGATTTTATGATATAATAACAATCGCGCTTGGGAGCATAGCTCAGCTGGGAGAGCATCTGCCTTACAAGCAGAGGGTCATAGGTTCGAGCCCTATTGTTCCCACCACGAAAAAAGTCACTTTTGTCTACCGACAAAGGTGACTTTTTTCAATGATATCCGTTCCTTGGCACGAACGGGTGATATATCTTCGATATGATATCCATCTTCGGTGGATGATATATGCCTGCGGCATATGAAGGAACGGATATTATTATGAGCGCAGCGAATAACAAGGTTCCGGGGTACCCGCTCGAAATCTTTGGTTTCGTCAGCGGGTCGGGTTCTTATATCATGCTTGCGTAGCAAGTATATCATATGGCGTAAGCCGTATATCATATCGCGTCAGCGATATATCATTGAAAAACGTAATTTTTATGATATAATATCGTTGAAAGAAGGTGCTTGTATGTCTGAAAACAGTTGCTATACATATTTCAGAATTACCGGTAATTTTGATCCGGAGCTTATTACGGAACGATTGGGGCTGGTTCCTGAGAAATACTGGAAAATTGGAGATAAACGCCGCAACGGGACATTGTATGATTTTGCATCGTGGGAAATCGGTCGGTGTGAGCAATATGATGTGATGGTAGAAAATCAAATGCATACAACTATTGTTCCTCTCTTGGATAAAATTGATACCCTTAATGAAATCAAAAACGAATTCGATGTTGACTATACATTAGAGATTGTTCCTACTGTTTATACTTCCAATTCGAGTCCGTGCCTTGCACCATCACTAAAAGTCATTGATTTTTGTCACGCAACAAGAACAGAAATTGACATTGATTTGTATGTGATGGATCAAGAGTAATTACATTACTTTTGGTCGTTCTTACCACTACTCACACTACTTTTGGTCGCTCTTTCGCAATAAAAAAGGAACTTTTGTCTACTAAAATCTCCTTCATGCTTGGCGTATCATTACCGCAACAAGACACATTTCTGCACAACAAAAAACCGTTCTCTGCAGAGAACGGTTTTTTCTTATTCTAACACACCGTAGCTATGGTCAATTACTAAAACAGTAAATATCTTTCCGTTACTTACCTCGGTGATTTTTTGGCTAATTATAGCTTCAAGCTGCTCATCACTGTATTTGTATTCCGGCGGTACCACAACGTCAAACAAAACGTTTTGGTTTTCATCACCAACAACAACTCTGAAATCGTGAAAGGTAAGCTCCTTGTCAATTTCGCTAATAACGTTGTTAACCATTTCCTTTAATTCGTTTATTTCGGGTGAATCAAGTATCGTTGGGTCTAAGTGTACTACAAGGTGAATATTTAATTCGTTTTTAAAATCTCTTTCAATTTGGTCCATTATATCATGACACACCAAAACGTCAATATTTGCATCCATTTCAATATGGGCAGAGGCAAAATATGTATTCGGACCGTAGCTGTGCACCATAAGGTCATGAACGCCTAAAACGTTTTCATAGCTTAAAATTTTGTTTTCAATTGCCACAAGCATTTCCTTTGTGGGAGGCTGACCTAAAAGCGGGTCAAGCGTTTCCTTTACAAGGTTTATTCCCGAAATGAAAATAAATACAGAAACAATAACACCCATATAGCCATCCAAATTAAATCCGGTAAAATGCGAAATAATGCTTGCTGCAAGCACGGCAGCAGTTGTAATAACGTCGTTTCTTGAATCTATTGCAGTTGCTTCAAGTGCCTTGGAGTTAATTTGCTTGCCTAAAAATTGGTTGAAAACAGCAAGCCAAAGCTTAACTATTATTGAACAAATCAGCACAACAAGAGTTGCTGTTGAAAAAATGCTTTCTTCAGGATTAAAAATTTTTATTACAGATTCCTTGAAAATTGAAAAGCTTATAAGTAAAATCAAAAAGGAGATTATAAGGCTCGAAATATATTCAATTCTTGCGTGACCGTAAGGGTGGTCTTTGTCGGCAGGCTTGCCTGAGAGTCTGAAGCCCACAAGCGTAACTATTGAGGAGCCTGCGTCGGAAATATTGTTTGTAGCATCCGCTGTAATAGAAACACTGTTTGAAACGGCACCAATTATTAGCTTCATTATGCTTAAAAGCACGTTACAAATAATTCCTGTTATGCCCGCAAGCTTGCCGTAAGACTCTCTGCCTTTTTGAGTAGAGGCATCTGCATTCTTTATAAAAAGTTTAATTAAAAGCTTTGTCATAAAAACACCTTTGAAAAAATATTGTTAATAAGTATTATATTTGAAATGAAAATATTGTCAATAAATTTGGTTGATAATTATGTTAAAATATGGTATATTATTTAAAATGAAATTTAAGGGGTGCTGTTTATGGATAAAACACTTGTTATTATGGCAGCCGGTATGGGTAGCCGTTTTGGCGGCTTAAAGCAAATGGAACCGGTGGGACCTAATAATTCAATAATTATAGATTATTCTATTTATGATGCAGTTAAAGCAGGCTTTAATAAAGTTGTATTCATAATTAAGAAGGAAAATGAACAAATTTTTAAAGAGGTTGTAGGCGATAAAATTGCAAAGCTTGTAAAGGTAGAGTACGTTTTCCAGGATGTTGATAATTTACCGGAGGGCTATGAAACTCCCGAGGAAAGAGTTAAGCCTTGGGGTACGGGCCATGCAATTTATTCCTGCAAGGGTGTCGTAAACGAGCCGTTTATGGTTATAAATGCAGATGATTTTTATGGCAGAAACGCTTTTTCTGTTATTTCAAAGTGGATTGACGGCGCGGATTTTAACGCTACTCCTGCAAATTACGCAATGGCGGCATATCAGTTAAGTAACACGTTAACCGAAAACGGTACGGTTTCACGCGGAATTTGCTCTGTAAATGAAAGCAGCTTTTTAACCGACGTTGTAGAAAGAACAAAAATTATAAGAAAAGAAGACGGTAAGATTTATTTTACCGAGGATGATGAAAATTGGGTTGAGCTCAATGAAGAAACAAAGGTTTCAATGAATTGCTGGTGCTTCCCGGCAAGCTTTATAGATGAAATTGAGGTCTATTTTAAAAAATTTTTAGATGATGCACTGGTTAGCAACCCGTTAAAGGGTGAGTTTTATTTGCCGTTTATTGTTAAAGATATGCTTGCGGAAAATAAATGTACAGTAAAAGTGCTTGAAACAACAGACAAGTGGTTTGGTGTTACTTATAAGGAAGATAAGCCCGGAGTTGTTGCGTCTGTAAACGAACTTGTTAAAAACGGCGTATACCCTGAAAAGCTTTGGGATTAAGAGGTGTTCTATGAAAAGAATTTTATCAGTTTTTTTAATTGCGGTTTTGCCTTTGGTTGTTTTTGCGGGCTGTGGTAAGGATACTACCGAGCCTACAACAACTACAACCGCAGCGCCTACAAGCATAGTTGTAAAAATTCCTGCAAGTAGCTTAGCAGAAGATTTTTCCGAGGAGGATTTTTACCAAAAGCTTGACGGTATTGAAGGTATATTCCACACCAAAAACGACGAAACAAATGAATATACGCTTCAAATGACAGAGGCGGCTTACAAAAAACTCAAGGAAATAGAAGCTAAGGTCGTTTTAACTGCATTTGAGGAGAAAAAGAATAATACCGAGAATTATATAACAGATATCGAATACAACGAGGATTTCCGTAATATTAAAGTTATTGCAGACCGTGAAAAGCTACCCGAGGACTTTAACTTTTTAGATGACACCTTAATAAGTGTTGTAGCAGATGCAATGGCATATCAAATTTACACAACCGCAGGGCAAAAGCTTACCATAAGCGTTGTTGCCTCAGATGATAATACCGAAATTTTAAAAGCAACCTTCCCGGTGGTTATTGGTTGAGATTGTTAAATTTTTGGTTTTACTTGACAATTTAAGCAAGGTTTTATATAATACAATCTATTGATTGCGAAAAACAACTATTACTATATATTCGAGAGGATGTTTTTTTAATGGCACAAGACGTTATTTTAACTCACGAAGGACTTAAGGAGCTTCAGGATAAGCTCGAGCATCTCAAGTCAGTAGGAAGAAAAGAAGCTGCAGAAAAACTTAAGGTAGCTCGTTCCTTTGGTGACCTTTCAGAAAACAGTGAGTACGACGAAGCTAAATCTGAACAAGCTAAGTTAGAGGCAGAAATCATTGACCTTGAAACAATGATTTCAAGAGCAAAAATTATGGAAGTGGACATAAGCACTGAGACTGTTCACATTGGCTCAGTTGTTACTATTAAAGAAACAACCCGCGGTGCTAAGGAACGCGTTTTCCATATAACAGGCTTTGCTCAGGCAAACCCTGCAGAAGGCAAAATTTCAGATGAATCACCGGTTGGTAAGGCTCTTATGGGGCACAAGGTTGGTGACAAGGTTGTTGTTGAAGCTCCAAGAGGCGAAATGACCTACAAAATTGTTAAAATTGATGTTGAATCTAAATAAAAATAACGGTTCAGGCGGATGCCTGAACCGTTATTTTTTAATTTAATCCATTGTAGTTGGTTCAAGTACGTCATTGTGCTCTCTGAAAAGGAAGGATATACACCAAATACCAGCAAGAGCAACAACAACATAAACAATTCTTGAAATTATTGCTGCCTGACCGCCGAATAACCATGCAACTAAATCAAATTGGAAAAAACCAATAGCACCCCAGTTAAGGGCACCAATAGTTACAAGAATCAAAGCTATTTTGTCTAACATTTTTGTCAACTCCTTTTGCCGAATATTTTCGGTAAACTTATTATTCACCAAAACAAAAGGCTTATACAGCTGAAAAAATCAATTCGTTAACCAAAAAAGTGAGGGTGTACCATTTTTGGTATATTTTGTCTGATATAATTATTTTGTATTTAAAAATTGTTTTAGATGTGTTATAATCATAAGTATGAAAAGGGGTGCATTATGCTACACGTTATACAGGGCAGGTCAGGTAGCGGTAAAACTACTTGGGTAAGAGAAAAAATTAAAGAGGTAATTGAAACAACTGACACAAAGCCGTTGCTTATTGTGCCGGACCAATTTTCTTTCGAAACAGACAGAACCATGCTTACAATGCTTGGCGCTCAAAAAATGAATTGTGTTGAAATTTGCAGCTTTTCAAGGCTTGCCACGTCAAAGCTTGACACTAAAATTATTGAAGGTAAGCTATTCGCAACAGATGGTGTCAGAATGGCTTATATGAGCGAGGCTATAAAAGCGCTTGAGGATGAGTTGAAGGTCTTTTCAAAGGTACGCCATAACGTGCCGGGCTTAAAGGCGTTTGTTGATTTTAATAAGGAACTCGAATCCTGCGACATTTCGTGCGATGACTTAATTACCGTTACTGAAAAGATGAGCGACGGGCTTTTAAAGGACAAGCTTACGGAAATAAATTTAATAAATGAAGCCTACACAGCGCTTTTGCATCGAAGCTATTTTGATGATACCGAGTGTCTTAAATACTTTGTAGCATACGCTGAGGAAACAGGCTTTTTTAAGAATAAAACCGTGTTTTTAGATTCATTTAAAGCATTTTCCGAGCAACAGCTTAAGTGTATTCGTCTTGCGCTTATAGATGCAAAGGACGTTTATATAACCATTTGCTCCGAGGAAAATAGCGGTGAGGATTCACCCTTTGCTTATATGAATAATTTAAAGCATAAAATTGAAGCAATTGCAAAGCGTGCGGGTGTTTCAATTGATAACGTAACAGAGCTTAAGGTTAATAATTCGTTAAACAATAGTATTCGTCATATTGAGCAGAATATTTACAGCGCCGAGCAGGAAGCTCTTTTGGGAGATGCGGATGGTGTAACTATTTTAAAATGCCGCGATATTTCCGACGAGTGCAACAGCGTTGCGCTTGAAATTAAAAAGCTTATAAGAAGCGGCGAGTACCGTTGCAGAGATATTGCAATTGTAGAACGCTCAAGTGATAAATACAAAAGAATTCTGTGCGATGTTTTAAAGCGTTACGGTGTGCCTGTTTTTGACGACAGCCGCCGTCAGCTTTCTTTCGAAACGCTCTTTATTCACGTAACCTCTGCAATTGAGTGTATTGCAGAAAATTTTAAAACGGAAAGCGTTATGCGCTACCTTAAAACCGGGCTTACTCAGTTAAGCTATACACAGGTTGCCGCGTTAGAAAAATATGTGCTTGTTTGGGGTATCAGCGGCAGCGCATGGCTTAATGATTTTACGTTGCATCCTAACGGCTTCGGTAACGCAATAGATGATGCCGCAAAAAATCAGATTGAGTATCTTAATAATTTAAGAAAAAAAGTTGTTTTACCGTTATTGAAATTAAAAAAAGAGTGTGAGGGTGCGTCGGGCTTAGAGGTAACAAAGGCCGTTTACGGCTTTTTGGAAGATACAAAGGTAACCGACAGACTTTACGAGCTTTCTAACGAGCTTTGCAGCGAGGGCTTTCCGGTAGAAGCAGAACAAAAGGAACGCTCTTGGGACGCGTTAATAGAGCTTTTTGATACTATTGCAGAAATTACAAAGGATAAATACTATACAATAAAGCGTTGGTATGAGCTTTTTTCCATTCTCGTTTTTTCAAAGGATATAGGTGAAATACCACAGGGTCTTGATGAGGTTAAAATCGGTAATGCCGACAGAATAAGAACAGAGGGCTTAAAGGTTATATTCCTTGTTGGTGTTAACAAAAACGAATTTCCGTTAATTTCACCGGGAAGCGGACTTTTAACAGATAATGACAGAAGAATTCTTGTAAAGGATTTGCTTTTGAACATAAATCCTGCCTTCGAGGAAACTGTTGCGGAAGAAAAGTTCTTGGTTTACTGTATGCTCACAGCGGCAAGCGAAAGGCTTTACCTGTCCTACAGGGAGGTTTCCGATGACGAAACAACAAGCGGTGCCTCTGAGCTTGTTGAGGATATTAAAGTGATTTTACCGTCTGTTAAGGTTATAGACTCCTGCGATATTGATGAATCAGAAAAAATTGAAAGTGAGTTTTCTGCTTTTTTCACTCTTGCAAAAATGTACAATCAAAATACAGAATTAAAGTCCACGCTTTATGAGTATTTCAAAACAAAGCCCGAATATTTTGGCAGATTAGAAAGTATTTCTCTTGCAAAAAACGGCAAAAAGGGAGAGTTTAAAAATCCGCCTGTTTCGAAAAGGTTGTTTGGTGAAAATATTGGCATTTCTGCAAGCCGTTTAGATAAATTCTACACCTGTCCATTTTCCTTTTTCTGCCAATACGGTCTGAAGGCAACGCCTGTTAAAACTGCAGAGCTTCAGCCTACTGACAGCGGACTTATAATTCACGGTGTGTTAGAGGCAGTTTTGTCAAAATATCCTAAGGGTGAATTTTTAACTGTTCCGGAAAAGGTCTTAAAAGACTTTGTTTCAGAATATCTTAAAAATTATCTTTTAGAAAAAATGGGTGGATTTAACGACAAGTCTAAAAGATTTATGTTCCTTTACAATAGAATGGTAGACGTTTTGATGGTTATTTTTGAACGCCTTAAAAACGAGTTTTCAAGTGTAAGCTTTACCCCAACTGATTTTGAACTTAAAATTGGTGACGATAACCTTCCCCAATACAGCTTGCCGCTCGAGGATGGCGGAAAAATATCCGTTTACGGCTCGGTAGACAGAGTAGATATAATGGAAAAGGACGACACAAAATATTTAAGAATTATCGACTACAAAACAGGTAGTAAGGAGTTTAAGCTTTCGCATCTTTTAAGCGGCTTGAACGCTCAAATGGTAATATACTTAATGGCTATCATAAAAAACGGTACAAAGCTTTACGGTGAGACTGTACCTGCAGGCGTGCTTTACTTGCCGTCAAGAATCGGTATTAAGAATTATTTATCCGCAAGAAACCCTTCGCCGGAAAATATAGAGGCGCAAAAAAGGGTTAGCGGCAAGCTCTCAGGAATGGTGCTTAAGGATGATGACGTTTTAGAGGGAATGGGTATAAAGCAATTCCCTGACTACCTTCCCGTATCCTATAAAAAGAAAGGCGGTTTGTCGGGTAATTATTTCTCTGAAAAGAATTTTGAGGAGCTTTCTAAAATTGTTGATGGAAAAATATTAGAAATGGGTAAAGCTCTTCATAACGGAGCATTTCCTGTTTTACCGTCAAGCAACGGCGGAGAAACCAAGCAATGCACTTATTGTGATTATCGTTCGGTTTGCGGCTTTGAGGTTGGCGACAGTACCAACGAAATTTGTAACGATAGTCACAGCGCAATATTAGAGATGTTAGGTGGTGACAGCAATGAGTAGAGAGTGGACCGAAAATCAAAAAAGAGCAATTAAAGCAAGGGGGCACCAATGCCTTATTTCTGCCGCTGCGGGCTCAGGTAAAACAGCGGTTTTAACGGAGCGTGTTAAGAATATTCTTTGCGATACGGAAAATAGGTGCTTATCCTCAGAAATACTTGTTGTTACCTTCACAAAAGCCGCCGCAGGTGAAATGCGTGAAAGAATAGGAAAGGCTTTAAAAGCAGAGCTAAAGAAAAAAACAGGGAAAGCAAATCTTTTAAAAGAGCAGTTAGCCCTTCTTCCTGCTGCGGATATTTGTACAATAGATGCCTTTTGTGCAAAAATTGTTCGTGAGAACTCACATTTAGCAGGAGTTTCGACAGATTTCAGGGTTATAGATGACAACGACCACACGGTTTTAAAAAATGAAAGCGTGGCAGAGGTTTTAGATTTCCTTTATAATAACGAGGATGACTCCTTTGCTGCGTTAAAGTCTTTTTTCTTGTCGGAGCGTGATGATAAAGCTTTAGAGGGTGTTATAATTGACCTTTACGAGTTTTCACGTTCATATCCGTCGTCGGAAAAATGGCTCGAAGAAATTTCGGAATATTTTAATCCTGAAAGCGAATTGAATTCAACACCATTTGCAAAGGAAGCTTATAAGTATTTTGAGCTTTTAATTGATTACTATATTGCAATGCTCACAAAAATGCGCGGGCTCATTATTGAGGAGATAAATGAGGAGAACGATTTTACTGACCTTGTCAGAGACAACGTTGAAAACTTAAAAAAGCTTTTACTTGCTTCTAAGGAGGAGCGCTGGGATGATTTTATTGCTCAGCTAAAAACAGAGCCCATTGCAAAATACCCAAAGTCACCAAGTGGGGAATACTACAAGCCAACCAATGCAATTATGGGGGACTGCAAAAAGGCGTTAGACAGCATTCTTTTAAAAGCGCTTCCCACTACAAAAGAAAACAAAAAGGATTGCGAAATATTATACCCGGTAGTTAAAAAACTTGTTGAAGCAATAAATATGTTTTCACAGAAGCTTTCTGAGAAAAAAGCAGAGCTTAATTTGTTCTCGTTTGACGACATTCTTCATAAAGCAATTGATTTGCTTGTTTCCTTCGATGAAGAGGGAAATCCGCAAAAAACCGAGCTTGCAAAGGAAATCAGCGGAAAGTACAAGGAAATTTTAATAGATGAATACCAAGATACTAACGAAGCACAAAATATATTATTTGAGATTGTTTCAAACAATAAAAACAATTTTTATTGTGTTGGTGACGTAAAGCAAAGTATTTACCGTTTCAGACTTGCAAGTCCTGAACTTTTTATGAAGCTTAAAGAGGAATTGCCGCTTTCAGAAGAGGAATTTAATAAGCCTGCTCAAATAATTCTTGAAAAGAATTTCAGAAGCAGAGAGTGTGTAACCGAATGTGTCAATTATATTTTTTCCAAGCTTATGACAAAGGACGTAGGCGAAATAAAATATAACGAAAACGAATATCTTTATTACGGCGGCACCTATAAGGATGAGAAAAAAGCCGAAGCAGAGCTTCACGTTTTAGATTACGTAACCCTTAACGCAGAAGCGGCAATTCAAAATGAAGCAATTTATATTGCAAAATATATTAAAAATGCTGTGGAAACAGGAGTTCTTGTAAAGGGCGAGGAGGATGCTCTGCGCCCGGCAAGGTACGACGATTTTTGCGTTTTGCTGAGAAGCCCTAAAGGAAAGGCCAGGGTGTACAGTGATGCACTCGCCGAGCTTGGAATTCCGTCTGTGTTTGAAAATAACGAAATTAATTGTGAATCAAAGGAAATACAGCTTTTAACCTCACTAATAAAAGCGGTCAGCAATCCGTTAATGGATATACCTTTGATTTCGGTAATGCTTTCTCCGCTTTTCGGCTTTACTGCAGACGAGGTTGCAGAAATAAGGCTCGTAAATAAAGATAGCGACCTTTATACCTGCCTTTTGGAATACGCCAAAACAAATGAAAAGGCAAAGCTGTTTGTACAAAAGCTTGACTTTTACAGAAGCATTGCCTCAGCATACCCAATATACGATTTTGTAAAGCTGTTAGTTGATGATACCGCTATTACAGAAATCTTTTTGTCCGCAAGTAACGGTGAGGAGCGCTACCGGGCAATTAAAAGCTTTCTTAATTGTGCTCAAACCTATACCGCAGACGGACGTTACGGTCTTTCGGGATTTATTCGTTATCTTGATTCCGTTATTAAGAATAACGCCCTGACTAAGAGTAGCACTACAAGCCTCGGCGGTGTTAAAATTATGTCTATCCACAAAAGCAAGGGGCTTGAATTCCCGTTTGTTATTCTTGCTAATTGCTCAAAGGGTGTTAACCTTATGGATAGTTACGGCTCACTCACGGTATCAAGAGAAATAGGCTTGGGCTTAAAAATACGGGATGATGAAAAATTCACAACCTACGGTACGCTTTCATCCTTTGCAGGTGAAAAGGCAATAAAAATCGGTACTATCTCTGAAGAATTGCGTATTCTTTACGTTGCCTTAACAAGAGCTAAGGAGCACCTTGTACTTGTGTGCTCCGTAACCTCAGATAAGGCCAAGCAAAGAATTGCAAACAGCTTTTACATTACGGACAAAAATAATAACAGCTACCTGCATCCTTACGAGGTGTACAATGCAAAAAGTTTGACAGAATGGCTTTGTTCTGCTATGCTTTACCATAAGGATGCCGATTCCTTACGAGAATACGTGGGTGTTAAAACAACACGTATTATCCCTTCAAACTTTAGCTTGAAGGTTGTTATAGCCGGCGTAGCAGAAGCCGGGGAGAAAAATGATGCAATTGCCGAAGATGAACAGCCGGCACCTGTAAATGCGGAGCTTTTAAGTAAAATCAAGGAGCGGGCGGAGTACGTTTACCCTTATGATGCGCTTTCAACAGTGCTCGCCAAAATAAGCGCTTCATCGGTAGAAAATCATATTGCAACAAGAGCCTTTTTTGCTACTAAAAAGCCATCCTTTGTTGAAGAAGAGCTTTCCGGTAAGGATAAGGGTAAGGCAGTTCATAAATTTTTTGAGCTTTGTGATTTTAACAATGCGTTAACTGATTTTAAGGGTGAGCTTCAAAATCTCTTGAACGACTTTAAGCTTACTGAGCAGGAGGCTTCCCTCATAGATGAGGCTTCAGTTTCTCGTTTTTTTGAAAGTGACGTTGCAAAAAGACTTTTAGCATCCTCTTCAGTTTTAAGGGAGTATGAATTCACCGTGTTAAGAAACGCGGGTGATTTTTATCCCGAATTACTTTCAGAACTGAAAAATGAGCAAATAGTCATTCAAGGTAAGCTCGACTGTGCATTTTTTGAGGATGACGGCGCAGTTTTAATCGATTATAAAACAGATAAAATTGCAGATGAAGAAGTTCTTGTCAAAATTTATAAAAGTCAGTTAGAGGTTTACAAAGCGGCACTTGAGGAATGTACAAACTGTACTGTTAAGGAATGTTATTTGTATTCCTTTAAGTTAAATAAATTTATAAAAGTAGGTTAGGTGAAATAGCTTATGAGTAAAAGAGCAATGAGAATTTGTTTTAGCATAATTGGTGCTGTGCTTATTTTCACTTTGGTTGTAGCTTTTTTAACACGAGAAAAAGAGCCGACTATTGAAGAAAAAATAAACGCAGGCGCTATATTGCACGATGGTTCTGAAAACAGTGTTTTTGATTCTCCCGAGGGAGAGTATGCTTTAAAAATAAAAACGATTTACGAGGTTGCTCCGGAGCCTGTAACAGAGGAGGCTCCCTCGGCAGACAGGGTCGTAATAGTTGTTTACGAGTACACCAACAACAGTATTGAAAATGGTTTGGTAGTCGGCTCAACTCATTTTAAAGCCTACGACAAATCGGGTAAGGAGTTAGAGCTTTACCCGCAAGCTAACCTGTTTGAAGCAGGTGAAATTCACGAATTAGGCACAATGACGGCAAGTATTGCCTTCTCGTTAGATAAAACCGCTTCGAAATATATTGAGGTTGACTACTACAACGACTCAGCCTCCGCAACACCCGATTTAGTCTTCGAGGGAACTTGGGAATAAAAAACAAAAGCATTCTATCTGAACGATAGAATGCTTTTTATTTTGCTGTTTCAAATTATTTCATGTATTCCGTAATTCCGCCGAATTCGTCCATCATAGCCATAATAATGTAAAGTCTCGGAATATGGAACGGACCTTTGAAAATATTGCCCTTAAGAGTAGTGGAAACGGTGTTGTCGTAGTGAAGGTAGCCGTACCATTCACCGCTTTCGTTGTCCACAAAGTACTTTTCGCAATATTCCTTGAATTCCTTGTAAAGCTTTAAGTACTTTTCATCCTTAAATACAGTATAAGCGAGTCTTAAGGCAATCATAGTTTCACATTGCGGCCACCAAAGCTTCATATCCCACTCAAGCTGCACAGGTGGGTTTCCGTTTAAGTCTGTAAATGCAATTATGCCACCGTGCTTCTTATCAATGCCTAAAGGCAGGGTAATATCAATAATTCTTTTAGCAGCCTTTATTGCCTCGTCGTTTTCTGTAACAAGACCCTCTGCAAGAATAAACCACGCAGCTTCAAGTGAATGTCCCGGGTTTACAATTCTTCCGTTAGGTGAGTCAATAAATTCACCCTTTACGCTTACGCTTTCAAGCAATGCTTTTTCTGTTAAGTAACCACCATTAAGAATTTCGTTAAGGCACTCTGCGGCTATTGTGTTGTATTTATCGTAAAGTCCCTCAACGCTTCTCATAACCTGTGCAGTTGCAAGCATTATCATAACAGGGGAAAGAGCCTTTGTCTGCTGGTTTTCGGGGTTGATTTTAGGCGGGTTTTTTCTTATTCCTTTAAAGCACTCGTATGCAACGTTAAAATATTTTTCAGCGCTTTCTAAAACTTGCTTGTCACCGGTAGCCTTGTAAAGCTCTGCACAGCCAATTGCAGCAAAGGTTTCAGAAAAATAATATCTTCTTTTTTGTAATTCTCTGCCGTCCTTTGTAACGGTAAAAAACATTCTTCCGTCTGTATCGGTGCATTTCGGTAAGAATTTATATATATTTAAAGCAGCCTTCAAATATTCGTCCTTTTTCTCGATGCAGTTATATGCTTTCGAAAATACCCACAGAGCTCTGCCTTGAAACCATACGCTTTTGTCTGTGCCGTAAATGTTGCCGTCCTTATCAAGACAAGTGTAAATACCTCCGTTTTCGTAGTCAATAGCATCCTTGAGCCAGAAAGGCAAAATGTTGTTTACTAAATCGCTTTTAAAATTCAATTTAAACACTCCTTATTATTATGTTTGAATTTTGTTCTGTTTTAAATTCGTTAAAATATTTATTTTCCATTGGTATCCACTCTTCAGAAAAGCGCTTAAGCATTTTTTCACCGTTTCTGCTTAAAATTCTTTCCCTTTGAGTAGCTTCATCTGTTTTTAAAAAGATTTTAAAATCTGCATAGTCGCCCAAGTACGGGTGAGAAGCATAAGCTCCCTCAATAATAACAACCTTTTTATTCATTAAAAATCTGCTTTTTCCAAAGGTGCCGCTCTGACAGTCAAAAGCCTTGTAGGAAATTGCCTTAGGCTTTTTTAATTTATCTATAACCTCAGTCTTAAGCCTTTCGTAGTGAATGTTTCCGCCTGCTTCGTTAAGTCGCTTTTCAGTTTTCAGCTCAGCGGGTAAAAAGAAATCGTCACAATGCACCGTTTCTCCGTTTAAAAGAGCTGCCAGGTTTTTTGCTAACGTTGTTTTACCCGAGGCGGAGCCTCCGTCAATGCTGATTACAATACGGTTGTTTTCAAAATCTACAGCGCTAAGCCCTATTACCGCCTCAATTAAAGTCATATATTTTTTGCTTATAACTCTGTATGAGGGTGAGTAGGTCTCGTTGTAGGTTTTACTGTGGTTTATCGGCTTAAAGCCGTTTTTAGCAAAAGCGTTTGTTTCATCTCGCACAAGCTGAACGTCAAACGGAAGCTCTTTGTTTTGCGCCATAACAACCAAAAGCCCGAATTTAATAACAAGCTTTTCGTTTGTTCCGCAAAATTCATTCGCAGAATTTACAATAATTTTATTTATGTAATTCAGGTTAACGTTTTTTGGTATAGCCTTCAAATTGAGTCTTACGGCATTGCAGCCGATGTCCTCGAAAAGTTCTTCAGCTTCGTTATATTCAATTTTTCGGAATTCCTGCGAAAGTGCTTTAAAGCATTCAATTTCATTTTCTGCTAAATGCTTTGGACCGAATTCATTTTGAAAAAGCAGCTTTAAAATATCTGAAAGCTCTGCTTTTGGATATTTTTCTAAGTGTTTCAAAATTATTTGCTTTAATTCATTAATCACAAGTGCTACCTTCCTCTGATTTTCTTTTTTCAATTTGCTTTAGGTTTAGCCTGAATTCTTTCGCTATCCATATAAAGGATAATGCCCACGCGCCGAGAACGGCAACCACCAAATCTATTCTGCCCATAGGCATTGCCGTTACTATATCAAAGAAAAGAGGAGCGGGTATATCTAAAATAAGCAAATACCAAACAATAACAATAAAAAGCTTGGCAAAGGGCAATATTATTGCAACTGACCAACAAAGGCACGCAATTTGCGGTGCCCAGTATTTAGGCAGCTTCCACATCATAACCGAGTACTTGTCGGCATCACCGTAGGAAATGTAGGAAAGGTACCTTCTTAAATCAGTTTCATTTGTAACGGGCCTTTTGTAGCCAATAAAGGCGTAGTACGAAATAAGCGCGTAAAACAAAAAGGCTATTACGTTTATTGTTATAAGCCCCGTCCAACCAAAAAATAAAACGTTATAAAGAGGGTTGCCCTCAAGCTCTAAATTCGGCGTAGCAACGTAAGTGAAATATAAGTCTAAAAACGTAACTACTAAATATGCAATTATTGAAAAAATGAATGCGTGTTTGTTGTTAGTTTTCATAATCGAACCCACTTTTTAAATACATAATACTATTTTAACATTTTTTTATGAAAATGCAATATTCACCAACAAAATAAATCCTCATATATTAAATATTAGGAGTTGAGTATAATGCAGGTTAGCTTGTACGATTTACAAATTGGTGAAACAGGTGTTGTAACCAGTATAAACACAAATAAGGCGTTTAAGCAACGCTTGCAGGATATAGGTCTTACTAAAAACAGCAAGGTCCGTGTGCTGCACAGTAGTCCCTGCGGTAACCCTCGTGCATATTTAATTCGTGGAAGTGTAATTGCACTAAGGAATTGTGATGCACAAAAAATAATGGTTTTAAGGGGGAGTAGCGGTGAATGAAAAAATTAAAATCGCTCTTGCAGGTAATCCCAACGTAGGAAAAAGCACGGTTTTTAATGCTTTAACCGGTTTAAATCAGCATACAGGTAATTGGACAGGGAAAACGGTAGAGGTGTTTAACGGACAATATAAGTTTAATAACAGAGTTTACGAAATAATAGACGTGCCGGGTACTTATTCTCTTACACCGCGTTCAAGGGAAGAGGGGGTTGCAAGAGATTTTTTATGCTTCGGAGCTTCCGAAAAGCTTTTAATAGTGTGCGATGCAACAACCCTTGAAAGGAATTTGTATTTTGTGTTGCAGGTAATTGAACTGCAAAAGGAAACAGTTTTATGTGTAAATTTATTGGATGAAGCAAGAAAAAAAGGTATTGAATTGGATTTGAAGCTGCTTTCTTATGAGCTTGGCATACCCGTGGTAGGGGCAAGCGCAAGGGAAAATATTGGTATAAATGAATTAAAAGAGGCTCTTGAGGCTAAAAGTAATAAAAAACAGCGTGAAATTAAATATCAGAACGAAATTGAATATGCAGTTGAGCTTGTTTATTCGCAGCTTTTTAAATTGGATTTAAAGGGTTTGAATAAAAAATGGGTTGCTTTACGTCTTTTAGACGGTGATGATGACTTTTACGACGCTTTGGAAAAATACCTTGGTTACGATATAGGAAAAAACGAGCTCTTAAAAAAGGCTTTAGAAAATGCCGTAAAGTATCTTAACGAAAACGGTATAGATAAGGATGAACTGCAGGAGCTTATTGCAGAAAGCTTGTATTACAGGGCGTCCGAGATTTCAAAGAGTGTGACAGTTTCCCAAAACAGAACAAATATTAAAAGAGATTTAAGTCTTGACAGATTTATAACGGGTAAATATACGGCATACCTTGTGCTTGGCGTGTTGTTGTTTTTTATTTTCTATATAACCATTGTAGGGGCTAATATACCCTCGGAGCTTTTAATGAGCTTTTTTAATAAAGCGGAAAACATCTTGCTTGAGCTTTTTTCAAAGGTTGGTTTTAATAGCTTTTTTAAGGATATGCTTTTAAAGGGTGGCTTCAGAGTCTTAGGTTGGGTAGTTTCCGTAATGCTCCCGCCAATGGCAATATTTTTTCCGCTTTTTACGCTTTTAGAGGATTCGGGTATTTTACCGAGGATTACTTACGTTTTAGACAGTAAATTCCAAAGGGCAAAAACCTCAGGGAAGCAGGCGCTTACAATTTGTATGGGCTTCGGCTGTAATTGTGTAGGTGTAACCGGTGCAAGAATTATAGATTCAAAAAGAGAAAGACTTATTGCAATTTTAACAAATAGCTTTACTCCGTGTAACGGCAGATTTCCTGCGATTATTAAAATAATTTCAATTTTCTTTGTTTCGCAGGTACAAAAGGGTAGCGAGGCTTTAAGTGCATTTATTTTATCACTTATAATAGTAATGAGTATAGCAATAACGCTTTTAATTTCCAACGTGCTTTCAAAAACACTTTTAAAGGGTGAAAAATCGCACTATATATTGGAGCTTCCGTCCTATAGAAGACCGCAAATAGCAAAGGTGATAGCACGCTCGTTTATAAACAGGACATTTTCCGTGCTCGGCAGAGCGGTAGCAGTTGCTTTCCCTGCGGGCGTTGTAATATGGCTTATACTAAACTGCTTTAATGAAGCCTTTCTTAGCTCTACTATGAATTTCTTAAAGCCCTTGGGCAATTTAATGGGGTTAGATTCAGAAATTCTGACCGCCTTTTTCTTAGGCTTACCCGCCAACGAAATTGTTTTGCCGATTTGCCTTATGCTTTATTCGGGCGGTAATGAGCTGGTTTCTGTTGAAAGCATTGAAGCAATAAGCAATATTCTCATTGAAAACGGCTGGAGTCTTAAAACTGCGGTTTGCTACGTTTTATTTTCAGTTTTCCATTTTCCGTGCGCTACGACACTGCTTACTGTTTACAAAGAAACAAAAAGTATAAAATGGCTCGTAGTGTCCTTTTTTCTGCCAACTATATTAGGCATAATATTGTGTGGTGCTTTCAATTTATTTTTCACTTTTTTTAATATGTAACTTAAAAAAGAAAATAATTTAAAAAAATTGTAAAAAAGACTTGCTTTTTTTCTTGGTATATGTTAATATTCTTCTGCTAATGTGATATTGAAAGTTTTAAAGAGGTGACAATAAATGAAAGAAGGACTTCATCCAAATTACGCACCAACACAGGTAAAATGTGCTTGCGGCGCAATTATTGAAACTGCTTCAACAAAGAGCGATATGCGTGTTGATATTTGCTCTAACTGCCATCCATTCTTCACAGGTAAACAAAAACTTGTTGATACAGGCGGTCGTGTTGACAGATTCAATAAAAAATACAACCTTTCAAAATAAGTTGTATCAAATTATTGCTGAATCGGGCGGTGAGTTATCACCGCCTTTTTGGCGTATTAAATTATAAAGGTGGTGTAACCGTGGCAGAAATTTATAAAACCCTCAGAAATTATGCAGAAACAGAATACGTAATAAAAAAATCAAAATTTATAAGCTACACAAAGCCCGTGCAAACTGAACAAGAGGCACAGGAGTTCATTGCCTCCATTAAGCAAAAGCATTGGGATGCTACACATAACGTATACGCTTATTGTATTCGTGAGGGTAATATTAAAAGGTATTCTGATGACGGTGAACCGCAAGGTACGGCAGGTATGCCCGTGCTTAACGTCCTCAATCAGGAGGATATTACAGATTGTGTAGTTGTAGTAACACGTTATTTTGGCGGAATTCTTTTAGGTGGCGGTGGCTTAGTAAGAGCATATTCACACTCTGCAAAGCTTGGGGTAGATGAATCTGCAGTAATCACCTTAATGCCGTGGAGTGTTTTTGAGGTTTCGGTTGATTATACCTTTTACAATAAAATGGATTCTTTAATAAGAGAATGCGGTGGTGTTGTGCTTAATTCTGATTTTGGTGAGAGTGTAACACTTGAGTTTCGTGTTAAGGCAGAAGCTAAAGAAAAGCTCTTTGTTAATTGTGCCGATTTAACAAACGGTAAGGTTACACCTGCCGAAATTGGTACGGTAATTGCAGAAGGATAAAAAAATTTTAAAAATTAGCAGGGGAAAACAAAAAAAATGCGTATTATAAGGTGTAGGTAGGTGATATTCTTGTCAAATGAAATAAGATTGAAGACTTTAGAAAGGGAAAAGCGCGAGCTTTCCAAGCATGCTATGCTTTGTATGAATACAAAGGGCAGGCTCGTTTTAGAAGAGGAATGTCCCGTCAGAACAGCTTACCAGCGTGACCGAGACAGAATATTGCACTCCTCCTCCTTCAGAAGACTTAAGGATAAAACACAGGTGTTTTTGTCACCGGACAACGTTCATTACAGAACCCGTTTAACTCATACCCTTGAGGTAAGCCAGATTGCCCGTACAATTGCCCGTTCGCTTTCTTTAAATGAAGATTTAACAGAGGCAATTGCTTTAGGTCACGACTTAGGTCACACACCCTTCGGGCACGCAGGTGAGAGAGCGCTTAACGAGGTTTACACCAAAGGCTTTACACATTTTGAGCAAAGCTTAAGAGTGGTAGATTCATTAGAGCGTGACGGTAAGGGTCTTAATCTTACCGAGGAGGTACGCGACGGAATTGTGTGCCACACAAAGGGTCAGGAGGCAAAAACTCTTGAGGGCAGAATTATTAAGCTTGCTGATAAAATTGCCTACATAAATCACGATATTGACGACGCTGAAAGAGCTGATGTTTTGTCTGAAGATGACATTCCGCTCGAAATAAGAATGACAGTAGGCTTCAGTAAAAGTGAACGCATAAACAATTTTGTTATGTCTGTTATTGAAAATACTGAGGATGAAGTTAAAATGTCTGACGAGGTACAGCAGGCATTTGACGAGCTTCATTCATTTATGTTTAAAAACGTATATACAAACCCGGTTTGCAAAAGCGAAGAATTCAGAGCAGAGGATATGATCAAGGAATTGTACCGCTATTTCTCTTTTTATCCTGACAAAATGCCGGAATTCTACTACCGCATTGCCTTGAAGGAGGGCTCCGAAAGAGCAGCCTGTGACTTTATTTCAGGTATGACGGATGCTTTTTCAATTAAAACGTTTACAGATTTATTTGTACCGAAAACCTGGGGATATTAATAATCAATTCATTAAAAAGGGGTGGTGAAAGTGGCTGTAAGATTATCTGACGATTTTTTAGAGCAAATCCGTGACAGAAACGATGTTGAATCGGTTATTTCTAATTACGTTGAATTAAAAAGACGAGGCAGAAACCTTGTAGGACTTTGTCCGTTTCACAACGAAAAAACTCCGTCCTTTACAGTTTACCCCGAAACCTCTTCTTATTATTGCTTTGGTTGTCACGCAGGTGGCGACGTAATAACCTTTATTAAGAATATAGAAAATCTTGATTATATTGATTCAGTTAAATTTTTAGCCGACAGAAGCGGCATAAAAATGCCGGATGAAAATTTTGACGATACTTTGCACGAAAAGCGTAAGCTGACCTACGAAGCAAATCGCGCGGCAGCAAAATTTTTTCACGAAACGCTGCTTAGTGAAAAGGGCAAAAAGCAGCTACGGTATTTTCTTGGCAGAGGTCTCACTAAAAGTGAAATTACACGCTTTGGCTTAGGTGCTGCACCTGACGACTGGCACGAGCTTACCAATTACCTTGTTTCAAAGGGCTTTAGTAAGGATGATTTAGTCAGAGCCGATTTAATAAAGCTTTCCGAAAAGGACGGCAGAAAAAATTATTACGACAATTTCAGAAACAGAGCTATTTTTCCCGTTATAGATTTAAGAGGCAACGTTGTTGCTTTTGGCGGCAGGGTTTTAGATGATAGCAAGCCTAAATATATAAACACGGGCGATACACCCGTTTATAAAAAGGGCAAGGAGCTGTTTGCTCTTAATATTGCTAAGAACGGTAATAACGGTAAGCTTATTCTTTGTGAGGGGTATATGGACGTTATTTCTCTTCACAAGCACGGCTTTACAAATGCTATTGCAGGTCTTGGTACAGCGCTTACGCCCGAGCAGGTTACCTTAATTTCGCGCTATGCAGAAGAGGTTTACCTGTGCTACGACTCGGACGAGGCAGGTCAAAAGGCTGTAAGAGCAGCCTTAACGCTGTTTTCCAAAACCGGCGTAAGGGTTAAGGTTATAATGCTTGGCGGTGCTAAGGACCCGGACGAAATTCTCGGTAAAGAGGCAGGAGCAGACAAGTTCAGGACTCTTATGGAAAACGCTCTGAATGCAATAGAATATAGCTTGCACGTAATAAAATCAAGGTACAATGTTAATACAGATGACGGCAAAAACAACTTTTTAAAGGATGCCGCAAGACTTCTTTTGCGAGTTGATGCTATCGAACGTGAGGTTTATGCCTCAAAATTATCAGATGAATTAGGTGTTTCCAAGGAAGCAATTCTTACAACCGTTAATTCAATTGGCAAAAAGCAAAATTACGTTGTCAAGAAAGAAGAGTTTAAAACAGCTCAAAAGGAAGAAAAGGCAATTCAAAAATCAGTTGACCCCGAAAGAGCAAAAAATATAAGAGCAGCCAAGGCTGAGGATATTCTTCTTATTACTTTACTCAACAATACAGCGTTTTACAACAAGCTTAAGGATGATTTAAACCAGGAGCTGTTTATAACGCCGTTAAATAAAAAAATACTTACTCTCATTTTAAGCAGATTAAGTGAAGACTTAAGCGTTGAAATATCATTTTTAGCGCCACACCTTACCAGTGAGGAAATGAACGCCGTAGCAAGGCTATTTGCTGATTCTTCAATTGTTTCAAATACCCTCGAGGAATGTGTGGATTGCATAAATGTATTAAAGGCTGAAAAAGCAAAAAAGGAGGAGCAAGCACCATCAACAATGGATGACGCAGCTTTTTTAGATTTTTTTGCGGCTTTAAAAAAATCTGAAGATGAAAAAAAGTAAATTTATAATGCAAGAAATTGTGTTAGTGTGAAAAGAAAGGTGTTAAAATGGAAGGATTTGAAAAGAAACCTCAAATTAAAGCGTTAATTGAAAAGGGTAAAGCAACCGGTAAGCTTACCACACACGAAATTGATGCTGTAATTCTTGAAATGGACTTCGACATTGAGGAGCTTGATAAGCTTTATGAAACTGTTGAAAGCAGCAACATAGAGATTATTGATGACCTCGGTGAAGAAATGCTTGATGCACTTGCATTCGACTTAGATGAAACCAAAACCGTTGAGGATGATGTTTCATCTGATGCTAAAAACGTTTCAATTGACGACCCGGTTAAGGTTTATTTAAAGGAAATAGGTAGAGTTCCTCTCTTAACTCCTGAGGAGGAAATCGAGCTTGCTATGAGAATTTCTACCGATGACCCTGAGGCAAAAAAACGTCTTTCGGAGTCCAACCTTCGTCTTGTTGTAAGTATTGCTAAAAAATACGTTGGCCGCGGTATGCAGTTCTTAGACCTTATTCAAGAGGGTAACCTGGGTCTTATTAAGGCTGTTGATAAATTTGATTACACCAAGGGCTTTAAGTTTTCAACCTATGCTACATGGTGGATAAGACAAGCCATTACACGTGCTATTGCAGACCAAGCAAGAACAATTCGTATTCCTGTTCACATGGTAGAAACAATTAACAAGGTTAAAAAGACAAACAGTCAGCTTCTTCACGAAAACGGCAGAGACCCGACGGCAGAGGAAATTGCAGCAAAGCTCGATATGCCTGTTGATAAGGTTCGTGAAATTCTTCGTGTTGCACAGGAGCCTGTTTCTCTTGAAACACCAATCGGTGAGGAGGGGGACAGCCACTTAGGTGACTTTATTCCTGATGATGATGCTCAGGCACCGGTAGATGCTGCATCTATGGCACTTATGCGCGAGCAGCTTGCAGAGGTGTTAAAAACTCTCACACCAAGAGAGGCAAGAGTTTTAAGTCTTCGTTACGGTCTTGATGACGGTAACCCAAAAACTCTTGAAGAGGTTGGTAAGGAATTCCAGGTTACAAGAGAGCGTATTCGCCAAATTGAGGCAAAAGCTTTAAGAAAGCTTCGTCACCCAAGCAGAAGCAAAAAGCTTAAGGATTTCCTCGGTGATTGATTTTTAATAATAAATAATGGGTCAGCGCAATGCTGACCCGTTATAAAAGTAGGGAAATATGAAAAAGACAATAAAGCTTATTATAGGTGCAGCCGCCATTGTAGCGGTAGCTACAATGGTAGTTTTGGTGGTGTTGTTTATGAATGAGAAAAAGCAGACGGAGTTTTATAAATCACAGCCGTTAAATTTGCCTGAAAACTTTACTTATACGGCGCATACGGGCTGCTGCGGTACCCCGGACAATTCACTTGAGTCTATAAAGGTCGGTGTTGAGCACTCTGCAAGTATTGTCGAATTCGATTTGTATTTTAATAGTGAAAACAAGCCGGTGCTTTCGCACGATAAGCCGGTAGGCGGTGAGGTAACACTTGACGAAGCCTTTCAGCTTGTTTCCACGTATGAAGCTCTTATGGTTAACGTAGATATTAAGGCTTTTAAAGACCTTAGCGTGGTGTGGGAACTTGCACAAAAATATAATATTGAAGAAAGAATATTTTTCACAGGCGTCGAGGCAGAAAACGTTGAAATAGTAAAAAAAGAATGTCCTGCCGTACCGTATTATTTGAACGTTGATGTAAAAAAAGCAGGCAGCCACACACCTGAATATCTTAACGAGTTAATTAAAATCGTCAAAGACAACGGTGCTGTCGGCATAAACTTTAACAAGGACTCCGCTTCAAAGGAGCTTGTAGACGCATTTCACAAAAGTGACCTGCTTGTATCTATTTGGACAGTAAATGAAGAAAAGGATATGTACAAAATTCTTTATTTTGCTCCGGATAATATTACAACAAGAAACCCCGACGTTTTAAAAGAATTATTGCAAAAATAAAAAAGTGCAAGGCTTGACCTTGCACTTTCTTTTTTTAGAAACGGCAAATACGGGAATAAGAAACTTACGAGGCTTAACCTTTGCTATGAGCATACCAAAGCAAAAGTAGAAAAGGTAGCCTACAAGCGGAAAGTCGTTTGCTACTGCAAGCTTGCCTTTAAATTTCGGTAGAATCACCGTAAAAATAAAAATCAAAAGCGTTACAATTTCTGCATTTGATTTGCTCTTTTGAAAGAAATTGTGGAAAACCGGCACAACCAAATAAATTCCTATAATTGCATAAACAAACCAGCAGTAGGCGGCGTGCCATATTCAGCGTGCCTTCAAGTGTGGGGTCAATAAATGCAGCGTTATGTATATATAACGTGGATTCCAATAATTGCCAAGGCGCTTATAATTCTTAGAATATCAATGTTGTACTTCCTTGTCATAGCTAAACATCTTTTGATTTAATGAAACAAATATATATCAACTTAAAGCGTTTTTCAAGTGCTTCTGCTTGCCCGTGTGGTCAATTTTATAATCTTCCCAATAAATAAGCTCACTGACGGTTACGAATTCGTAGCCGTCTTTTTCTAATTCTGTAAGAATTTTGTCGAGTGCCTCGGGCGTGTTTTCAACCCCATTATGAAATAAAAGAATAGAGCCGTTCTCGGTTTTGCTAACAACTCTTGAGTACATTTCATCTACCGAAAGCCTTTTCCAGTCGAGTGAGTCAACAGACCATTGCACCATTTTCATACCCATTTCCTCGGCTATTTCTATGCTTTTGTTGTCGTAGTCGCCGGATGGTGCTCTAACAAGACGTGTTTTTTCACCTGTAACAGCTTCAATTTTTTTGTTGCATTCTTCTATTTCTTTAATAATTGTCTCTCGGTCCGACTTGCCAAAAAGCTTGTGTGTGTCTGAATGGTTGGCAATTTCGTGCTTTTTTTCATAAAAGCTTTTAACTGCCTCGGGGTTAGCATCAACCCAGGTGCCAAGCACAAAAATTGTAGCCTTCGCATTGTGCTTTTCAAGTATTTTTAAAATTTCAGCAGTATCCTCAGCACCCCAAGCGGCATCAAAGGTTATTGCAACCTTTTTTTCATTTGTTTCTACACAGTAAATTGGTAAGCGCCTTAAAGGGTTGTCACTTGTTACAGATATTCCCATAGCTGTAGAAAGGCTTGAAAGCACGAGCAGAAATACCGTTGCAATAATAAAAACCGTACTTCTGTAATTTATAACTAAGCATTTCATAAAAAAATCCCCCTTATGAAGCTTATTCATAAGAGGGATAGTCCTATTATTCTTGTCACCTTAAATCTGAAATAATTGCCTCTGCACATTTAATTCCGTCAACAGCAGCGGAAACAATTCCGCCTGCATAGCCTGCGCCTTCACCCGAAGGGAAGATTCCTTGTACCTTAGTAGTCTGGAAAAACTCGTTTCTTAAAATTCTTATTGGTGAAGAGCTTCTCGATTCCGGTGCGGTAAGCACGGCGTCGTAAAGATTAAAGCCGTTCAGTTTTTTATCAAAATCATTTATTGCTCCTGCAATTGTATCCGTAACCTTTTTAGGTAAAATTCTTCTTAAATCAGAGGGGGCAACACCCGTTGGGCAGCTCGGATTTACAAAGCCGAATTTTTTAGTAGGCTCATTTTTAAGAAAGTCACCTAAAAGCTGTGCAGGGGCTGTGTAGTCACCGCCGCCTTCATTAAAAGCCTTTCTTTCTATTTCTCTTTGTAAATACATACCCGCAAGCGGATGGTCTGTGTCAAACGGAGGCTCTATTCCAACAAGCAAGGCGCAGTTAGCGTTTTCCTTATCTCTTGCATATTCACTCATACCGTTAACAACCATACCACCCTCCTCGGAGGAGGCTGCAACAACCGTACCGCCCGGGCACATACAAAACGTGTAAAGTCCGCGCCCGTGCTCCGGGTGACACGCTAATTTATAATCTGCATTCGGTAAAAGAGGGGAGTTGTAAAGCTTGCCGTATTGAGCTTTGTTTATGTGCTCCTGCGGATGCTCAATTCTTGTGCCGACAGAAAAAGGCTTTTGCATAATTTCAAAGTTCTTTTTGTAAAGCATTTCAAAGGTATCTCTTGAGGAATGACCTATTGCAAGAATTACGGCATCAGTTTCAATGTCGTGGCTACCGTTTGCATCCTCATAAGTAATACCCTGTAAAGCACCGTTTGCAATAATTAAATCGGTGAGTTTTGTGTTGAATTTTACCTCACCGCCAAGACGAATAACCTCTTCACGCAAGCTTTTAACTACCGTTTTAAGCTTGTCTGTGCCAATGTGCGGTGTAGCAGAGTAAAGGATTTCCTCGGGCGCACCAAACCTTGCGAGTTGAATAAACACCTCTCTGCAGCGCGGGTCCTTAATTCCCGTCGTTAATTTACCGTCTGAAAACGTTCCTGCGCCACCCTCACCGAATTGCACGTTTGATTCTGTGTCTAATTTGTGGTGTGTCCAGAAGGTGTTTACGCTTTTTGTTCTTGAATCTACGTCACCGCCACGCTCTAAAACAAGCGGACAAAGCCCTGCCTTTGCAAGCGTTAAGGCGGCAAACATGCCTGCAGGTCCAAAGCCTGCTATAACGGGTCTGTACCTCGATTTTCGTTTGTTTTCCGGCAAAACGTATTCATATTTTTCTGTAATGAAAGCTTTGGTTGGTAAGAATTTTGCTATAAGCTTTTCTTCGTTAAGGTCGGTTTCAATATTTGCAGAATACACAAGAAAAATATTATCCTTTTTTCTTGAATCTATTGAGCGTCTTGCAAGAGAAAAGCCTTTTACGTCACTTTCGTTTATATGAAGTATTTTACAAGCCTCTTTTTTTACCTCAAGCTCGTTTGTGCCAAGCGGCATTTTAATTTCGTTAAGTCTAATCATTTTTTTACCTTGCTTTTAAATAATTTATTACTGAAGCGCCTGCAAGTCTTCCGCTTGTCCAGGCAAAGTGGAGATTGTAGCCGCCGCAATCACCGTTAACGTTAAGAATTTCGCCGCAGGCAAAAAGCCCGGGCTGTTTTTTAGACATAAGCGTTTTCGGGTCAAGGTCGTCTGCCGAAGCACCTCCGCAGGTTACTTGTGAATATTCAAAATCGCGCACGCCGTCAATTTTAAATTCTGCTTGCTTTAAAGCATAAACGAGCGCATCTATATTTTTATCGGTAAGCGTACCTGCAAGCGTACTTTCTTTAATTCCCGCAATTTTCATAACGTGGTAAGAAAACTTTTGCGGTATGATTCCCGAAAGAATTTCTTCCGTTCTTAATGACGGCGATTTAAGACGTCGTTCTGAAAAATGCATTGTCAATTCCTCGTAGGAAAATTCGTTGCAGGTATCTATAACAATGTGAATGTTCTTTTTGTCGTTTGCAAAATGAGAAATATTTAAAATCGGAATACCTGAAAGTGCATTTTCTGTAAATTGAATTTCACCGAATTCTTCCTTTAAAAGCTTTTTGCCCGAAAAAAGTGCGGCGTTGCCCTTAATTCGCAAGCCTTTAAGCTCTTTAAAGCCTTTTTCAGAAACTATAAGAGCAGAAAGTGCAGGGTAAACGGGTGTAATTTTGTGACCGAATGCCTTTAGAAGCTTGTAGCCGGAGCCGTCGCTGCCTTGTGCTTTTTGCGAGCAGCCGCCCGTTGCTACTACAACCGCGTCAAATTCCTTGCCTGAAACGGTGAATTTTCCGTTTGCTTCTTTAATTTCTGTAACCTCTTGCTCGGTTGAAATTTCAATTTTTAAAACCTCACAGGTTTTTAATAAAGCATCTCTTATAGAGGCAGCTTGCTCTGAGCGTGGGTAAATTCTTCCGTTTTCAAAATAGGGCAGTATGCCTGACTTTTTAAAAAACTCAAGTGTGTTGTTGTATTCACAGCTTAAAACTGCTTTTATTAAAGCCTTGTCACCGTAGTAATTTTCTTCACTTATGCTCTCGTTACAAAAATTACATCTGCCGTTGCCGGTAGCAAGAATTTTTTTCGCACTTTTCTGTAAATGCTCAAAAACAGTTACCTCAGCGCTGATGGCTGCTTTTTTGCTTTGTCTTTTTGCCTCAATTGCACAAGCAAGCCCCGAGGCGCCTCCGCCAATAATTGCTATTCGTGCAGTCATTTTACACACCGCCTTTCAGTTGTTAATCATTATATCGCATTTTTGCGAAGGTTACAATATAATATTAATAAAATCATCATTAAATTTCTGCTTAAAAATATTTACAAATCTTTTTGTCTTTGCTATAATACATTGGATATTATATATTTACGCTTCGGGGGTGAAAGTCTTATGAAACCGAATATTATTTTTTATCTTTCTGACGGGCAGCGTTTTGATACGCTTAATCCGCAAGTTATGCCAAACCTGTGGGAATTGTCAAAAGAGGGTACTCGTTTTACAAATTCTTTCACTTGTCATCCCGATTCTGTTGCCGCGAGCGCCTGCTTGCAGACGGGTATGTATGCAACACAGCTTGATTACCGCAAAAACAGTTCGGTGCTTTCCAAGGGCACAAAAACTATTGCAGATTATTTTGACGATAACGGCTATGATACCGCGTTTATTGGTGAGTGGCGTTTAGCTGACAAAGGAAAAAATGCAGTTCCGAAAGAGCAGCAGGGTGGCTATAAATACTGGCGTGCTGCAAATACGCTCAGTCTTACTGCTCAGGGCGAAGCGGCTTGTGTGTTTGATGAAAACGGCAATAAGTCAGAGCTTAACGGCTACAGAGCAGACGTTGTAAATGCTTTGGCAATTGAATATATTAACAGCAGAGAAGAAAACGAAACCCCATTTTTTATGTTCGTTTCACAGCCGGAGCTTA
Source organism: Acutalibacteraceae bacterium (assembly GCA_045588735.1). GTDB lineage: Bacteria > Bacillota > Clostridia > Oscillospirales > Acutalibacteraceae > DTU089. The sequence goes on along the minus strand of JAZNET010000050.1, from coordinate 59,384 downwards.
CGCTGAAAAAGGGAAGTAACCATTTTGAAGGCTTTAACGAAACGGTGGAAAGCTTTAAAAACTACCCCATTCCCGAGGATTTATCTATCTTGAAGGGGGATTACAAGCAGGAATACCCTGATTATATTTCAGCAATAAACAGAATCGACCATAATTTTGGTGAGTTGGTAAGCTCACTCAAAGAAAAAGGTCTTTACGAGAATACAGTTGTTATTTACACAAGTAATTACGGCTGTCACTTTAAAACAAGAAATTCCAACTACCAAAAAAGCTGTCACGATTCAGCAATTCACACACCACTTGTAATTTTTGGCGGTGCATATAAAAAGAAAGGTGTAGATGACAGACTTGTAAGCCTGATTGACCTGCCTGCTATTCTGCTCCATTTTGCAGATATTTACATCCCTTCTACATTTTTGGGCGTTTCTGTTTTAGATGAAAAAGATGCTGATGCAAAGCGTGATAACGTTTTTATTCAGCTTTGCAAATCACAAACCAGAGCTATAAGGACAGATAAATATAAATATTCTGTAAGTGCGCCAAGGCTAGGAGCTCTTAGCAGAAAGGCTAAAATTTATTTTGAAGCTTATCTCTACGATTTAAGCCATGACCCAAATGAAAAAATGAATCTTGCAAATGACAAGAATTTTAAAGAAATAAGAAAAAATCTTTCAGATATACTTTTACCGGAAATGGAAAAAGCGTGGGAAGAAAAACCAAAAATAAAACCAATACTTTTCAAACGAAAAAAATAGATAATGGAGTTAGTTTATGAATCAATCTTACTTAAAAATGTCACAAAATGAATTACAGGCAGAGTACAACGCTGTTAAGGCGGAGTACGAGGCTATAAAAGCACAAGGCCTCAATATAGATATGTCACGCGGTAAGCCGGGCAGCGACCAGTTAGATATCTCTAACGATATGCTTACTGTTTTTGAAGACGGTAACTTTAAAACAGAGGCAGGCTTCGACGTAAGAAACTACGGCTTGCTTCAGGGTATACCTGAGTGCCAAAAGCTTTTTGCGGAGCTTTTGGGTGTTGAGCCGCAAAACGTAATTGTTGGCGGAAACTCAAGCCTTTCACTTATGTACGATTACGTTAATCAATGTATGTTTTTAGGCGCAGGCTTCACTCCTTGGGCACAGCAGGGTAAGGTTAAATTCCTTTGCCCGTGCCCCGGCTACGACAGACACTTTGCTATTTGTGAATCATTAGGAATAGAAATGATTAACGTAGATATGACCTCAAGCGGTCCTAACGTTGAGCAAATTAAGGAATACGTTAAGGACCCAATGGTAAAGGGTATGTTTGTTGTGCCAAAATACTCAAATCCGCAGGGCATTACGTTTTCAGATGAAACCGTTAAAGCAATTGCAGAGTTAACTCCGGCTGCAAGTGATTTCAGAATCATTTGGGATAACGCTTACATTGTTCACGACCTTACAGAAAGCACCGATAAGCTTCTTAATATTTTTGATGTGCTTCCTGAAAGAAACAAGAATATGGTTATTGAGGTAACCTCAACGTCAAAAATTTCATTCCCGGGAGCAGGTGTTTCCTGCCTTGCTTCCTCTGAAGAAAATATTAAAGAAATTTTAAAACGCCTTACAGTACAGTCTATAAGTTACGATAAGGTTAATATGCTTCGCCACGTTAAGTATTTTAAAAACCTTGACGGTATTAAGGCTCATATGCAAAAGCATGCAAAGATTTTAAAGCCTAAGTTTGATGCGGTTATTGATACCTTGAATGCAGATTTAGGCGGACTTGAAATTGCAGAATGGAATGAGCCGAACGGCGGTTACTTTATAAGTCTTGATATAACGGGCGGAAGCGCTTCAAAGGTAGGCGTGCTTTGTAAAGAGGCAGGCGTAACGCTCACAAACGTTGGAGCAACCTTCCCGTACGGCAAGGACCCAAGCGACAGCAACATAAGAATTGCACCTACCTTCCCAAATGCGGACGTTTTAAAGCAGGCGGTAAAGGTTCTTACAGTTTCTGCAAAGCTTGCTTGTCTTGAAAATCTTATGAAATAAGGGGCTTTTGTTATGATTCGTATTGGTCACGGTTATGACGTTCATGCATTCTCAGATGACAGAAAATGTATTATCGGCGGTGTTACCATACCCTATGAAAAGGGTCTTTTGGGCCATTCGGATGCAGACGTGCTTTTGCACGCAATTTCTGATTCCTTGTTAGGCGCCGCTGCGTTAGGCGATATTGGCAAGCATTTTCCTGACACCGACCCTGCCTACAAGGGTGCAGACAGTCTTCTGCTTTTAAAAAAGGTAGGAGAGTTATTGCAGGAAAAGGGCTACAAGGTTGTCAACGTAGATGCAACCGTAATTGCACAAGCGCCAAAGCTTGCACCTTTTATTACCCAAATGCGCGAAAACATTGCAAACGCCTTGGGCTTGGACGTTGATTTTATAAGTGTAAAGGCAACAACAGAAGAAAAATTAGGCTTTACCGGCAGAAAAGAAGGTATCTCTGCGCATAGCGTGTGCTTAATTGAAAAGTAAACAAAAACATAACCCTTGCATATTATGTAGTAACTTAATATGGAAGGGTTTTTTATGGGCAAAAAAGGCATAAAGGTTAATTCTGTTACCCTTGCAATGAAGGGTAGAGATTTATTATTAAAAAATGGTTATAAGGCATATTTAACCCGCAATCCTGCACCGGGTAAAGGTGAGGGCTGCGGGTATCTTATTTACGTGAATAATTTGGACAAACGCTGTTTCCAGATTCTCAACAATAATGGCATAAAGGTAATTGGCACGGTAGATTTGGGGGATGCTTTATGATTTATCTTGATAACGCGGCAACGTCCTACCCAAAACCAACAGAGGTAATAAACGCTGTAAATAAGTCGTTTGTTTTGTATGGTGCAAATCCGGGCAGAAGCGGTCACAATTTATCTATAAATACGGCTATGCAGGTTTATTCTGCAAGGGAAGCGTTAAACACACTTTTTAACGGCTACGGCAGTGAGCTTGTAAGTTTTACTGCAAACTGCACGTACGCTTTAAATATTGCAATTAAAGGTGTTTTGAAAAAAGGTGACCACGTTGTTATTTCTTCACTTGAGCATAATTCTGTTTTGAGACCGATTTTTAAAATGACAGAGGAAGGCTTCATAACAAGCTCAATATTCAAGGTTTCTCACAACACACAGGAAACTCTTGAAAATCTGAAAAAAGCAATAAACAAAGACACAAAGCTTATTGTAGTTACTGCTGTCAGCAACGTTTTTGGAGATATTTTACCATTAAAGGAAATAGGTGAAACAACAAGGGCGAAAAATATTCTTTTCTTTGTAGACGGAGCGCAAGGAGCAGGCTTAATTCCCATAGATATGCAAAGTTTTAATATTAACTGTCTGTGTGTACCCGGGCATAAGGGGCTGCTGGGACCTATGGGTGTTGGCGCTTTTTTACATGACGGGTGTGTTACAAATACAATAATTGAAGGCGGAACGGGCACGGAAAGCTTTAGCTTTGCACAACCGACGGGTTTTCCCGAGGGCTTAGAAAGCGGTACCTTGAACGTGCCTGCAATTTGCGGACTGAAAAAGGGTGCGGAAATTGTTTTGGGTTTTGGTGTGGAGAATATTTTTAAAGAAGAAACACTTTTAATGAAATATCTGTTTAACGAGCTTTCAAATATGAGAAAGGTGATTCTTTACAGAAACGAGTATGATGAAAAGTTAACAGCACCGCTTATTGCATTTAATATAAAGGGAATGCACAGCGAAGCGGTTTCGGCACTTTTAAATGAGCATTCGGTAGCAGTCAGAGGAGGCTACCATTGTGCGCCTTTAGCACACGAAACCTACGGTACAGAGGAGGTTGGTGCGGTCAGAATCAGCCCTTCAAGATTCACCACAAAAAAAGATGTAAATTATTTAATAAATTTGCTCCAAAAAATTGCAAAAAATAAAAATGTATGATATAATGAAACAGTATATGTGGTAGTATGTTTATTTTTAAGGAAAGTGGTGTAAAAATGACGGAAATTACAGCTTTTTTCAAGACAATCTGGGATGCTTTATTAAGCTTTGAGTTCCCGGGGGATTTGTTTGATATAGTTTTTGTTACGTTCATTATTTATGAAGCAATTAAATTCATACGCGGCTCACGCTCGTTCCATTTAATCAAGGGAATTGCGTTCATAGCTTTAGTTTTTGTTTTTGTTAAATTAACACATATGGAAGCAAGTGAATATCTTCTTTCTTCCGTAATAGAAAATGCACTTATTGTGCTTGTTGTTTTATTTGCACCTGAAATTCGTAACATTCTTGAAAGATTCGGTAGAAGATCCATCACAGACTTTTCGTTACTCAACTTCAGAAACAACGGTGCTTACGAAGAGGAAATTACAGCATTAGTGAACGACTTTTGTAAAGCTGCGGGTGAAATGAGTGAAACCAAAACAGGCGCATTAGTTGTTTTTGAGCGTGAAGCTCCGCTTAATGAGGTTGTAAAATCGGGCACAGTTTTAGATGCACGCTCCTCCGTAGAGCTTTTTAACGGCATATTCTTTAAGAACTCAGCGCTTCACGACGGCGCAGTGGTTGTTAAAAATGCAAAAATTTATTCTGCAGGCTGCATTTTACCGCTTACGCAAAACACAGCTATCAGCAGTGATTTAGGTACAAGGCACAGAGCAGCAATCGGTATGAGCGAGCAAACAGATGCAGTTGTAGTTGTTGTTTCCGAAGAAACAGGTGGTATTTCTGTTGCAATAAACGGTAAGCTCCAAAGAGAGGTGCAAACCGGTAAGCTTCGTGAAATATTATTAAGCAATCTTGTAAACGATACTCAAAAGGACTCAAGGTTTTTAAAAAAGGTAAGGGGTGAAAAGAGTGATAAAGGGTAAACTTTCAAAGCTTCTCGATAACAACAAAATAGTTCTTACCATTTCTTTTCTTGCCGCTATAGTAATATGGTTTTACGTTGTGGTAAATGTAAGCCCCGAAACTACTAACATAATTAAAGGCGTAAAGGTTCAAATAGATAACACCGTGCCGTCGCAGTTCGGTCTTGAGGTGTTCGGTGATTCCGAGTTTTACGTAGACGTAGAGGTCAAGGGTAAAAAATATCTTATTTCCTCACAAAATCTTTCTGCTGAGGATATTGTAATAGTTGCGCAGACCAGTAACGTTGATTCTGCAGGCTTCAGAACACTTACCCTTAAGCCGGAGAGTGAATCTTCAAACTACACAATAACCCACATTTCCCAAAAAAGTGTTGACGTTTATTTTGATACTCCGAAAACAATTCAAATGGTAATTGAGCCTGAAATAGTTGCAAACGGCTTCGACATTGTTAAAGAGGGCTTCAACACAGGTGACGTTAAGCTTTCCGAGTCTGCAGTTACCGTAACCGGTCCTTCAACAGAAATTAACAAAATAACAAAGGCTGTTGCAAGGCTTGAGCTTACTGAATCACTTTCATCAAATAAATCAGTAGAAACAAGCGTTACGCTTCTTGATGAAAATAACAAATCCAATTTTAAATACGTAAAAACTAATTTTAACTCAGTTGTGCTTACCATTCCCGTGCTCCGAGTTAAAGAGGTTAATACGTCCGTTTTATTTAAAAACGCACCGGATGAATACGTTTTAAATCCGTTGCATTACACAATTTCTCCTGCAAAGGATTATTTCAATATTTCAGTAGAAGAGTTTGAAAAAACGGTTGACTTTGCAGTTGGCACCATAGATTTAAAATCTGTTTCACCGTCCAACTACGTATTTGAGTTTTCTGCTTCAGACCTTCCTGTGGCTGAAGAAAGTAATACTGAAAGCTTTGTAGTAAAGCTCGACGTTTCAGATCTTTCACAAGAATATTTTGTAATTCCTGCAGGTCAAATTCAGGTGAACAACCCTTCAAATGTAGCTTACAAAATATCAGGCTTAAATAAATCTGTTGTAATAGTTGGTACCGAAAAGGCGCTCGACAGTATTACCGCAGATAAAATTAAAGTTGAAGCAGATGTTTCAGCTATAAATATTTCAGCAGGTCAAAGCATTACAATCCCGGTAAACGTTACTGTGGACAGTACAAATTGCTGGGTTTACGGCACTTACACCGTTGTAATATCTTTATAATAACTGTAATACGTCGAAACGCAGTAGCGTTTCACAAAAGGCGATTTTATCGGCTTATAGCAAAATTGAATTAAAAAATAGAATTTTGCATTACAGTCATTGAAAGGATTATAGTCGAATTTTCAAAGAAAATTCGATACCAAACATAAGATTTGGTATCGAAACAGTGTAAAATTACACTGTTTCGATTAACTACAATCGTTATAAAGGTGAAATTTAATGATTTTTAAAAAAGTTATATCGGCTATACTCGTAGTAATATTGCTTTTAACAACCACAGGCTGCTCACTCAACTTTTTCTCAACCGAAACACTTTTAAAGCCGCCTGCGTTATCGGGTAAAAGCGGTGAGGTGCAGGAAGCCTTCAACAAGCTTATGAGTGGCAAAACCTTTCTTTTAAAAACACCGTCTAAGGGAGAGCATAAATCTTCGTTTGTGCTTTTTGATATTGACGGTGATAACGAAGAGGAAGCAATAGTTTTCTACACAGATTCTTCAACAGATACTACCGTGAGAGTTTCAATACTCGACTGTGTTAATGACAAGTGGATTCTTGCAAATGATATTAAAGGGGCAGGCAGTGACGTTTACGACGTTGCCTTCCAGGACCTTAACGGCGATGAACTTCCCGAGATTATTGTTTCCTGGTCATTGTTTGACACAAAGCTTACAAAAATGCTTACGGTATATAAGGTCGTTAAAACAAATAACAATTCCTTTAACGTCGAAGCCTTAGCAAATGAATATTTCAGTTCTAAGGCATTGTTAGATTTAAATACGGATGGCATTAACGACTTGGTGCTTGTCTATTTAGATGACGCAGGTGAGGTTCAGAACTCATACTTCAGAGCATTTTCAGTATCTGAGGGCGGTGCTATTGTTAAGTTCAGCGAAATATTGCTTGACTCTTCCATTACGTCCGTTTCAGCCTTAGAGTCAGATGAGCTTGTTACAAAAAACAGTACCTACACAAGAGTTTTTATTGACTGCCTCAAGAGTGACACCTCAATCTTTACCGAGGTTGTTATTTGGGACGTTAAGTCCTCAAAGGCGTCAAGGCAAATAATAGAGCCTGCAAAAAACACGTTAAGAAACTCTAAAATACTTTCCTGTGATATTGATAAGGATGGCAATATAGAGGTTCCCGTCAATACAAAATTTTTTACGGATGAAAAGGACTCCTCTGTTGTTCTTTCAGGCGTTGTTTATAATTTTACAATGGTTGAATGGAAAAATATTGCAGGTGACAAAAGTGCAGAGCAGTTGAAAACAATTTATAATCCGATTCATTCGTATTTGTTCTTATTCCCTTGGGGAGAGAACGTAACGGTAAACTTCAACAAAATTGAAAATCAGACCAATTTCTGTTTTTGGAATAGCTCCACAAAAGAGGTTGAGGATATTTTGTTTTCAATTATTTTCATTGAAAAAAACAAAAACTATTCAGATGTAATTGATGATTACGATGAAAAAAATGTTATACAAGAAACCGAGTCGGGTGTATTCGTTTACGAAATAACGTCCTACGGTGAAAATTTCGGAATTACAGATGAGCTTATTAACTCATCATTCATTAAAGTATAGTGGGTGAAAATATGAAAAAAGTTTTAATTGCAGAGGATGAAGCAGCAATAAGAGAAATTATTGCTATAACTCTTAAAAGAGCAGGCTACGAGGTAACAGAGGCTTGCGACGGTGAAGAGGCATTGCTTTTGTACACAGGTCACGAAAATGAGTTTGACGTCGTTCTTCTTGATATTATGATGCCGAACATTGACGGACTTGAGGTTTGTAAAAGACTTCGTAAAATAAGCAGTACCGTAGGTATTATTATGCTCACGGCAAAAACTCAGGAAATGGACAAGGTTTCAGGACTTCTTATGGGTGCAGACGACTACATAACCAAGCCGTTTTCACCTTCAGAGCTAATGGCACGTGTTGACAGTGTTTACAGACGTGTTGCAATGAATTCAAACCAAAGCAATTCTTCAGCGCCTGCCGACAAGGTTGTTATAGGTCCGTTTGAGCTTAATTTAAGAAACAGAACACTTTTCAAGGACTCTGTTCAAATTGAGTTAACTCAGGTAGAGTTTCAAATTATAGAGTTTTTCTTTTCAAATCCGGGTAAAGCACTCAGCAGAACAGATATTTTAAAGCACGTGTGGGGCGAATCTTACTACGGTGACGAAAAGGTTGTTGACGTTAATATGCGTCGCTTAAGAATGAAAATTGAAGATGAACCATCTTTACCAAAACATCTTGTAACAGTATGGGGAATGGGATATAAGTGGAATTAATTCGCAAAAGATTTGATGCAATCAGGTCATTCTTTCAGCCTAAGGGAATTACAAAGCGCTGGATGACAAATACGCTTCTCGTTACAGCAATAATTCTTGCGATTTTGCTTGCGGTTGCTGTTTTTGCAGTTTCAAGCTACTACAGAAGCTATGCCTCTAACGTTTTGTTAAGCTATGCTAACGACAGCGTTATAACCTTCTTTTCGCCTTATTTAGATGGTACCGAGGAAGCCTTTCAGGACAGGTCAATGGAGTTTATTGAAAGCTTTTCCGATAAATCTAAGGTAGAGGTAATGGTTATAGACCGTCAAGGTATGGTTGTAGTTTCCTCTTCAGGCTTTGAGGTCCAGGATACAAAAGATAATATGCAAGATGTTGCAGATGCAATGGAGTCAAAAACCGGCATAAGCAGTTGGTCAGGCTTTAACCAAAACGGCGAGCACGTTATGAGTGTTGCTATGGTTTTTCCTACCTCTGACGGCAATTTTAAAGGTGCTGTAAGATTTACTACTTCACTTTCTGCAATTGACTCGCAAATTTACGCCTTTGTTGCAATAGTTGTTTTAATTTACATTATTGCCTTGGCTTTCGTTACGGTTTCAGGCTCATTTTTTATTAAAACTATCGTTGTGCCGGTAAGAAAAATCAATGATGCTACAAAGGAATTTACACAAGGTAACTTTGACGTAAGAATTGAGCTTGTGGGTGACGAAAAAGACGAAATTAACGAGCTTGCAGATTCTGTTAATAATATGCTCAACGAGGTTTCTGCAACCGATAAAATAAAAAACGACTTTATTACAACCGTTTCTCACGAGTTAAGAACACCGCTTACCGCTATTAAGGGGTGGGGTGAAATGCTTCGTGAGTTAGGTCCGGATGATATAGAGCTTTCAAAGCGCGGTACGGAAATCATCATAAGTGAATCTGAAAGGCTGTCGCAATTAGTTGAGGAGCTTCTTAACTTCTCACGTATTCAAAACGGTACGCTTTCCTTAAGACTTGAAAAAATTGACGTTTTAGCCGAGCTTGACGAAACAATTTTCGTATTCAAGGAGCGTTCAAAGCGTGACGGTATAGAGCTTACTTATTCTGCGCCCGAAACGCCCGCACCTATGATGGCTGACCCTAACAGAATTAAACAGGTATTTGTAAACGTTCTCGATAACGCCTTTAAATATACCGAAAGCGGTGGTATGGTAAGCGTAGAAGCGTTTATTTCAGAGGGACAGCTCATTATTCGAATTTTAGATACCGGCTGCGGCATTGCACAAGAGGATTTGCCGAACGTAAAAATGAAATTTTATAAGGCAAATATTCAGGTGCGCGGCTCGGGCATAGGTCTTGCCGTTGTAGATGAGCTTATAAAAATGCATAACGGTACGCTTGATATTCAAAGCAAATTAGGCATTGGCACAACTGTAACAATAGCCTTGCCTGTTGAAGTAATAGAGCCGCAAGAAAGCGAAGAATACATTAACAACATTATAGGAGACGATACGTTAGATGTCTAAGGACAAGGAGAATAAGATTTCCATTGGTGGACAAGCCTTAATTGAGGGCATAATGATGCAGGGTCCCAAGGGCGCTGCTATGTCTGTACGTTTACCAAGTGGTGAAATTGAAACAGAAGAGCTTCAGTTAAAAAAGTTAAAGGATAAGTTTTCGCCTGCAGGCTGGCCTTTAATCAGAGGTATAGTAAACTTTGTTGAATCTATGACCATCGGTTATAAGTGTATTTCAAAATCTGCGGAAAAGGCGGGGCTTGATGATGATATTCCCGAGGAGGATATGTCCAAGCTCGATAAATGGCTTTCCGACCATTTTGGACCTAAAATGATAGCTGTAATTTCAACTATTGCTACAGTTTTAGGCTTCGGACTTTCATTTGTTTTATTTGTCTATTTACCGACCTTTCTTGTAGATGTAATTGACAAATACGTTTTTAAGGATTTGTTGGTAAATTTACATCCTCTTTTTGAGGGCTTGCTGAGAATGATAATTTTTATAGTCTATTTTTACCTCGTTTCTCTTATGCCGGATATTAAAAGAGTATTTATGTATCACGGTGCAGAGCATAAAAGTATTTTCTGTTTTGAAAAGGGGCTTGAGTTAACTGTAGAAAACGTAAAAAAGCAATCACGCTTTCATCCAAGGTGCGGTACAAGCTTCATTTTTGTCGTAATTATTATTAGTATACTCATTTCCTCTGTGCTTGTTGTAGCGTTTCCTAAAATAGATGACGTAAGAGGTGTATGGATTGCTATAAAATTGCTTATAATACCTGTAACGGTTGCGTTCAGCTACGAATTTATAAGGTATGCAGGCAAGCACGACAATTTCTTGGTTAAAATTCTTTCCTTCCCCGGGCTTATGATGCAGCGCATTTCTACAAAAGAGCCAACAGATGATATTATAGAGGTTGGTATAACAGCCTTAAAGGCAGTTTTACCAAATGAAAATACGTCGGAGGAAGAAAATTGAATTTATATACGTTTTACAGAAATTCGGTGAAGACACTTTCTCTTGCAGGGTGTGACAGTCCCGAGTTTGACGTGCAGCAGCTGTTCGATTTTTGTCTCAATATAAATAAAACCCAGTTGCTTTTAAAAGCAAATGAAAGTATTGAGGGTATAGATTTTACTTATTTTGACGAATGTCTTGAAAAAAGAAAAAATCGCGTTCCGCTTCAATATATTTTAGGTGAATGGGGTTTTCATAGATATAAATTCAAGGTGGGTGAGGGTGTTTTAATACCGCGACCCGAAACAGAGCTTATTCCCGAATATATTTACAATAAGTTGAAAAGTAACCCACCGAAGGTTGTTTATGATATTTGTACCGGTAGTGGCTGTATAGGCATTACCATAGCAAAGCTTTTTCCTTCTGCAAAGGTTTTTTGTATAGATATTTCAGATGCTGCAATTGAATATGCAACTCTTAATAAGGAAGCACTTGAGGCAGATAACGTTAAGGTAATAAAGGGGGATATGTTAGACCCTACAACACCGTTAGGTCTGCCGTTTGCCGACGTTATTGTTTCTAACCCGCCGTACATTAAAACAGAAGAGCTTCCGCAATTACAAAAAGAGGTACAGTTTGAGCCCTCACTTGCGCTGGATGGCGGCGAGGACGGACTTGAATTTTACAGAGCGTTAAGAGATAATTGGTTTTCCTTTTTAAATCTTGACGGCTATATGCTTTTAGAATGCGGTGAAAATCAGGCAACAGATATTCTTGAAATATTCCTGACTACCGCAAAGGGTGCACGAATTCTTAAGGATGGTCAGGACATAGAAAGAATTGTTGTTTTAAAAAAATAATTGGAGATTTAAAATGATTAGTATTATAAGACAAATCGCTTCAGGGCAAATGGATTTTATATATTTAATTGTCTATCTTGGTGCAACCGCGTTTGTTGTGTTTTGTACCTTGCCCCTGCACGAATTTGCTCACGCTTTTGCAGCAACTAAATTAGGTGACGATACACCTGTAAAAATGGGCAGGCTTACCATTAACCCAATGGCACACGTCCACCCAATAGGTGCAATAATGATTTTCTTGTGTGGCTTCGGCTATGCAAAGCCCGTGCCCGTAAGAATGCGTAATTTTAAAAATCCTAAAAGAGATATGGCTCTTGTAGCGTTAGCAGGTCCGTTGTGCAATTTACTACAAGCGTTTATTTACGTGTTTTTGTACTCGTTTGTTTGCAGCATTAAGGATGTAAACCCTGCCTTTGACTACATCGCGCTTTTCTTCCTGTTTGCAGCAGACGTAAACGTTGGACTTGCAGTGTTTAACCTTATTCCCATACCGCCGCTTGACGGCTCAAGGCTCTTAACAGCCTTATTACCTGCAAAGTATTATTTTAAGGTTATGCAGTACGAAAGACAAATTACAATAGTACTTTTTGTTCTGTTGGTAACGGGCGTTTTATCTGCACCAATTAACATTCTTTCAGATAAAATATTGAATCTTTTATACGCAATAACACAAATTCCTTTTTAAGAAACGGTGAATTATGGAAAAGATATCTTATAAATTAGAAGTGTTTGAGGGTCCTATGGATTTGCTCCTTCACTTAATAACAAAGCACAAGCTTGACATACATGATATTCCTATTCTTGAGCTTGTTGACCAGTACACAGAATACGTTCGTGCTATGCAAGAAGAGAATATGGATATTGCAAGCGAGTTTTTAGAAATGGCTGCAAGACTTGTTTATATTAAAACGGTTTCTCTTTTGCCTGTTTATGAGGATGCCGAGGAGCAAAAGAATTTGCTCACAGCAGAGTTAATTGAGTACCGGGAATGTAAGCTGCTTGCACAAAAGCTTTCCTCTATGACAACCGGATTCGACTACGTAGTAAGAGCATTGCCTGAGGACGTAGAGCCGGATTTAACCTATAAAAGATTGCACGAGCCGTCAGAGCTTTTAAAGGCTTATTCAGCCGTTGTCGGTAAAAAATTAAGAAAATTACCGCCGCCGCTCGATTCCTTTAAAACTATTGTTGCTAAAAAAATTGTTTCTGTTGGTTCAAAAATAGAAGCAATTATGTCCGCGCTGAAGAAAAGAGGTAAGCAAAGACTTTTAGATTTTTATAAGTCTGCAACAAGCCGTTCAGATTTGGTCGCATCATTTTTAGCAATACTTGAGCTTGCTAAGGATAAATCTATTTATCTTACCGGTGACGGCGAGGATATTCAAATTGAACTTTTGGAAGGAAATGAAAACACTTGATAGAGAATAAAATGTTAGCAATAGCAGAGGCAGTTTTATTTGCTGCCGCAGAGCCTATTGAACACACAAGACTTTCTGTTGTTCTTGGAACAGACAGCGAAACAACGTTAGAGCTTTTAGACGTTCTTAAAGAAAAATATGAAAAAGAAGAAAGCGGACTCTGTCTTTTAAAGCTTGGCAGTAAATATCAGCTTTGCAGTAAAAAGGAATACATAAATGAGGTAAGAGCCGTTCTCGATTTAAAAAGAAATACACCGCTTTCACAAGCTGCACTTGAGGTGCTTGCAATTGTTGCTTATAATCAGCCTATTACCAAGCCCTACATTGAGCAAATACGCGGTGTTGACTGCTCAGGCGTTGTCAGCACACTTGCACAGCGTGGCTTAATTGAAGAAAAGGGCCGTTTAGAGGTGCCCGGCAGACCTGTTTTATACGGCACAACGGACAATTTCTTAAGATGCTTTTCACTCAGTGCCTTGTCCGAGCTTGAGGAACTGCCAAATGTAGACAAAGAGGTTTTAATGTCAGATATTGATATGGGTCAGTTGTCTCTCTTCGATGAGGGCGATTCCGACTCTGCTGAAGACAAAGAAAAAGCAGCTGTGGCCGAATAAGGCTTTTAAAGTTTTTTGAAAGGAGGGTTTTGGTGACAGCGTTATACATAATACTCGGAATAATTCTTTTCATTGTAATTGCATTTTCTCTCAGAGTATCAGTTATTGTAGAAATGACTGATAAGAATAAAATTATAGTAAAATATTTGTTTTTTAAATTTACTGTTTTAGATTCATCAAAGCCCAAAACAGAAAAGCCGAAAAAAGAAAAGACTAAAAAAGATAAAAAGCCGGAGCAGGAAGAAGTGCCCACTGAAGAAGCAACACCGCAAGCTAAAGAAAAAGGCAACGGCTTTTTAAAGCAGCTTTACACAGACCACGGCTATGATGGTATTGTAAAAATGCTTGTAGGTGTCAAAAATTCACTTTCATCATTTTTTGGCAAGCTTTATAAAACAATTACCATTAACGAGCTTTATCTTACAATGCATATTACGGGCAAGGATGCTGCCAATACGGCAATTCAATACGGGAAAATTTCCTCTTGGCTTTTTCCGTTGTTAGGAAAGCTTGCTTCTACCTGTAAAATGAAAAAATATGACGTAGATATAAGCCCCGACTTTTTAGGTGTAAAGAACGAGGCGGATTTATATTTAAGAGTCTCCTTAGTGCCTATTAGGGTAACTAATGCATTAGTTGTACTTGCAGTACAGTTATTATTCAAGGTGATATTAAAGGTTCTTTTTGCAAACAACAAATCAAAAAAGAGCGTTAATATAAAAAACGGGGAAGCAACGGTAACTGAAGAGGCTTCTTCACAATCAAATCAATTATAAATTTTTAAATAAAGGATGGTGCTTAAAATGGAAAAATCAGCAAATGGTATTTTAAGAACAACTATTGAAAAGGTAAGAGATTTAGTAGACGTCAGCACAATTATTGGTGAGCCTATAACTCTTCCTGACGGAATTACAATTATTCCTGTTTCTAAGGTAACCTATGGCTTTGCATCAGGCGGCTCAGATTTTCCGTCAAAAAACAACGTAGAGCTTTTCGGCGGTGCAGGCGGCGCAGGTATCACAATTAACCCTGTTGCATTCCTTGTTGTTAAGGATGGCGAGGTTACAATTAAAAACATTACAGCAAATGATAATGCAGTTGAAAGAGCTGTAACAATGGTGCCGGAAATGTTTGACAAGGTTACAAGCTTTGTAAGTAAAAACAAAGAAGCTTCAAAAAGGGAAGAATAATTACATTAAAAACAGACGACTTGCATATATTTCATAGAAAGCAGGTGGTCTGGTGTTAAAAAAAATCGTTTCAGCTTTTATTGCTGTTTTACTTATAATTCCAAGCGTGGCAATTTCGGTAAGTGCAGAGTCGGTGGTAGTTTCTGCGAAATCCGCAATACTTATTGATGCTGCAACAAACGAGGTTTTGTTCAGCAAAAATGAGCACGAAAGGCGCGGAATTGCAAGTACAACAAAGATTTTAACAACGTTAATCGCGTTAGAGTACGGTGAGCCGCAGCGTGAATTTATTGCCACACAAGAAGCCGTAAAGGTCGAAGGTACATCTATCGGCTTAAAGCCGGGAGATACAATTTCTATTAAAGCGTTAGCCTACGCTATGCTTTTAGAAAGCGGCAATGACGCCGCTAACGTTACAGCCTTTGGCATTTCCGGTAATATAACCGAATTTTCTGCATTAATGAATTCCTATGCCCGGAAAATAGGTATGCAAAACAGTAATTTTAAAAATCCCTCCGGACTTACCGCAGAAAATCATTATTCAACCGCATACGATATGGCGCTCCTCACGTCTGTTGCAATTAAGAATCCTGTTTTCAGAAAAATTGCATCAACAAAATCTGCAGTAATTGATTTTGGTGTGCCGGAGGTTTCAAGAACACTTTCAAATCACAACAGACTTCTGAGTGAATGCGAGGGCGTTTTCGGCGTGAAAACCGGCTACACAAAGGCAAGCGGCAGATGCCTTGTTACAGCGTGCGAGAGAAATGGCGTGACACTTATTGCAGTTACCTTAAATGCCTATGACGATTGGAATGACCATAAAAAAATTTACGATTACGGCTTTTCGCTTTATAAAAATAAGGCTGTAATTGAAGAGTGTTCGGGTGTAAAAATTCCGGTTGTCTGTGCAAATAAGGCTTACGTTTCGGTTGAGTGCACTAACATAAGCGACTTGTATTCAACCTCCTTGGTAAATGCCGAGGTTTTTGTAGAGCCGTTTTTATATCCGCCTGTAAAAAAAGGCGACGTGGTAGGCGAGGTTGTTTTTAAAAACAGCAGCGAAATGGTTGTAAGGGTTGTTCCGTTAGTTTCAAGGGATAACGCCGAAAGCCTTTATAGTGAGGTGCCAAAAAGCGTGTCCTTTAAAGAAAAATTCAAAAAATTTATAGAAAGACTGTCGATATAACGATTATAGTTAGTCGAAACAGTGTAAAACACACTGTTTCGATACCAAATGAAATCGGCTTTTACGAAACGCTACTGCGTTTCTACGTATTACAGGCATTATGACAGACGTAAAAAATTATGGCAGAAATAAGATTACAAAAATTTTTATCTGAATGCTCTGTTGCTTCTCGCAGAAAATCAGAAGAGCTTATAAGAGAAGGCAAGGTATGGGTTAACGGCAAAAAAGCGTCAATAGGTGACAAGGTTGACCCTAAAAGAGACGACGTAACCGTAAACGGCAAAAAGGTAACCGCAGTAAAGCAAAAGTATTATATAATGCTTAATAAGCCGCGTGGCTACGTTACTACTATGAGTGATGAATTAGGCAGAAAGTGCGTTGCAGAATTAGTTGCAGACGTTGGTGCAACCGTTTACCCCGTAGGCAGACTTGACCGTGACTCTGAGGGTATGCTTTTACTCACAAACGACGGTGAATTTGCAAACGGTGTTATGCATCCGAGAAAGCACATTCCTAAAACCTACCGTGTAACGGTTCGTTCCACTGTTACAAATGAACAAACCGAGGAGTTAAGCAACGGCGTTTTAATAGACGGCAGAGAAACTTTACCTGCAGAGGTAGTCGTTTTAGAAAAGAATGAAACAAGAAGTGTGCTTCAAATTAAAATTTTTGAGGGCAGAAACCGACAAATCAGAAAAATGTGCGAGGAGGTAGGTCTTGAGGTTATAAGACTCAAGCGTACTTCAATCGGCTCTTTAAAATTAGGTATGCTACAGCCGGGTAAATGGCGTGAGCTTACTGCTGATGAGGTGCACAAGTTAGTTACAAATACTAAAAACTAACACAGTGAAACAGCAGTTAAGTTTTTTTAGCTTTGCTTTTAAGGCACTTAAATTGACATTGATTTCATAATAATGTATAATTATTTGATAAATTTTGAAAGGTGTGAAGGCATTCAGCCGTTAAAATGATAAGAAGTATGACAGGCTACGGCAGAGCACAGGCTTCTGTCGACGGGTTTTATATTACTGCAGAAATCAAAAGCGTAAACCACAGATTTTTCGAATTTTCTGCAAGAATACCAAGACCGTATCTTTTTCTTGAGGAGAAAATAAAAAATTACCTTTCCGAGCATATTTCAAGAGGTAAGGTAGATTGCTACATATCAGTTGAATCAATATCTGATGAAAGCGTTGTTGTTAACGTAAACGAGGGCTTGGCAAAAAGCTATTACGAGGCTCTTCGCCATATAGGTGAAGCATTTTCTGTTCCAGCCAACGTTTCTGCGCAGGATATTGCAAGATACCCCGAGGTTTTATCTGTTGTCAAAAGTGATATTGATGAAGATGATTTTTGGGCAAAGGTTAAATCTGTTTTAGAGGTTGCGTTAGGCAAATATATTGCAATGAAGGAATTTGAGGGTGAAAAATTAAAGAACGACGTTCTTTCAAGAGCAGATGCAATTCTCAAAAACGTTGAGCTTGTTGAAGCACGTTCACCTGAAACAGTAAAGGAATACAACGAAAAGCTCCTCAAGCGTATGAACGACGTTTTAGGCACCGTTCAGGTAGATGAAGCAAGAATTCTTACCGAGGCTGCTATATATGCGGACAAGGTTGCCGTTGCAGAAGAAACCGTAAGATTAAGAAGCCACCTTGAGCAATTAAGAGATATGCTGAATTCAAGTGAATCAATAGGTAAAAAGCTTGATTTCCTTGTGCAGGAAATAAATCGTGAAACAAATACTATTGGCTCAAAGGCTCAGGACGTTGCAATTGCAAGGGTCGTAATAGATACAAAAGCTGAAATTGAAAAAATCAGAGAGCAAATACAGAATATAGAATGAGGATTTTTTATGAAGCTTGTTAATATTGGTTTTGGAAATCTCATAAATGCAGACAGAGTTATTGCAGTAATCAGTCCCGATTCTGCACCTGCCAAAAGAATGATTCAGGAAAGCAAGGAGAGAGCCACCTTAATTGATGCCACTCACGGCAGAAAAACAAAGGGCGTTATTATTACGGACAGTGACAATGTTGTGCTTTCATTTTTGTCTGCAGAGCAGCTGTTAACCAGATTTAATGATGAAAAAGGAGGTCGTGAATTTGGCTTCGAAGGATAAGGGCTTGCTTTTTGTGCTTTCTGCCCCTGCGGGCTGCGGTAAGGATACTGTTTTAGCAGAGGTAAAAAAAGCAGATGAAAGCGTAAAGCAATCTATTTCAATGACAACACGAGCACCCAGAGAGGGTGAGGCTGACGGTGTTGATTATTTCTTTACTACAGTAGAGAATTTTGAAGAAAGTATTTCACAAAACGGCTTTCTTGAATATGTAAAATACGGCGTTAATTATTACGGTACACCTAAAAAAGCTATTGAGGATATGATAGATGAGGGTAAATCCGTAATATTAAAAATTGAAGTTGAAGGTGCGGGTAACGTCCGCAAAATTTACCCGGAGGCTGTTTCAATTTTTATAATGCCGCCATCATTCTCTGAGTTATCACGCAGACTTAAAAATCGTGGTACAGAGACCGAAGAGGATATTGCTCGCCGCTTAAAAATTGCAGAAACAGAAATGCAAAGGGCGAAGGAATATAATTATATTGTTATAAACGACGATTTATCTGTTTGTGTTAATGACGTTTTGTCCATTATAAAAGCAGAGCGTTTAAAATATAGCAATATGCAAAACAAAGTAAATGAAATCATAAACAACTAATTTGAAAGGAAGTTTTATTATGCTTAACCCGGATTTAAAAGGAATACTCAGTCAAGGAATCAGCCGTTACTCACTCGTAACAGCTGCAGCTAAAAGAGCAAGAGAAATTGCTGTGCAAAATCTTGAGGAGAAAAACCTCTCAACAGAAAAGCCTGTTACAGTTGCTCTTGGTGAAATTATTGACGGTAAATATAAAATCGTTGAGCCTGACTCACTTAAAAATCTTTAATTATGTATAACGATTCTTTAATTGCAGAGGTTGCAGTTGAAGGTCTTGTTTATCATATTGATGCACCTTTTACCTACTTAATCCCTGAAACGCTCAGCGTTTTACCGGGGTGTAGGGTATTAGTGCCATTTGGTAACAGTAACAAGAAAAAGCAGGGCTTTGTTTTAGCAACAAAACCTCGTAGCGAGTATAGTGGCAGCATTAAGCTTAAGGCAATTGCCGCCGTCCTCGACGAGGTACCCCTTCTTAACGACGAAATGCTTTCTCTCGTTACTTATTTAAAGGAAAATACCTTTTGCACGCTGTTTGAGTCTGCAAAATCAATGCTTCCAAGTGGTATCGGTTTAGAGTATGTTGTATCATTTATGGCAGATGAAAGCGTATCTTCTACTGTAATTGAAAAATTATCAACTGAAGAAAAGCAGGTTTATGACTTTTTAAAGGGCGGCTGTAAATTCCAAAAGAAGGAAAAAATTCTCTCCTCCTTGGGCTTTACGGCGGACTGCCCTATACTCGAAAAGCTCGAAAAAAAAGGTGTTTTGGTGTCGAACCTTGATACCAAAAGAAAAATTGGCGATTTAACGGTAAAAAACGTCAGGCTTTCAGTTTCGGAGGATGAGGCACAAGGTGTGCTCGGTGCTTTAACTGCAAAGCAAAGGGCTGTACTCAGCTTGCTTTTAGACATCGGCTCCGCCTCTGTAAAAGAGGTTTGTTATTTCACGGGCGTTACCATTGCGGTTGTTACAGCGCTTGAGAAAAAAGGTCTTGTAGAGCTTTTTGACAGTGAAATTTACCGAAAACCTAAAATAGATGCCACTGAAACAAGAGTGCCTATTCCCGCGTTAACCCAAAAGCAAAACGATGCATATTCTTACCTTGCTTCCAAAATAGATGAAGGCAAGGCTGGCGCTGCCTTGTTATTCGGTATTACCGGCAGCGGTAAAACTCAGGTTTTTATTAAGCTTATTGAAAAGGTTGTTAACAGCGGCAAGGGTGTTATTGTTATGGTGCCTGAAATTGCTTTAACACCGCAAACACTTAACGTTTTCTATTCATATTTCGGCGATACTGTTGCCGTTTTTCACAGTGCTCTTTCTGCAGGTGAAAGAATAGATGAATGGAAAAGAGTGAAAAACGGACAAGCAAAAATTGCCATAGGTACACGCTCGGCAGTATTTGCACCTTTTGATAATCTTGGCTTAATTGTTATGGATGAGGAGCACGAGCATACTTATAAATCTGAAATGTCCCCACGCTTTCACGCGCGTGAGGTTGCAAAATTCAGATGTGTAAAAAACAATGCTTTCCTACTGCTTTCCTCCGCAACACCGTCAGTCGAATCGTATAAAAATGCTATGGACGGCAAATACGGCTTCGTAAAGCTTACTGAAAGATTCGGTACTGCTGTTTTGCCTGAGGTAAGGGCTGTGGATATTTCAAACAGCAAGGGTGTTATCAGTAACGAGCTTTATTCTGAAATAGAAGAAACGTTAGCAAACAAAAAGCAGGCAATTCTTCTTATGAACAGAAGAGGCTTCAACACCTTTGCAACCTGCGAAAGCTGTAAAACGGTTATTACCTGCCCTAAGTGCAGCATTTCACTTACTTATCATAATGCAAACAACAGGCTCATGTGCCATTATTGCGGCTATTCAATGAGCTATACAGACGTTTGTCCTACCTGCAACAATAAGTCAATTAAATATGCAGGCTTCGGCACACAAAGAATTGAAGATGACATAGAAAATATTTTCCCAAATGCAAGGGTGCTTCGTATGGATGCGGATACTACAATGGCTAAGTATTCATACCAGGAAAAATTGCAGGCATTTGCAAACGGTGAGTACGATATTTTGCTTGGCACACAAATGGTAGCAAAGGGGCTTAATTTCCCTGACGTTACTCTTGTAGGCGTCATCTCAATCGACCATCAGCTTTATAATGATGATTTCAGAAGCAGTGAAAAAGCATTTGATTTGTTAACTCAGGTTGTTGGCAGGTCGGGGCGCGGTAAATTCAAGGGCAAGGCTGTTATTCAGACTATGCTGCCCGATAACGACATAATCTCGTTAGCCGCCGAGCAGGATTACGAAGGCTTTTATGAAATGGAAAATATAATAAGAAAAGCAATGATTTTCCCGCCGTATTGTGATATTTGCTCCTTAACCTTTACAAGCGAAAGCTTTTTAAATTGCAATGCTTCTGCAAACAGATTTTTTGAACTGTTAAAAAATGCGGTCTTAACAGATTATTCAGACGTAAAGGTTAATATCTTAGGTCCGTTACAGCCTAAGGTTTCAAAAATAAATAATAAGCACAGAAATATAATTACTGTAAAATGCAAAAATAATAAAAGATTCAGAAGTATGATGTCATCACTTTTGATTACTTTTATGAAGGATAAGCTTAATAATGGTGTTACTGTTACTGCAGATATAAATCCATTGTAGCTTTTAAAATATATGCGAGCTTTTTCGCGTTGGAAGGTATAGTTATGGCAATTAGAAATATTCGTGAGGACGGAGACCCTATTTTAAGAAAAAAAGCACGTCCTGTTACAGAGTTTAACGAAAGACTTTTTGAATTACTCGACGATATGGCAGAAACTATGTACGATGCCCCCGGCGTAGGTCTTGCAGGTCCGCAGGTAGGCGTTTTAAGAAGAGTTGTTGTTATGGACGTTGGTGACGGTCTTTTAGAGCTTATAAACCCTGAAATAACAAAAACAGAGGGTGAACAAACAGGTGAAGAGGGCTGTCTTTCTCTTCCCGGTCTTTGCGGCTTAGTTAAACGTCCCATGAGTGTAATTGTAAAAGCACAAAACCGTGAAGGTAAGTGGTGCGTTTATAAGGGTGAGGAATTAAAGGCAAGGTGCTTCTGTCACGAGATAGACCACCTTGACGGTATTCTTTACAAGGATAATCTTTTAGAAGGTACCATGCTTCAAAGAGTGGATAAAATGGAACAGGATGATTAACAATATGAAAGTTGTTTATATGGGTACACCCGATTTTGCCGTAAAGCCTCTCGAGGCTTTAATTGCAAATAACTACGAGGTTGTCGGCGTTTTCACTCAGCCGGATAAGCCCGTGGGCAGAAAAGCAGTCTTAACACCACCGCCGGTAAAGGTGGTTGCTACTGAGAACAATATACCGGTTTTTCAGCCGGAGTCTTTAAAAAACGGTGAGGGTGTAAAAATTTTAGAAGAGCTGAAGCCGGATGTTGTAATTGTAGTGGCTTACGGTAAAATTTTACCAAAAGATTTTTTAGACTACGCAAAATACGGCTGTATTAATATACACGGCTCTATTTTACCTGAGTACAGAGGTGCTGCACCTATTCAATGGTCTGTTTTAGACGGTCGGGAATACGCAGGCGTTACCTCAATGCAAATGGACGTAGGTCTTGATACGGGAGATATTCTTTTAGTTGAAAAAACTAAAATTGAACCAAACGAAACCTCCGGGGACTTATATGAAAGACTTACCGTTTTAGGTGCCGAGGTGCTCATAAAAACGCTTTCTGCATTAAAAGCAGGCTCACTTAAGCCTGTTAAGCAGGATGACAGTAAAAGCAGCTATGCAAAAATGCTTGATAAATCTCTTTCAAAAATAGATTGGAATTTGTCTGCCGATGTTGTGCATAATACTATAAGAGGTCTTGACCCGTGGCCTGTAGCATTAACTGTTTTTGAGGGTAAAAATCTCAAGCTTTTCCGCTCTCGTTTAATTGAGGGTGAGTTTAATAAGCCTGCAGGCAGTGTGTTTAAAAACAAAGAGGGCATTTGTGTTGTTTGCGGCGATAAAAAAGCCGTGCTTGTTACCGAGGTACAGGCAGAAGGCAAAAAAAGAATGTCTGCTCTCGATTTCTCTCGCGGTGCTAATTTAACAGACGGCACAATTTTGGGAAATTAAAGCTCTATTATTTAATTCGGAGGTGCTTACTATGTGGATTGGTTACTATTATTATGATATTTATTACTTCATTTTAGTAATACCTGTATTTATTATTTCTTTAATAATTCAGGCAAGGCTAAAATCTACCTTTAAAAAGTATTCTCGTGTTGGAAATATGCGTAATATTACCGGTGCACAAGCAGCCGAAATGGTTTTAAGGTATTACAATATTCAAGACGTACGAATCGAAAGAATAAACGGAAGCCTTACAGACTGCTACGACCCGGTAAATAAGGTTATTAAGCTTTCTGATTCTGTTTTTAATAATCCGAGCATTGCTGCTGTAGGTGTTGCTTGTCACGAGGCAGGTCACGCAGCACAGCACGCAGAGCAATACAGTCCAATAAAAATAAGAAATTCTATTTTACCCGTATGTAATGTTGGCTCAAGGCTTTCCTTACCGCTTTTGATATTAGGCATAATTTTTTCATTTGAGCCATTAATATGGGTTGGTATTGCATTTTTTGCATTAACCTCTGTTTTTCAGTTTATTACCTTACCCGTTGAGTTTAACGCAAGTAACAGAGCGCTTCACGTAATTGAGTCTACGGGTATTCTTTCACTTGAAGAAAAACAAGGTGCTGCAAAGGTTTTGAAAATGGCTGCAATGACCTATGTTGCATCTCTTGCAATGAGTCTTGCACAGCTTTTAAGATTAATTTTAAAGTTTGGCGGTAGCAGAAGAAGATGAGCATTACTGCAAGACAAGCGGCATTTTTAATATTGCTTAAAATAGAAAAGGACAAAGCATATTCTAATATTGCAATAGACAGTGCTGTTAAGGCGTATTCCCTTGACAGCACTGATTGTGCTTTTATTTCACGCTTGGTTTACGGCGTAACAGAAAGAAAAATTACGCTTGATTACGCCGTTTCTCAATTTTTAAAGCAGTCAATTAAAAAATTAAAGCCTGAGGTGCTTGTTATTTTACGCTTAGGTACATATCAGATTTTGTTTATGGACAAAATTCCTTCCTCGGCTGCAGTAAATGAAAGTGTTTCGCTTGCAAAAAAGAATAAATGTGAATTTGCTTCAGGAATGATAAACGCAGTTTTAAGAAAAATTGCAACGTCGGAAAATACAATTTTTGATTCTCTTTGCGGCGAAGAAAGACTTTCTGTTTTATATTCGGCACCCCTTGAACTGGTAAAATTTTTAAAGTATCATTACAACGAAGATAACGCGGAAGAAATTTTAAAAGCCGCACTTATGCCTAAAGAAATTACTATTCGTGTTAATACGTTAAAAATCAGCGAAGAGGCTTTAATTGAGGAGTTAAAAAAAGAGGACGTGCGAGCAACAAAAGCTACTTTTGAAAACGCCTTGGTTATTGAGACAAGGGGAGCAGTTTACGAGCTTCAGGCATATAAAAAAGGGCTTTTCCACGTTGAAGATATTTCCTCGCAGCTTTGTGTTTCAGAGCTGAATTTAAAAGAAGATTATAAATTTATAGACGTATGCAGCGCTCCCGGTGGCAAAAGCTTTACCGCAGCACAATATATGCACAATAAGGGGGAGCTTATTTCGTGTGATATTCACCCCCATAGAGTCGAGCTTATTAAAGATGGTGCCAAAAGGTTAGGCATTACGAATATTAAGCCAACCGTAAATGATGCACTCGTTTTTAACAAGGCTTTTGAAAATGCCGATTGCGTTTTATGTGACGTACCTTGTTCGGGTATGGGGATTATAGGCAAAAAGCCTGAAATTAAGTATAAATCGCTTGATGATACAAAGGAGCTTATTCCAATTCAAAAGCAGATTTTACTTACAGCATCACAATACGTAAAAAAAGGCGGTACGTTAATTTATTCTACCTGCTCCATAAATCCAAATGAAAACCGAAAGGTTTGCGATTGGTTTTTAACGGAAAATAATAATTTTAAAAGCGTAAAGGTCGCACCGAATATTGAGCGTTGTATAGATGAGGGTGATTACCTCACTTTAACACCGCATATAAATAAATGTGATGGATTTTTTATTGCAAAATTTATTAAAAAATAAGAGGTTTTATGGAAAAACAAGATATAGCATCTCTTTCTTTAGATGAATTAAAGAAACAAATAAAGGCTTTGGGGCTTCCGCAATTCAGAGCAACACAAATATATGACTGGATTCACAAAAAAGGCGCAACGTCCTTTTTTGAAATGACAAATATCGGTAAGGAATTGCAAGAAAAATTAAATGACAATTTTGTAATTTTTAGTTGTTCTATTGAAAAAAAACTGGTTTCAAGGTATGATAATACAGTAAAATATCTTTTTAAATTACCGGATGAAGAGTATCTAGAGTGTGTTGTAATGGACTACAAATACGGTCTTACAATTTGCGTTTCAACACAGGTCGGCTGCAAAATGGGTTGCTCATTTTGCGCCTCCGGTATTGGTGGCTTTAAAAGGCAATTAGCCCCGTCAGAAATTTTAGGCCAAATCTATGCGGCACAAAGAGATTTGCAGGTGCGAATTTCAAGAATTGTTTTAATGGGTATGGGTGAGCCGCTTGACAATTACGACAACGTAGTCAAGTTTTTAAAGCTTGTTTCCGACGAAAACGGTCTTAATATCGGTATGCGCCACATATCGCTTTCAACAAGTGGTATTGTGCCGCGAATTTACGATTTATTAGACCTTGATTTACAGTTGACGTTGTCTGTTTCTCTTCATGCACCTAATAACGAAATAAGGTCAAAAATTATGCCCGTTAATAATAAATGGGACGTTGACGAGCTTTTGAAGGCTTGTAAAATTTATGCCGAAAAAACCTCTCGCAGAATTTCGTTTGAGTATGCAATGATTAAGGGTGTTAACGATACGCCCGAGTGCGCAAAGGAGCTTTCTAAAAGGCTTAAGGGTTTTTTGTGTCACGTTAATTTAATTCCTGCAAACGAGGTGCCTGAAAAGGGGCACGAAAGAAGCGACGACAGCAATATAAATGAGTTTAAAAGTATATTAGAAAAAAACGGTCTTGCTGTTACTATAAGAAGAACGTTAGGTAGCGATATTAACGCTTCTTGCGGTCAGCTAAGGCGTGAAAAAATTTTAGAAAAGAGGTGAGCACTGTGAAAATTCAAGCTTTTACAGATACAGGTCGTGTCCGTGAAATGAATCAGGATGCATTTTTAACAGGTACGTTTCACGAGAGTGGTGCCTGGGCAGTTGTTTGTGATGGTATGGGTGGCGTAACAGGTGGTCAAATCGCAAGTGAAATTTGTGTTAATGAGGTTTCTTCTCATATTAAGAAGGGTTACCGCAAGGGAATGAGTATGAAGTCAGTAAAAAATTTACTCGTTTCTGCAATTACCGCTGCCAACATTAAGGTTTTTGAAAAATCGGAAGAACATTATGAGTATTCGGGTATGGGTACAACGGTAGTTGCTGTAGTTGTTTTAAACGGTTTTGCTGCAGTTGCTCACGTTGGCGACAGCAGAGCTTACATTATTACAGACGAAATTAAACAAATAACACATGACCATTCAGTTGTTCAGTACTTAGTAGACTCAGGCAGAATTACTCCTGAGCAAGCAAGAATTCACCCCGAAAGAAACGTCATTACAAGAGCGGTGGGTGTTGCTGCCGAGGTTGATGTTGACGTAGATATTATTCCGATTAACCAAGGAGAACAAATTTTAATTTGTTCAGACGGTCTTTACGAGTACGTTACTGATGAAGTAATGCTTGACGTGCTTAAGAATTCAGCTTCTGAAGAGCCTGCCAAAATTCTTTTGGATATGGCAAACAATGCCGGAGGAAAGGATAACATAACAGTAGTTATTGTTGAGGACTAAGCTTATGGAAAATTACGTAGGTAAACGATTAGACGGTCGTTATGAAATTCAAGATATAATCGGCGTAGGCGGTATGGCAGTTGTTTACAAGGCTTACGACAGTATTGATGACAGAGCAGTTGCTATAAAGGTCTTAAAGGATGAGTACTTGGCAAAGGAAGAATTCAGACGCCGTTTTAAAAATGAATCAAAGGCAATTGCAATTCTTTCGCATCCTAATATAGTTAAGGTTTACGACGTCAGCTTTGGTGACAGACTTCAGTACATTGTAATGGAGTACGTAGAGGGTATAACCCTCAAGGAATATATTGAGCAATGTGGAGTTGTTAACTGGAATGAAGCACTGTTTTTCGTAATTCAGATTTTAAGAGCTTTACAGCACGCTCACGACAAGGGAATTGTTCACAGAGATATTAAGCCGCAGAACATAATGCTCTTAGATAATGGTCTTATTAAGGTTACTGACTTTGGTATTGCAAGATTCAGCCGTGGTGAAACAAGAACAATTTCAGAAAAGGCAATGGGCTCTGTACACTACATCAGCCCTGAGCAAGCAAGAGGGCACCTTACTGACGAAAAGGCAGATATTTATTCAATAGGTATTGTTCTTTATGAAATGCTTACGGGTAAATTACCTTTTGATGGAGAAGATCCGCTTTCCATTGCTCTTATGCAAATACAGAATGAAGCAGAGCCGTTAAGAAGCATAAATCCCGATATTCCTATCGGCTTTGAGCAAATTGCCTTAAAGGCTATGCAAAAGAATACACGTGATCGCTATCAGTCTGTTTCAGAAATGCTTCTTGATATGGAAGAGCTTAAAATGAATCCTAACATTAAGTTCGATTATCAGTTCCATTACGTTGAGACTGAGCAAACAAGACATATTGGCAAAATTCAAGAAAAAACGGTTTCTTCAGATGCTGCGCTTGACAGAAACCCTACAGGTGAATACAAGCCGATTAAAGCTTCAAATTATGAGACGGAAAATGATTACAGTCATTATTTAGAAGAAAAAACTCCAAAAAACGTCACAGCAGTCCAGGTTAAGGAAGACGTCACAAAGGGCGAGGCTAAAAAGCATTTTACCATTATTTTTGGTGTTGCTTTTGTATTCCTTTTAGTATTGGCTATTGTTTTAGGTGTTTTCATTAAAAACGGTACTATTTCAATAAACGGCAAAAGAGTAGAGGTGGAAAACTTCTTCGGAGCAAATTATCTTGAGGATATTGCAAATAATTCTGCTTATGAGGATAAATATATCTTCGAGGTTGTATACGTTGCATCCTCTAGCTTTGAAGAGGGCATTGTTACTGACCAGGACCCAAAAGCGGGTGATACTGTACCTAAGGGTGGTATTGTTAAGCTTTACGTTGCAAAATCAGGTGAGGGAAAAATAATTCCTGATTTCACAAATAAAAACTACAAGGCCGCAAGGGATACCTTGGAGTCAATGGGTTTTATTGTTACTTTACAGGCGTTAGAGAATAGTGCTGTGCAGGTTGGTAACGTTATTAAAACAAACCCCGCGGCAAATACAAGCGTTTTAGAGGGCTCAACAATAACCGTTTATTACGCGGTAGACACAAGTGCTGCAACGCAGTTTAAAATGCCGAATCTTGAGGGTATGTCCTTAGAGGAAGCTAAGCTTCTTATAGCAAAAAATGAGCTTACAGTTTCAAAAATCGAAACTGTTGACAGCAGCATTGCTTCTAATTATGTTGTAAGTCAATCTCCTGCAGAGGGCTCTCCCGTAAGAAAAGGAGACCCGGTTATAATTACAGTAAGCTCTGGCTACGTTTCAAGTGAAGTAAGTATTCAGCTTCCTGTTGGTGTAGGTGTACTGTCTGTAAGAGCAACAGTTGACGGTGCCGAAACCTTTAACCAGCTTATAGATACCGACTCTTACTCAACCTATGCAATCAGCGTTAAAGGAAATACCGCAAATTCAGAAATTAAAGTTTACATTGACAATTGTCTTTATTATGAAGCAATTGGTGACTTTACAAAGGATAACGTTAAAATTACCAATGCAAATACCTACGCAGTTTCCTTCTATAAAAACGTTGTTGGTATGATGGAAATAGATGCTATAAATGCACTTAATACTTTGGGCTACAGAACTATTCAAATTAACCGTGAAGCAAGCTCACAGCCTGCAGGAACAGTTATTGGTCAAACCCCAACGTTTGAAGGGTCTCCGCACTTAGATTCTGGCACAACAATAGTTTTAACAGTTTCCAAGGGTTTGGGAGATGATTCTACTACAAATAATTCGGAAGGCGTATATTGATGTCTGAAAAGGTTTTAAACGGAATTATTATAAAGGGCATAGGCGGTTTCTATTATATTGAGGCTGAAGGCGATATTTATGAGTGTAAGGCTCGCGGTGCCTTCAGAAAGAAAAAAATAGCGCCTTTAGCAGGTGATAGTGTATCAATTACTATTCGCGAAAATGGCGAGAACACAATAGATGAAATTAAAGAAAGAAAAAACTTTCTTGTGCGTCCACCGGTTGCAAATGTAGACACTTTGGTTATTGTGTCGTCTGTTAAGGAGCCTGTGCCTAGCCTTACTGTTATTGACAGATTAACTGCAATTGCGGTTAATAAGGGCATTAAACCATGCGTGGTGTTTTCTAAAAGCGATTTAGGTGAAACCACTGAGCTGGAAGAAATTTATAAAATTGCAGGCATAAACGTTTGCTCGGTTTGCTGTAAAACGGGTGAGGGTGTAGAAAAGGTAAAAGAAATGCTCAAGGGCGGTATTACTGTTTTCACGGGTAATACCGGTGTGGGTAAATCCTCACTTTTAAATTGCATAGATTCACGCTTTTCAATTGAAACGGGTGAGGTAAGCAGTAAGTTAGGCAGGGGAAGGCACACCACAAGAGACGTAACGCTTCATAAAATAAATGATTTTTACGTTGCAGATACACCCGGGTTTTCTTCTCTTGATATTGAAAGCGGTGAGCTTATTATGAAGGATGACTTACCGTATTGCTTTCCTGAGTTTTCAGAGTATCTTGGTAAATGCCGCTTTTCCACCTGTACTCATACGGTAGATAAGGGCTGCAAGGTGCTTGAAGCAATTGAAAACGGGAAGATTCACGAAAGCCGACACAACAGCTACGTAACAATGTATAACGAGGTTAAAAATATTAAGGAGTGGCAGCTGTAACACAATTTTTGAAAAATCATAATATGTAGTAAAACGTATTAAGGAGTGATTTTTGTGAAGGTTGTAGTTTGGCAAAGTCCTAAAGCACTCAAAGGTATTTTAAAGCTTATGTTTAAAATAAAGGATTAGTTAAAATACATAATAAGAAAAATGAAAAGGCAGACAACATAAAGTTGTCTGCCTTTTCTGTGAGTGAGATATATTGAAATTTGATTGATTACCTTATTTCTTTGGGCGTTTTACCTTGTTAAGCTGAGCGTTAACCTTAAGGAGCTCTTCCTTTGTAACGGTAATGTTTGCCATACCAATCATAGAAGACATACGAAGAATCGAGAAACCGCCAAGCATTTGCATCATGCTGCCCTTCATTGCCTTAAAGTTAAAGTCAAAGCCGCCGCTCTTCTTTTCGCCGTCATTGCCTTTTTTGTTTGCTTTCATTTTCTTAAGCAATTTATATCCAAAGAGTGCAACAACTAACTTACCGCGCTTGCTTTCAAAAATATCTGAAAGCTTGTCGTTTATTGAGAAGTAGCCTTCAGGAGCTGTAACGTCAAACCAGTTAAGAATTGCGCCCTTTTCCTTTAAGCGATATTCTTCGTTGAAGGTGTCAACCTTTTTAATAACGCTTTCATCCTTGCAGTCACCTGCAACAGCTAAAAGCTTTGTTTCGCCGTTATTAGGTACGTCAAAGTAGAAGAAGTGCTCTGCACTTGATTTCTTGCCTAAGGATTCACCGTTAGCAAAAAGCTCAACCTCAGGAAGGTTAGAGTAAACAGTTACCTTTGTAACGTCCTCGACTCTGTCTACGTAGCGCTTACCGCAAACGTGTACAAAAGGCTCATCTGAAAGCCATGCCTTATATGCATAGAAGGCATCCTTTTTATACTTGCGGTCAAAGGTTATAAGACCCTTGTGATTCTGACCGTTTTCACCGCCCTCGTTACGAGCATCCGCACCAAAGTCAAACATATTCCAAACGTGTGTAGCCCACATATATTTACGTGTAAAGAGCTGTTTAATCAATTCCTCATGGTAATAAGCCTGGTACTCTTCTGTGTAGTCGCCTTGAGTTGGGTTTGAGGTGTGCCAGTTAAGAGCCTCGCAACCATATTCACTACAACCAATTGGAATGTTAGGGTGCTTAGCGTGGAACTTGTCAAACCAAGGACCGTTCATTGTGGTGTCGCCACCATACCAGCCAAAGTAGTGGTTGTAAGAAACTACGTCAGGAATTTGAAGGTAAGGGCTGTCCATGCTGCACATTGAAACGCAAGCGATTGTTGTGAGTCTTGTCTTATCCATTTCGTGAGCAAGGTCGTTAAGAATTTTGTGGTTTTCAATTAAATCCGGGTCGTTTTCACCTGCCATGGTAATTTCGTTTGAAAGACCCCAAACAACAATAGATGCGTGGTTGTAGTTTTGTGAAATTAATTCCTTCATTTGAGAAATTGTGTTTTCTCTGCCGCCCGGCATATGGTGGGAAATGTAAGGAATCTCTGCCCATATAACAAGACCCTTTTCATCACATAAATCATAGAAGTATTGGTCGTGCTGATAGTGTGCAAGACGAATTGTTGTAGCACCAACCTCCAATATTAAATCTATATCCTCTCTGTGATGCTCAGGGAGAAGCGCGTTACCAAAGCCCCAACGGTCCTGATGGCGTGAAACACCGCGAAGAGGGTATTCCTCACCGTTAAGAATAAATCCGTTTTCAGGGTCAATTTTAAAGGTACGGCAACCAAAGCGAGCACTTACGTTATCAAGAACGGCATCGCCCTCTAAAAGCTCAACCTCTGCGGTGTAGAGGTATGGGTCTTTTTTACCGTGCCAGAGGTGAACGTTTTCAATATTTAAAGTAACCTTTCTTTCTTCTGAGGTTGCTTCTGCAACAACGTTACCTTCAGCATCTTTAATCACGTATTTGAGTGAAGGAACTAAAACGTTAGTTAAAAATACTTCAATTTCAACCTTTGCATTGCTGCCGTCAATTTCTGGTGTAATCTTTAATCCGGGTGCACCGTAATAATCTAAATCAAAGTGCTTTTCGTTTACACCAATAATATTTACGTCACGGTAAAGACCGCCGTAGAAGGTGAAGTCTGCCATTTGTGGGTAAACACGGTCGTTTTCGGAGTTGTCAACGTCAATTTCAATAACATTTTCATCCTTAATGACGTTTGTAATGTTAACACGCCAGGTAGAATAACCGCCGTCATGGTGTGCAAGCTTTTTACCGTTAACCGTAACGTCCGCGGAAGAGTTAGCGCCTCTTATTTCAAGATAAATTAAATTTGATTCAGGTAAATCTTCCTTGCTTATTGTTTTGGTGTACTTGCAGGTACCTCTAAAATAATCGGCACCGCCGTCCTGACCGTCAACAGCATTCCATGAGTGTGGAAGGTTTACGTTTTCCGGTGCAGAATCCGGTTTTGCAAAGCTCCAGCCATTATTAATGTTAATTATTTTTCTCATAAAAAACATTCCTTTCGCTTCTTTTTTCTTTAATACAATAATATTATAACTATTTTGTAATTGTGTTGTTATGAAAATTTTTAGGGGTTATTGCACAATTTTTATTTTTTGTTTGCAAATTGTGTTGAAAAATTGATTAAAATGTACTATAATCTAAGTGTTATCAGAATTAAATTGTTAATTTTGATACATTTTGGGGGTATTTATTATGTTTTATGATTCGGAATTGCATTTTTTACAAAGTGTTTTGAAAAAGTGCCACATACAATCCTTGGTTGCAAATGCCAAATGGTATCCTGAAAGCACCTTGGATTTAGGTCTCAGGTCTCTTTTGGAAATAGACGACCATTACAAAAAGCCGTTAATTGACGTTTTAGGTGAAATTCTGCCAAAAACAATTCATATGCTTGTAGACGGTTACCTGTGTAAATACATTTATTTACAGCTGCCTGGTGAGGATTATGAGAATATTCTCATTATAGGTCCGTATCTCTCAAAGCAATTTAATAACCAGGAAATTCTTGAATTAGCTGAAAAAAACGGTGTACCTGCAGCAAAAATGCGCAATTTTGAAAGCTTTTACACAGGCGTGCCCGTTTTTACTGACGAGGGGCAAATTATTGCACTGGTAGAAACCTTTGCGGAATTTTTATGGAATGGCAGCAGTAATTTCAGCTTTGCTGAATACGAGCTTGAAGAAGATGTGGAAAATATTTCCATTGTAATAAATAAGCCGGTAAATGAAAATGAGAATATCTGGAATTATAAGCTTATAGAAGCAAGGTATTCCTACGAAAATGAGTTCTTATATGCAATTACACAAGGTAATTACCATAAAGCAAAGCTTTTAATTCCTAAATTCAGTAATTTTCAACTTGAACAGCGTAATTCAGACCCGGTAAGAGATATAAAGAATTATTGTATAGTTATTAACACTTTATTCAGAAAGTCCGTAGAGCGTGGTGGAGTTCATCCAATTTATATTGACAGTGTTTCCGCTGAATTTGCAAAAAAAATTGAATTACGTACAAGCATAGACGATCTTCAAAAGCTTATAATGGAAATGGTTAAAACCTACTGCCAGCTTGTAAACAAGCACTCGGTTAAGAATTACTCACCAACCGTACAAAAGGTTATTGTTATGATTGAATCTAATATAGCCTCCGACCTCTCGCTTTCAGAGCTTGCAGCATCTTTAAATATTAATGCGAGCTATCTTTCTACTGTGTTCAAAAAGGAAACGGGTAAAACTGTTACAGCCTACGTCAATGAAAGAAGAATCGAGTTAGCGCAAGAGCTTTTAAAAACCACGTCTTTGCAAATTCAAACAATTGCACAGTATTGTGGTGTTGTAGACGTGCACTATTTTACAAGATTATTCAAAAAAACAACCGGACTTTCTCCCAAGCAATACAGAGAAGAAAACAGTTAGGCTTATTTTAAAATCAATAAAACAAAAGCTCCGTCATTTAGAAATAAATGGTGGAGCTTTTTTCGTTATGTGTCGATTTTATTTTCCAATGCAATAATCATCAGTAGAATCAGTAATTGTAACCGCGAAAATTCCGCCTGCACGTTTTTGTGAGTCGTAAATTCTTACGGGTGTATAGTTTTCTGTGTAGCCCTCAGAAAAATCATCTTTATCTGTTTCAAAAAGCACGTTAACTGTTTTTCCGATTTGTTTTTTTAAAAAATCTTTTCTGGTTTCGTTTGTTGCAGCAGTTAAAATTTTTGCACGCTCTTCCTTTATTGCTTTTGGCAGTTGAGGGAGCATTGCAGCCTTTGTGCCTTCTCTTAAGGAGTAGGGGAATATGTGTGCTTTTTCGAACTTGATTTTTTTTGCGAATTCAAGAGTTTCTAAAAATTCCTCTTCTGTTTCTGTAGGGAATCCGGTTAAAATATCGGTTGTGATTGTAGCGTCAGGAAAAGCGTTTCGCAGGTTTACGGTCAATTCCTTGTATTCCTTTGATGTGTAGTGTCTGTTCATTTTCTTTAAAACGGAATCACTGCCGCTTTGCAGAGATATATGAAATTGAGGACAAAGCTTTTTAACCTTTGCTAAATTTTCAACCATTTCCTTTGTAAGGTGGTCGGGCTCTAAGGAGCCGAGCCTTACTCTTTTAATGTTTTCATACTTTTCTGCAAGCAATAAAGCATCCGGTAAAGTATAATTTGTGTTTTTGCCGTAATCGGAAAGGTTAATGCCTACAAACACTATTTCCTTGTATCCGTTTTCATTCAGTGCTTTCAGTTCTTTGTCAATATCCTCTAATGCTTTTGAACGTGAAAAACCGCGTGCAAAGGGAATTAAGCAGTAGGCGCAGTATCTGTCACACCCATCCTGTATTTTCAAAAACGCTCTTGTGTGACAGTCAAACCTTGTAATTCCTGTACCGCAGAACGGGTCGTCTCTTAAATGCTTTTTGTGAGCGTTTAAAAAGGCGGGAGCGGCAAGATATTGCTGAAGCACGCTAACAAGCTCTGTGTTGTTTCTGTTGCCCATAAGAATATCAATTTCAGGCAAATCGTCAATAATGTGCGGCTCTGCCTGAGAAGCGCAGCCGGTTAAAACCATTATTGCATTTTTATTTGCTTTTTTCAGCTTTCTTACAGTTTGCCTTACCTTGCGCACTCCTTCAGCAGTAACTGTGCAGGAGTTAACTATAATAATATCTGCCGTAGCATATTCAGTTGTAACAGTATATCCGTTTGCCACAAGCGCCTCGCTCATTTCCTGAGTTTCATACTGATTTACTTTGCAACCAAACGTTGTGAAAAAAACTTTCATAACTGACTCCTAAAAAAATCGTTTCGGAGTTGTTGCTCCGAAACGATTATAGCTCATAAAATAACTTTATGGTAAAACTACAGGGGATTGAATATTTATATTGTCATCATTAAGGTCAGAGAATCCGCCTGAGCCAAATACGCCGTAAACAGTTTCGTCTACAAACTTACAAATGATTTCAAGAGCCTCATCTGTGCTTGTGTCGCCTGCAGGGTCTTGTTTGCCGACTCTGCAAAGAGCGTATTCAAATCTTTCCTTCATAGCAGTAGCTGCTGTAGGCTCGCAAATTGTATCAGCAAGAAGCTCTTGAGCTTCGTTGTAAACTGTTCTGAGCTCTTCAACGTCTGCCTCATTGTAAAGAGTTGGATCTGCTTCGTACTCAGCAAATACTAACTCAGCTTCTTCAAGGTACCAACGAGTAATATTTCTTGTGTTACGGTTACCGTTGAATTGAGGGAATTGGTCAGCCATATCTGCTGTAGAGTTAATCTGACCGGAAGCAAGCTTTGCAATAAGCTTAATAATAACGTCGTTTCTACCAACCTCGTGGTGTTGTCCCTGGAAGAACCATACGTTGTCAGGGAAGAGACAGGTTGAAGCATCAATGCTGCCTTCAGGAGAAATGTATTTAGGGTCTCTTGTTGCGATGTATTCCTCTGAAAGAACTTCGCCTGCAATAGCATACGTTGCACCAAGTGATGTTGAGTCAATATCTATAATAGCGTCACTGTTAGTTGTAAGTGATGATTTCATAGCACCAAAGAAGCAGTAGTCCTGCTCGGTGTAATCAAGGTTGTAACCACAAACGTTGTGAACAAGTGCGCCTTGTCTGTTTAACTTAAGAAGGTTATCCTGAAGGTTAAGTCTTGCTTGTTGGAATTTATCAACAGTAGCGTAAAGTCTTGAGTATTCAGGGTCATCTTTAATAAAGCTATATTTAGCAATAACGTCGTCGTATCTGTCTTTTGGAATCATAGCCCAGAATTGAGGACAGTTAATCATTAAAGTATCAATAATACCGTCAACAGCTGCTGTAAGAATACTTTCAATAACTGAACGCGGGAATATCTTCAGCGCGACGTTTATCAAGTGACCTAAGGTTGCATAACCATTCATTTCCTTCATTACCATTGGTAAGAATTCCTGGAAGAAGAAATGGTCGTCTAAGTTGAAGTTTCTTAAATAGAAGTCACCCATAACGTCTGTACCGTCAAGACAGGAAACAACGTTGAGCACTTTGTTGATATCTTCATAGTTGGTGTCTTTCTTTAATTCAAGGTAAGCTGTAAGAATGGTACCGCCGAGAGAAATGGTAACAATGTTAACCTTATCCTTACCTGTTTGCTCTTTAACAAGCTGAATGTACTTGTCAAGCTTTGCAGCAGAAATAAACGGGTCAGAGATAAGTGGGAATGTGAAGAAATAAAGATTATCCTCACCACCGATTTCTTCAACAACAGATTTCATAGGAATCATTCTGTAAAAGTAATCTCTGTCGTCCTCAGACATTTCTGAAACAGGGTATTCGTATGTAATTGTCTGAAGGTTGTGTGTTGCCTTACCGTCCTTACCGGAGGATTGAATTGCAAAAACCTCAGTAACTGTGTCGTAAACAGCATCAGAAAGACCAACGTCTGCCTGAGCAATAAGTGAAGTTACAAGCGGACCTGCAACCTTGTTTACGAGAATACCCGGAAGAGTAGAGGAATCAATAATAAGAAGACCGCCTGAAAGCTCTTCGCCGTTTGAATTTACAGCAGGGTCACCGTTTTCGTCTGCAAGGTATGAGATAGATTGGCTTATACCCGGTATGATGATTGTCGGAGCAACGTCCTGCGGAGCGTTTTTCTTTTCTGGTTCACCAAAGAAATCTGAAGAGCCAACAAGGTCAATAAAATCGTTGACGGTGTTAACGCTCATAAAAGATGATGTTGAACCGTTTGCGTATGGGTTGAGATAACTTGCAATCGCAAAAATGCCTGCTGTCATTGCTGAGAAAACAAAGGTAGAGGCAAGAAGGAAAGCGAGCACTCTCTTGTGTGTCTTTTTCATTGAAAAAGTCCTCCTTAATAATATACAATATAATACACAACCAAATATAACATATTTTTTCGAATTTAGCAAGCAGAAGAAAGGTTAAAGTTGAATAAAATACATCAATAATTTTTATTGACTTTAAACAAAAAAAATCATATAATCAAAATATCAAGTTAAAGAAAGGGTTTCCTTAGTATGATTAACTTTTTAACAGCTTACATAGCAACAATAATTTTTGTGTTTGGTACGGTAATAGGCAGCTTTCTGAACGTGCTTATTTACCGCTTGCCTATCGGTATGGATTTTAAGCTTGGTAAGTCTATGTGCACCACCTGTAAGCACAGCCTTGCCTGGTACGATTTATTTCCGCTTTTCAGCTGGATTTTTTTAGGCGGTAAATGCCGTTACTGTAAGGCGAAAATCTCTGCAAGATACCCAATAGTAGAGGCGTTAAACGGAGTTATGTACGTTCTTATTTATTTGTTTCTTTCAGGCGGTAATGCTATAAAGGGCCTTAATCTCGCGTTACTCGGTTATATGATTGTTGCCTCTTGCTTAATTGTTACCGCGTGGATTGATTTTGAGCATCAGATTATTCCGGATTCAATGTGGATTTCCATTTTTATCGGTGGAGTTTTTATTGTTGTTGACGCAGCAATAAACGGAAGATTTACAAAGGAATTCATAATTTCAAAGGTAATCGGTTTATTTGCAGTTTCAGGCTTGTTTTTCTTAATCGGCGTTATTTCAAAGGGAGCCTGGATGGGCGGCGGAGACGTAAAGCTTATGGCCGCAGCAGGCTTTGTTTTAGGCTGGAAAGCTGTAATTGTTTCGCTATTTTTAGGTGCTTTTGCAGGCGTTTTGTTTTCAATTATCAGAAAGCTTGTTGCAAAAAAGAAAATGGGCGGCGTAATTCCGTTTGGACCTTTTTTGGCAATTGGAATTGCAGTATCACTTTTTGTTGGTGAAAATATTTTGAATCTGTATCTTAATATGTTTATATAACTGTCAATTTGAACGGGTATCCCGCATATATTTTACAAAAGATTAATAATGCGAGGGGATACAATGTTTGTTTTTTCTGTTACTTCAAAGAATATAAAATACGCTTCAATAGTTTTGTTGCTTGTTGTTTTTGCGGGTGTGCTTGCAACGGTTTCAAGAGTGCAGCTTAAAAGACTTAACACCCAGCCGGTTGGTGCTGAAACAAAGACAATCAATTTTAAAGCAGGAAACCACAAGGAGCGAATGTCGTTTGTTTCTCAATTCGGTTGGGAGGTAGACACAGAGCCTGAAGAAGTAGCAGAAATCATTATTCCTCAGGAGTTTGACGAGGTTTACAACAATTACAATAATATTCAGTTAAAGCAAGGGTGCGACTTAAGAGATTACGCAGGTGTGCGTGTTAAAAGATGGACTTACGTAATAAAAAATTATCCCGGCTACACTGAAAATGATACGTGCGTAAGAATAAATATCTTAATATATGACGGGATGGTAATAGGTGGCGACGTTTCTTCTACTGAGTTAGCAGGTTTTATGCACACCTTCAGAAAAGAGTGAATATGAGTAAGGAAAGATTAGATAAAATTATTGCTTCTTCAGGGCTTTCTACAAGAAGTGAGGTTAAGGCTTTAATAAAAAAAGGTCTTGTTAAGGTTAATAACCTCACTGTAACAGATGCTGCACAAAAATTCGACTGCGAAGCAGATGATATAGTAGTTGACGGCAAGGCGCTGAGAAAAGGAAAGCACATTTATATAATGCTGAATAAGCCTAAAGGAGTTGTCAGTGCTACGAATGACAACAGGGATTTGACCGTTGTGGATATTCTTCCCGAGGAGTTAAAGCGTAAAAATCTTTTTCCTGCAGGCAGGCTGGACAAGGATACAACAGGCTTTTGCCTTATTACAGATGACGGCGATTTTGCACACGATATTCTTGCACCTAATCACCACGTTGAAAAGACTTATATTGCGCAGCTTGATAAGGCTGTGGATTTTGAAAAGGCAAGACAAGCCTTTAAAGACGGAGTTGTCCTTAACGACGGTACCGTGCTTTTGTCTGCAGTTTTGGAAATTGTAGAAACCGCCTCTGTACCTACTTACAAGGTTGTAATTAAAGAGGGCAAATACCACCAGGTTAAAAGAATGTTTTCGTCACTCGGTTCAACCGTTACAGAGCTAAAAAGAATTAAAATAGGTGAGCTTTTTTTAGATGAAAATTTAAAAGAAGGCGAAGCAAGGCTTCTTTCTGAAAAAGAATTATGCAAAATAACCCAAAAACACAAAATCTAGTGTGGTTGGCTTGCTTTTTTAGTTTCTATTGGTAATATTTACCATAAAAAATCAACCGAATTGTATGTGCATTTTTTTGTTATTTGTGTCTTTTTTTATCAGAAAATAAACATTTTGCATAAAAAAGATAAGAAAAAATCTAAAAAACACTTGCAATTTTTCGGAAAGTTGTGTATTATGTATAATTGTTAAATGGTCATTTTGTTCAAAATCATATTTTGGAGGTATATTAAATGTCCAATAGATTATTTCAAAGTGTAATTCATCAAATGAGAGAGGCTGTTGATAAAACAATCGGCGTTATTGATGAAACCGGTGCAGTTATCTCTTGTAGCGACCTTAGTAAAATAGGCGAGGTAAGAAATATAAATTTAAGTTCAGTTTTCTCTTCAAACGCTCCTGTTTCAACAGAAAATTGTACATACCAGAGCTTTGGCACTCACGTTCATCCGGAGTGTGCTGCTTTTATTGAGGGTACTGATGAATTATCAAAAGGCTACCTTGGTATGCTTTGTGTTTCTCTCGCAAGCATCAAGCAGTATTACGATGAAAAGTATGACCGCAGCAACTTTGTTAAAAACATTATTCTTGACAATATTTTACCGGGTGATATTTACCTTAAGGCAAGAGAGCTTCACTTCAATAACGAGGCATCAAGGGTTGTTATACTTATAAGGCTTCTTGATAAAAACGACGTTTTCGTTTACGACGTTATTCAAAACCTCTTCCCGGATAAATCTAAAGATTTTGTTATCAATATTAACGAAACAGACATTGCTCTTGTTAAGGAAGTTAAGAGTGATATTGACAGTAAAGACTTAGAAAAGCTTGCTCGTTCAATTTCTGACGCTCTTACCTCTGAGTTCTACACCCATTCGCTCATCAGTATAGGTACAACGGTTACAGGCGTAAGAGACCTTGCGCGCTCTTTTAAAGAGGCTCAGGTTGCACTTGAGGTTGGTAAGGTGTTCGATACTGAAAGAAACATTGTAAGCTACGAGCATCTTGGTATTGCAAGACTTATTTATCAGCTTCCTACAACTCTTTGCGAAATGTTCTTGAAGGAAATATTTAAGGTCGGCTCCATTGAGACCTTAGACCAGGAAACCTTGTTCACTATTCAAAGATTTTTTGAGAATAACCTCAATGTTTCCGAAACCTCAAGAAAGCTCTTCGTCCACAGAAACACTCTTGTTTACAGACTTGAGAAAATTAAAAAGCTTACCGGTCTTGATTTACGTGAATTTGATGATGCTATCGTTTTCAAGGTTGCTCTTATGGTTAAGAAATATCTTGATGCAAATCCGGTTAAGTATTAATCTGCATTTTTTACAAAAAATTTCTTCAAAAGAATTAATTGTTAACAAAAAATAAAAAATAGCACATTTTCATTACAAGGGGTTACATTTTGTAATAAAATGTGCTATAATCATTTTATATTGTGTTTTTTGTCGAACACAGCAATATTTTAAACTAAAATGAAATTAGGTGTTATAGCTTGATAGAATTCAAAAATGTGTCCAAGGTGTATGAGGATACGCAAACTAAGGCACTTTCCGACCTCAATATTAAAATTGATAACGGTGAGTTTGTTTTTGTTGTTGGTGCATCCGGCGCAGGTAAAAGTACGTTTTTAAAATTGATGATGCGTGAGGAGGTTCCAACCTCAGGCTCTGTTGAAATAAACGGTTATTTACTCAATAACTTGAAAAAGAGAGAAATTCCCTATTTCAGAAGAACGCTCGGTATAGTTTTCCAGGATTTCCGTCTCATTCCGTCTATGAACGTTTACGATAATATTGCATACGCTATGCGTGTTATCGGCTCTAAGGAAACAGAAATCCGTAAAAGAGTACCATACCTTTTAGGTCTTGTTGGTCTTAACTCTAAAGCTCGTTCTTTCCCTAATCAGCTTTCCGGTGGTGAGCAGCAGCGTGTTGCTCTTGCACGTGCTTTAGCAAACAATGCAAGTATGATTATTGCGGACGAGCCTACAGGTAATATTGACCCGAGAATGTCTCATGACATTGTGAGCTTGCTTAACCACATTAACTCAGACGGTACAACAGTTATTATGGTTACTCACGACTATCACCTCGTTAAAACCTTTAACCACAGAGTTATTACCATTAAAAACGGTG
Organism: Acutalibacteraceae bacterium; assembly: GCA_045588735.1. Classification (GTDB taxonomy): domain Bacteria; phylum Bacillota; class Clostridia; order Oscillospirales; family Acutalibacteraceae; genus DTU089. Next base: position 17,627 of record JAZNET010000050.1, on the reverse strand, counting down.
AGGTGGAGTCGGACTATCCGGATGCTTCTCACATTGATGTTGAGCCATATCGCTTTGATACACCTGAGGATGAGGTTGGTAATTATTACTCAGACGAAACAACAGTTGACTTTGATTATCTTATGAAAACCTATGGTGTTGAAACCGTCGAAAGAAAAGAGCCTGAAAAAGATAATCCTTACGTGGATATTCCTACAGAGCCAAGAAATTTCCATCCTGCTGAATCATTCTCAGCATTTCGAGAGGAGGATGATGCTCAATGAAGGGTATGAGATTAGGCTATTTAACAAGAGAAGGCTTTAAAAACATTTGGGTGAATCGTTTTCTCTCAGTTGCAACAGTGCTTGTGCTTATTGCTTGTCTTATTATTGTTGGTACAGGCTCACTTATTTTTCTTAACATAAATTCTCTTCTTGATATTATCGAGGGTCAGAACATTGTTATGGTTTACGTTGATGATAATGCGACTGACTACGAAACTGAATCGTTGGGCTTGCAGCTTTCCGGAATGAGCAACGTAAGAAACGTAGAGTTTGTCCCTCGTGAGGTTGCTTTTGAAAATCAAAAGGAGCAATTCGGTGAAAACGCAGCCTTGTTAGACGGTCTTTCACCGGAAATTCTTCCAAATGCATACAAGGTTACGGTAGATGACCTTTCTATTTTTGATTCTACAGTAAGCAAAATCAGAAAAATGGATTCCGTTTTAAAGGTCCGTGAAAACAGTGACCTTGCAAGCAAGGTTGAGTCAATAAGAAACGCTGTTTCTTACATCAGCTTAGGTATTATTGCAATTCTCTTCTTTGTTTCTATGTTTATCGTTTCAAATACAATCAGAATTACTATTTACAACAGAAGACTTGAAATAAGCATTATGAAGGCGGTAGGTGCAACTAACTCGTTTATTCGCTGGCCATTCCTTGTAGAAGGTATGCTTTTAGGTATTATTTCTGCTGTAATTTCCTTAGCGCTGCAATACCTTGTTTATTCAATTGCGCTTATTTGGTTTGCTGATATTATGGATACACTCGGAGGCGCACCGGTAGAGTTCTTTGATTACATTTGGTTCTTCCTTGCTGTATTCGGCTTTATAGGTGTTGTTATCGGTACCTCGGGCAGCCTTATTTCACTTAATAAGTATTTAAAGGAGCACAACAATGTCGTTGAAAAAGATTAAAATTAAGAGTAGCAGAGTTATTGCTTTAGTAATTGCTCTTGTGCTTGTATTTTCATCAATTTCATTATCAGCTTATGCTGTTACTGAGTCAGAAAAAGCTGAGTACAACAAAAAAATTGAAGAGATTCGTGCACAAATTGCAGAGAATAAAAAGAAAATTCAAGCTCTTCGTGATGAGGCTTCAACCTATGATGACGAAATAGATGGCTATCAGGATAAAATTGACGTTCTTCAAGAACAGATTGACCTTTACAACCAGGAAATTGCTTTTATTGATGCAGATATCAAGGTTGTTGAGGATGAGATTAACGGAATTAAAAACGAAATCGATGCACTCAATAAGCAGGTGCAAAAGCTTGATGAGCAGGTTATAGAAATTCAGCAGGATATTGCCGATACGTACACTCTTTTGGGCGAAAGAATTCGTGCTTCTTATATGTCCGGCTCGAACTCTGCTTTAGAGTATCTTCTTACCTCTGACGATTTTAAATATCAGTCTTATCTTGAAAGAATTGAACTTCTTGAAAGAATTTCCGAGCACGACAATTCGGTTATAACTGAACTTGAAAAGAATATAGAAAGACTTCAGGCAAAGGTTGAAGAAATCGAAGCAACCAAGCAAGAAAAAAATAAGAAAATTGAAGAATTAGACCTTAAGGTTGTTGACCTTGAAGCTAAAAAGAAGGAACAGGTAGATGCTCGTAAGGTTATTTTAGATGCTGAAGCTGAAATTCAGGCAGACTTAGATAAGGTTATGAGTGTCGTTAACAAGCTTAATGCTTCAAGTAAGGAGTACGAAGCTGCAATTAACCGCGGTGAGCAGGCTATTCTTGATTACGAGAACAAGCTTTCCGGTGACAACGGCAGCTATGGTAGCGGTACTACAGGTAATATGGTTTGGCCTGTACCTTATAACAATACCTACGTTTCTTCTTCCTTTAAAATGAGAACGCTTAACGGTGTTACAAGACAGCATAACGGTATTGATATTTGCCGTGGAAGCAGCTCTTACGGTGCAACTGTTGTTGCCGTAAAGGCAGGTAAGGTTACAACTGCATATCATAGCGGCTACAACGGTGGCTACGGTCTTTACGTTGTTATTGACCACGGCGAGGGCGTTAAAACCTATTATGCGCACATGTCAAAGGTTACAGTTAATGTTGGCGACTACGTAACACAAGGCACAAAAATCGGTGAAATAGGTAATACAGGTTATTCCTTCGGTGCTCACTTGCACTTCGGTCTTATGATTAACGGTACGTGGAAAAACCCAATGAATTATCTTTCAAAGCCGGCAGGTCTTCAAATAAGAGGCTAACATATATTTCGTCCCTTTTTCATATACTTTGAAAAAGGGGCGTTTTTATGATTATTTTAAAGCTTAATAACGAGGAAAAGCTTGTTCCCGGGCAAGTGAAAAGACGAAGAAAACAAAGAAAGTACAAGGAGCAGGTCTTTGAATTTTCCCGCTCCGGTATAATTATAAATAATAAGCCGCATTTTGTGGTTTCTGTAAACCGGGCTACCTTGCAGGATGCAGAGTTTAAAGCGCTGCTGAGCCGTTACAGAGGCTCAGTAATTCCTTGCGAACAGCTCGAAAAGGATGCATTTGTAAACGAGGTTTCTTTTAATACTGCTCCGTTTCTTAAAAAAGCCCTCTTTTCAAGCTTTGAAAAATACGTAAAAAACAAAGAGTTTTTAGGCTCCGATGTGCTGTTGCTTGATACTGATTTAAGCTTAAAAAACGAGGTTGTGAGAATTATTCCTTACATAAAAAAGCTTACAATTGCAACGGATAATTTTGCACTTTGCGAGGATTGGAGAAATCAGTGCTTTTTTGAGTTTGGTGTTAAGCCGGAGTTAGTAAGAAAGGAAAGAGTCAATCCAAATGCCTTTCGGGTTGTCGCAGATTTTGAAAACCTTTCAGAGAACAAATTGAACGTGCTTGTGAACGGGGAAAAAGTAGCCTTTTACCCCGATTACAGGTTTCTTGAAATACCTTGTGAGCTGGCGCTTTTAGAGGAACTTGAAATAAGCAGAACAATGATTTGCGCCGCCTTTAAAAACAGTTGATTTTTATATAAATATTGACAAAATTCATCAATGTGGTAAAATTGTTTTCAGAATAATTTTACCTGAAGGAAACGGAAAAAATGTTGTTTAAAAGAAATAAAAAAACAGAAGAAAATACCTATTCCTTTAAGCCGAGAGAATACGACAGAGATGAAAGAATCGCTCTTCAAAAAATTGTTTCGGGAACACCTGTAACAAGAAAGCTTATTCCACAGGAAAAGCTTGTGAAGCTTACGTATTCTTACGTTGCAAGGAATATAAGAATAGGCTCTGCGGCAGCGCAAAACGTTAACACTACTAAGTATCCGCAGGTGTTTTTCAAGTCGCTCAGAGACTTAATTGTGACTACGGAAAATCTTGTGAGAATAGAGCCGTTTTGGCGTTTTGACGGCAGAACACCAACAGAGCAGCGTGAGGATTTGAATAGCAGAAAAGATGCAATAATTAAAGGATTTTTGAATGAAACCTTCAATGATTTGGTAGCAGAAATGGAGAAAAAAGCTTCTTCGTCACAAAAGCAAAAAATGTTTGACGAATACCAACAGTCGCTCTTGAATAATAAAGATATTTTAGGTGAAGAAAACTTTGAATTTTTCAAGAAGCTTTGTATGGAAAAGCTTAACGTAGTTGATAGTGAAGAGTAGTGCAGGCGAGTGTCTGTACTTTTTCTTTTTGTCAATTTGGCAAGGTGTACAAATTTAAGTGCGAAATATTCTTTTTTTCGTTATCTGTTTTGTAGTGGATTCTATTGACTTTATATTATTAAAATGTTAAAATTTAAACATAGATTTTTCTGGAAATTTAATGTCTGATTGTTACTGACGGAAAGGGGAAGAAGTTTCATTCCTGAGTGGAGCACCACACGGAACTTTCAGGCCATATTGCCGACCGTCTGGGCACACTTGTTTTTTTGAACGAGTGCGCCTTTTTGTTTTTTATGTGCAAGTGAATTTCCCGGGAATTATTTTTGAAAGGATGTTTAATGTTTATGAAAAAAGTTGCTATTATCATGGGTAGTGACAGCGACCTTCCAATTGCAGAAAAAGCAGTTAATACCTTAAAGGATTTTAACGTACCGTTTGAGGTTCACGTTTTTTCAGCTCACAGAACACCGGTAGAGGCAAAGGCGTTCAGCGAGAATGCTAAAGCAAATGGCTTTGGTGTAATTATTGCAATTGCAGGCATGGCAGCACACTTAGCAGGTGCTATTGCTGCTAATACTACACTTCCTGTAATCGGTATTCCGGTTAAGTCTGCTAATTTAGGCGGTATGGAAGCTTTGCTTTCAACGGTGCAAATGCCTTCCGGTATTCCTGTAGCAACTGTTGCAATAGACGGTGGCGTGAACGCCGCTCTTTTAGCTCTTGAAATTTTAGCTGTTTCAGATGATGAACTCAGTGAAAAGCTTGTTCAGAAAAGAAAAAATGATACAGCGGTAGTTTTAGAAAAAAATAAGGCAATTGAAGAAAAGTTTAACTTTTAATCCGGAGGTTTAAGTATGGGCGGTTTTTTTGGTGTTGTATCTGAGAATGATGCAGTGCTTGATGTCTTTTTCGGAACAGACTACCATTCACACCTTGGCACAAGGCGTGCAGGTATGGCGGCGGTCAATACGGAAATAGGACTTCAGCGAAAAATTCATAAAATTGAAAACTCACCATTCAGAACAAAGTTTGAAAATATTTTGAATGATATGAGCGGTAATGCGGCAATCGGCTGCATTAGTGACTCTGACCCTCAGCCGCTTTTAATTTGCTCTAATTTAGGCAACTATGCGATTTGTATGGTTGGAGTTATAAATAACATAGAAGCTCTTGTTAAACAATATTTATCATTTAGCGGCGGTCACTTTAGCGGAATGACAGGTGGAAAAATAAATTCCTGCGAATTAGTTGCAGCTATGATAAATCAAAAAAGCAGCTTTGCTGAGGGTATTAAATTTGCGCAGGATGTAATTGAAGGCTCTGCTTCAATTCTCATTCTTACCGAAAGCGGCAAATTAATTACCGCAAGAGATAAGCTCGGCAGAATACCTGTTGTTCTTGGTAAACGTGATGATGGTTTTTGCGTTTCTTTTGAGGACTTCGCCTTCAAAAAACTCGGCTATGAAGATTACCGAGAATTAGGTCCGGGTGAAATTGTAGAAATAACAAGTAAATCTGTAAAGGTACTTGTAGAGCCGAGAGAAAAAATGAAAATCTGTGCATTCCTTTGGTCATATTACGGTTATTCAACCTCTTGCTACGAGGGTGTAAACGTTGAAGCTATGAGGTATAAAAACGGCAAAATTATTGCCGAGGCAGATAAAGCCAACGGCGTTGCACAGGATATAGATTACGTCGGCGGCGTTCCTGATTCGGGCACGCCACACGCTATTGGCTATGCAAACGAGAGCGGCATTCCTTTTGCAAGACCGTTCATTAAATATACTCCAACCTGGCCAAGAAGCTTTATGCCGTCTAACCAAAGAGAACGTAATATGGTTGCAAAAATGAAGCAAATCCCCGTTCATGCACTTATTCAGGATAAAAAACTTCTCTTTGTGGATGACAGTATCGTAAGAGGCACACAGCTTCGCGAAACAGTTGAGTTCCTTTATGAGAACGGTGCAAAAGAGGTTCATATGCGTTCTGCTTGTCCGCCTATTATGTACGGCTGTAAATATCTTAATTTCTCAAGAGCAAATTCGGAAATGGAGCTTATTACAAGAAGCACCATTTACGAGCTTGAGGGTGAAGAGGGTTTTAAGCATATTGAGGAATACAGCGACGCTTCAACAGAGCGTGGACAAAAAATGAGAAAAGCAATTTGTGAAAAGCTTCATTTTGCTTCACTCGAATTCCAGTCGTTAGACGGAATTATAAAAGCAATCGGTCTTCCGGCAGACAAGGTTTGTACCTACTGCTGGAGTGGTAAAGAAGATTAAAATACACTTGAAGGAGAAAGGTATTATGAATAATTCAAAATCAGAAAGTTACGCAGCAGCCGGTGTTGATATTACAGCAGGCTACAAAGCGGTAGAGCTCATGAAAAAATACGTTGCAAGAACAATTACAGACGGCGTTTGCTCAGACGTTGGTGGCTTCGGTGGTCTTTTCGAGCTTCCCGAGGGTCTTAAAAAGCCGGTTCTTGTCAGCGGTACAGACGGTGTTGGTACAAAGCTTAAATTAGCTTTTATTATGGACAAGCACGATACAGTTGGTATTGACTGTGTTGCTATGTGTGTTAACGACGTTATTTGTTCAGGTGCAAAGCCGTTATTCTTCCTTGACTATATTGCTTGCGGTAAAAATATTCCTGAAAGAATTGCAGATATCGTTAAGGGCGTTGCAGAGGGCTGTGTACAGTCAGGCTCTGCGCTCATTGGTGGTGAAACTGCAGAAATGCCGGGCTTTTATCCTGTAGATGAGTACGACCTTGCAGGCTTCTCAGTTGGCGTTGTAGATAAGGAAAAAATCCTCAATAATAAAGAGATGCAGGAGGGTGATGTTATTATTGCTCTTCCTTCAAGCGGTGTTCACTCAAACGGTTTTTCACTTGTAAGAAAGGTTTTCGACGTGGAAAATGCAGATATTAAAACACCTCTTGAAAGACTTGGCGGTAAATCTATCGGTGAAACACTTCTTACACCAACAAAAATTTACGTTAAGCCAATTATTGCTCTTTTAGATGCGGTTAAGGTAAAGGGCATTTCTCATATTACAGGCGGTGGCTTCTACGAGAATATTCCAAGAAGTATTCCTGATGGTCTCGGTGCAAAGGTTAACAAAAGCGCTGTTAAAATTCTTCCTATTTTCACTCTTCTTCAGGAAACAGGCAATATTCCTGAAAGAGATATGTTCAACACCTTCAATATGGGCGTTGGTATGAGTGTCGTTGTTAAAAAAGAGGATGCAAACAAGGCTATTGAAATTCTTAAGGCGAACGGTGAGGACGCTTACGTCATTGGTGAAATTATTAAATCAGACGAAAAAATTATTATTGTTGACTAATAGGTGTTGCTATGAGTAAAACAAATATTGTTGTTCTTGTTTCAGGCGGTGGCACAAATCTTCAAGCCTTAATAGACGCTGAAAAACGCGGTGAGCTTGGTAACGGTAAAATCACCTGTGTTATTTCTTCTAAGGAGGGTGCTTACGCACTTACCAGGGCGGAAGAAAGTAACATTAAAACAAGAACACTTATAAGAAAAGATTTTTCAGATATAGCTTCCTACAGCAAAGCAATGAAGGAGCTTCTTGTTGAGGAGCAAGCAGACTTAATAGTTTATGCAGGCTTTATGACAATTCTTGATGAAAACGTGTGTGATGCGTTTCCTAACAGAATGATAAACGTTCATCCTGCATTAATACCTTCCTTCTGCGGTAAAGGCTTTTACGGTCTTCACGTGCACGAGGAGGCTTTGAAAAAAGGCGTTAAGGTATCGGGTGCTACGGTGCATTTTGTTACAGCTGAGTGTGACGCAGGTCCCATAATTCTTCAAAAAGCCGTAGAGGTTAACGAGGGCGATACCCCTGAAGACTTGCAAAAAAGAATTATGGAGCAGGCAGAGTGGAAGATTCTGCCTCAGGCTGTCAGACTTTTTTGTGACAATAAAATTACTGTTAAAGACGGTAAAACTATAATTTCAAAATAAATACTGAAAGGGAATAGATAATATGGAAATTAAAACTATTGTTGATGAGCTTAATTCTTTAGCATACCACGGCAGAGGAATTATTATTGGTAAAAGTGCAGACGGCAAAAAAGCAATTACAGCATATTTTATTATGGGTAGAAGCGAAAACAGCCGTAACAGAGTATTTATTGAAGATGGTGAAGGCATAAGAACACAGGCTTTCGACGAGTCTAAAATGACAGACCCACACCTTATTATCTATGCACCTGTTCGTGTTCTTGGTAATAAAACCATTGTTACAAACGGTGACCAAACAGATACAATTTACGAGCTTATGGACAAGCAAATGACTTTTGAGCAATCACTTCGCACACGTGAGTTTGAGGATGATGCTCCAAACTTCACACCTCGTATTTCCGGTATTATACATAACGAAAACGGCGATATGAATTTTGCAATGTCTATTTTAAAATCTGCAGACGGTGACGGTTCATCCTGCCAGAGATATACCTACGCTTATTCAAATCCGCTTCCGGGCAAAGCAAAGTTCATTCATACCTACAAGTGTGATGGTAATCCGCTTCCAAGCTTTGAGGGTGAGCCAAAAACTCTCGCATTGCCGGATGTTTCTATTGATGAGTTAACAGATTTAATCTGGAACAATTTAAACGAAGACAACAAGGTTTCTCTTTTTGTAAGATACATTGACTTAGAAACAGGCAAATATGATTCAAGAATTGTTAACAAGAACAAGTAAGGAGATTTTAAAATGAAAGAATTTGAACTTAAATACGGCTGTAACCCAAATCAAAAGCCTTCAAAAATTTATATGGAGGACGGCTCAGAGCTTCCTATTGAAATTCTTAACGGCAGACCCGGCTACATTAACTTTCTTGATGCTTTCAACAGCTGGCAATTAGTAAAGGAATTAAAAGAAATTTTAGGTCTTCCTGCAGCAGCTTCCTTCAAGCACGTTAGCCCAACGTCTGCTGCGGTTGGCACAGTGCTTTCAGAAAAGCTTAAAAAGGCTTGCTTTGTAGACGATATTCCTGAAGTAGATGCTTCACCGCTTGCTTGTGCATATGCAAGAGCAAGAGGTACTGACAGAATGTGCTCATTCGGTGACTGGGTTGCACTTTCAGACGTTTGCGACAAAACAACGGCAGAGCTTATTAAAAGAGAGGTTTCAGACGGTGTTATTGCTCCCGGTTATGAGCCTGAGGCACTCGAAATTCTCAAATCAAAAAGAAAGGGTACTTATAACATTGTTAAAATTGACCCGGACTTTGTTCCGCAGGAAAAAGAAACAAAACAAGTTTTCGGCATCACCTTTGAGCAGGGCAGAAACAATTTCAAAATTGATGCAGAGCTTTTAAATAACATTGTTACCAAAAACAAGGAGTTACCTGAGTCCGCAAAGCGTGATTTAATAATTGCTCTTATAACTCTTAAATACACACAATCTAACTCAGTTTGCTATGCGGTAGACGGACAGGCTATTGGTGTTGGCGCAGGTCAGCAGTCAAGAATTCACTGTACACGTCTTGCAGGTACTAAGGCAGATACCTGGCAGCTTCGTCAGCACGAAAAGGTGCTTGCTCTTCCTTTTAAAGCAGAGCTTGGCAGAGCAGACAGAGATAACGTTATTGACGGTTACATCAACAAAAACGAGGAAGACGTTTGTGCAGACGGCATCTGGCAAAAATACTTTACAGAACAGCCTGCACCCCTCACAAAGGAAGAAATGGATGCATACCTCAGCACTATTACAGGTGTTGCACTTGGTTCAGATGCATTCTTCCCATTCAGCGATAATATTGAACGTGCTAAAAAGAGCGGCGTTTCATATATAGCAGAGCCGGGCGGCTCAATCCGTGATGACTTAGTTATTGAATGTGCTGACAAGTACAATATGGCTATGTGCTTTACCGGAATGAGATTATTCCATCACTAATATTCATTTTCGGAGGAAATTATGAAAGTAATGGTTGTAGGCGGCGGTGGTCGTGAGCATGCGATTATCAAAAAGCTTAAAGAAAATAAAGAAATAGAGAAAATATTTGCACTTCCCGGCAATGGTGGTATGAAGGATGATGCCGAATGTGTAAATATCGGCGCAAAGGATATTGAAAAAATCGTAGAATTTGCCGTTAACGAAAAAATAGATTATGCGGTTGTAGCACCTGATGACCCGCTTGTTTTAGGTGCTGTAGATGAGCTTCAGGCAAAGGGCATTCCTTGCTTTGGTCCTGCAAAAAATGCCGCTATTATTGAGGGTAGTAAGGTTTTCTCTAAAAACTTTATGAAAAAATATAATATTCCTACTGCACAGTACGAGGTTTTCTCAGATGCAGAGGGTGCCTTGAAATATCTTGAAACAGCACCAATTCCAACTGTTATAAAGGCAGACGGACTTGCTCTCGGTAAGGGTGTAATTATTGCCTTCACCTTAGAGGAGGCAAAGAATGCTGTTAAAGAGATTATGGAGGATAAGGTTTTCGGTGCAAGCGGCAACAATATAGTTATTGAAGAGTTTTTAGAGGGACCTGAGGTTTCAGTGCTTTCATTCACCGACGGTGAAACTGTTGTTCCTATGATTTCTTCAATGGACCATAAGCGTGCGCTTGACGGTGATAAGGGCCTTAATACAGGCGGTATGGGTACAATAGCTCCCAATCCGTATTATACCGAGGACGTTGCAAAAACTTGTATGGAAACAATTTTCCTTCCTACAATTAAGGGTATGAAGGCTGAGGGCAGAACCTTCAAGGGTTGTCTTTATTTCGGCTTAATGATTACCAAAAACGGTCCTAAGGTTATTGAATATAACTGTCGCTTCGGAGACCCTGAAATACAAGTTGTTTTACCGTTGCTTGAAAGCGATTTGTTTACAATTATGAAAGCTACAACAAACGGCACCTTAAAGGATACTGAGGTTAAATTCAGTAAAAACAGCGCAGCTTGTGTTGTAATGGCTTCCGAGGGTTATCCGCAAAAATACGAAACCGGCAAGGAGCTTGTAATTTCTGAGGATATTAAAAATAACGTGTACGTTGCAGGCGCAAAGCTTGAAAACGGAACACTTTTAACAGCAGGCGGCAGAGTTTTAGGTGTTACCGCTGTTGCAGATTCTTTAAAAGGTGCGCTTTCATTAGCTTATGAAAGAGTGAATAAAGTGAATTTTTCAAATGCATTTTACAGAAAAGATATTGGTAAAAAAGCATTGGATGTTTTGGAGGGCTAATAAATGGTTTATCGTGTTTACGTTGAGAAGAAGCAAGGCCTTGAGGCTGAAGCTAAATCATTAAGATATGATATTCGTCATCTTCTCGGTATTAAATCACTTACAGATGTTCGCATTGTAAATCGTTACGACGTTGAAAACATTGAAAAGGATTTGTTCGATTATGCAGTAAAAACTGTATTTTCAGAGCCACAGCTTGATAACGTGAGTGACGAATTGAATTTTGGCAACGCTGCTGTTTTCGCAGTAGAGTTTTTACCCGGTCAGTTTGACCAGCGTGCAGACTCTGCAGCACAGTGTATTCAAATTATTTCACAAAAGGAAAGACCGCTTGTTAAAACTGCTAAAGTCTACGCTCTTTACGGCGAGCTTTCTGAGGATGATGTTTTAAGAATTAAAAAGCATCTTATTAACCCTGTTGAGGCACAAGAGGCTTCACTTGAAAAATATGAAACCTTAAAAGCAAACTACAGCATTCCGGAAAAGGTTGAAACACTTACAGGCTTTATTTCTATGAATGAAGAAGAGCTTGCAGCCTTTGTTAAGGAGTACGGTCTTGCAATGGATAACGACGACCTTATGTTCTGTCGTGATTACTTCCGCAAGGAGGACCGCGACCCAACCTTAACTGAAATCAGAATGATAGATACATATTGGTCAGACCACTGTCGTCACACAACCTTCTTAACAACAATCGACAACGTTAAGTTTGAGGATGCTCTCATTGAAGAGGCATATAACGATTACGTAAATAACAGAAAAGAGTTAGGCAGAACAAAGCCTATAAATCTTATGGATATCGCAACTCTTGCTGTTCGCGTGCTTAAAAAAGAAGGTAAGCTTGACAAGTTAGATGAATCAGAGGAAATCAATGCTTGTACCGTTAAAATTGAGGTAGAGGCAGACGGCAAAAAAGAGCCGTGGTTACTCCTCTTTAAGAACGAAACACATAACCACCCAACAGAAATTGAGCCATTCGGTGGCGCTGCTACCTGTATTGGCGGTGCAATTCGTGACCCTCTTTCAGGTCGTTCCTACGTTTACGGTGCTATGCGTGTTACCGGTGCAGGTGACCCGCTTAAAAAGGTAAGCGAAACAATGGAGGGTAAGCTTCCGCAAAGAAAAATTGTTACAACTGCAGCCTCAGGCTATTCCTCTTACGGTAACCAGATTGGCCTTGCAACCGGTATTGTAGATGAAATTTACCACGAAGGCTACGTTGCAAAGAGAATGGAAATTGGTGCAGTTATAGCAGCGGCACCTCAAGAAGACGTTCGCAGAGAGTGTCCTGCTCCTCAAGACGTTGTTATACTCTTAGGCGGCAGAACGGGTAGAGACGGCTGCGGCGGTGCAACAGGCTCTTCAAAATCTCATACCTTACAGTCACTTGAAAGCTGCGGTGCAGAGGTACAAAAAGGTAATGCACCTGAAGAAAGAAAGCTTCAAAGACTTTTCCGTAATAAAGAAGCTTGCCGTATGATTAAGCGCTGCAACGACTTCGGTGCAGGCGGTGTATCAGTTGCTATTGGTGAGCTTGCAGACGGTCTTAAAATAAATCTTAACGCAGTTCCAAAAAAATACGACGGTCTTGACGGTACAGAGCTTGCTATTAGTGAGTCTCAGGAAAGAATGGCTGTTGTTGTTGAGCCAAAGGATGTTAAGAGATTCTTAGAGCTTGCAGAAAGCGAAAACCTTGAGGCGACAGTTGTTGCAGAGGTTCAAGCAGAAAAAAGACTTGTTATGGAATGGAACGGTGCAAAAATTGTAGACATCAGCCGTGAATTCCTTAACTCTAACGGTGCACAAAAGCACATTGATATTATTGTTGAAAAGGGTAAGAGCTACGAGAAAGAGGTAAACGGCTCCTTCTGTGACAATATGAAATCATTAGCCTCCGACCTTAACGTTTGCTCAAAGCGAGGTCTTTCTGAGCGCTTTGACTCAACAATCGGTGCAGGTACAGTTCTTATGCCATTCGGCGGTAAATACCAAAGAACACCTATTCAGGCAATGGTGCAAAAAATCTCTATGGAGAAAAAGCACACAGATAACTGTTCGTTTATGTCTTGGGGCTACAATCCTTTCATTACAGAAAAGAGCCCATACCACGGTGCTTACCTTGCAGTTATTGAATCTGTTTCAAAGCTTATTGCTACAGGTGCTCCGTTTAAAGACGTTTACTTAACCTTCCAGGAATATTTCCCAAGACCAAACAAGGACGGTAAGCGTTGGGGACAGCCTTTAAGTGCACTTTTAGGTGCTTATAAGGCACAGCTTGAGTTGGGCATTGGCTCAATCGGCGGTAAGGACTCTATGAGCGGTTCATTTGAAAACATTGACGTTCCGCCAACACTCGTTTCATTTGCAGTTACAACAGATAAAACTGAAAACGTTCTTTCTCCTGAATTCAAAAAAGCAGGAAGCAAGGTTGTAATGCTTACACCTGATTATGATGAAAACGGTCTTCCTGTTACAGAGTCATTAATTTCTATCTTCAATAAAGTTAGCGCATTAGTAAGAGAAAAGAAGGTGCTTGCAGCTTATACACCAACCTTAGGCGGTGTTGCTGAAGCAGTTCTAAAAATGTGCTTAGGTAATAAATTAGGCTTTGCTTTTGCAAACGACGTTACCTTAAACGACGTATTCAAGTACTCATACGGTGCTTTCATTCTTGAGGTTACAGAAGATGTTGCAGAGGGCAAGGTATTAGGTCAAACAACTGAAAGCTACGAAATTTCTTTGAACAACGAAAAGCTTTGCATTTGTGAGCTTGAAAAGGCTTACGAGGAAAAGCTCGAAAGCGTTTATTCCTGCAACATTGAGCACGAGAAGAAGGCAATTAGCAACTTTGAGTACAGCGTAAGTGAGCATAAATCTGCAGCAATTAAGGTAGCTGCTCCTAAGGTTGTTATCCCTGTTTTCCCGGGCACAAACTGTGAATTTGACAGTGCAAAGGCAATGGAGGATGCAGGCGCAAAAGCTGAGATTATTGTTATTAACAACTTAACAGCAGACGGCATTTCAAGAAGCGTTGAAAAATTTGCAAAGGCTGTAAACGACAGTCAGATGATTTTTGTTCCCGGTGGCTTCTCAGGTGGTGACGAGCCTGACGGTTCAGGTAAATTTATTACCGCATTCTTCAGAAATGATGCTGTTAAGGTTGCAGTTACAGACCTTTTAGATAACAGAGACGGTCTTATGTGCGGTATTTGTAACGGCTTCCAGGCTCTTATTAAGTTAGGTCTTGTGCCTTACGGTAAAATTATTGATACTGACGAAAGCTGTCCTACACTTACCTACAACACAATTTCTCGTCACCAGTCTAAGATTGTCAGAACAAGAATTGCATCTAACAAGTCACCTTGGCTTTCACTTATGAACGTTGGTGATATTGTTAACGTGCCTATTTCTCATGGTGAGGGTCGTTTCTATGCAAGTGATGATTTGATTAAAAAGCTTGCAGAAAACGGTCAAATCGCAACTCAATACGTAGATTTAAGCGGCAATGCTACCTCAGACGTTCAGTTTAACCCTAACGACTCTGCATTCGCAATTGAAGGTATCACTTCACCTGACGGCAGAGTATTCGGTAAAATGGGTCACTCAGAAAGAATTGGCAGCGGTCTTTACAAAAATGTTGATGGTGATTACAACATCAGAATGTTTGAGTCTGCGGTTAAATATTTTAAATAAGATTTAATTACTCGGTAATCCGTATTATTTAATACGGATTACTGAATTAAGAAAGGTGAGAGTAAAATGGCATATCTTTCAGATATTGAAATTGCACAAAGCTGTAAAATGAAGCCAATTGGTGAAATTGCAGAAAAAATAGGTATTAGTGATGAATATTTAGAGCCATACGGAAAGTATAAGGCTAAAATTGACCTTTCATATTTAAAGAACAACAAAAAAGAGGGCAAGCTTATTCTTGTTACAGCTATTACTCCAACCCCTGCAGGTGAAGGTAAAACAACTACCACTATTGGTCTTGCAGACGGTATGAACAGATTAGGCTACAAAACCTGCGTTGCATTACGCGAGCCTTCCTTAGGACCTGTTTTCGGTATTAAGGGTGGTGCAGCAGGCGGCGGTTATGCTCAGGTTGTTCCTATGGAGGATATTAACCTTCATTTTACAGGTGACTTCCACGCAATTGGTGCGGCAAATAACCTTTTAGCAGCAATGCTCGACAACCACATTCAGCAGGGCAATGCTCTTAACATAGACGTTAAAAGAATTACCTGGAAGCGCTGTGTAGATATGAACGACAGACAGCTTCGTAACATTGTTAACGGTCTTGGCGGCAGAATGAACGGCGTGCCAAGAGAGGATGGCTTTGACATTACGGTTGCAAGTGAAATTATGGCTGTTTTCTGCCTTTCTACATCTATTACAGACCTTAAGGAGCGTCTTGCAAGAATTGTTGTGGCTTACAATTATAACGACGAGCCTGTTACCTGCGGTGACTTGAACGCTCATGGCGCTATGACAGCTTTACTCTTAGATGCTTTAAAGCCAAACCTTGTACAAACACTTGAGGGTACACCTGCATTCGTTCACGGTGGTCCGTTTGCAAATATTGCACACGGCTGTAACACAGTGCTTGCTACAAAGCTTGCAATGGGCGCTGCAGATTATGCAATTACAGAAGCTGGCTTCGGTGCAGATTTAGGTGCTGAAAAGTTCCTCGATATTAAGTGCAGAGCTGCTAACTTAAAGCCTTCTGCAGTTGTTGTGGTTGCAACAGTTCGTGCTCTTAAAATGCACGGCGGTCTTAAAAAGGATGAATTAGGCAACGAGGATTTAGTAGCACTCGAAAAGGGTATTCCAAACCTTCTTCGTCACGTTTCAAATATTAAAGATGTTTACAAATTACCTTGCGTTGTTGCTGTTAACCGTTTCCCGACAGATACAGATAATGAAATTGAATTCATTATTAAAAAGTGCAAGGAATTAGGTGTTAACACAGTTCTTTCTACTGTTTGGGCAGACGGCGGCGCAGGCGGCGAGGAAATGGCAAAAGAGGTTGTAAGACTTTGTGCAGAAGAAGATAACAGCAATTTCTCATTCTCTTACGAGCTTGACGCTAAAATAGAAGAAAAAATAGAAGCAATTGTTAAAAAGGTTTACGGCGGTGACGGCGTTGACTTTACACCAAATGCACAAAAGCAGCTGGCTGCGCTTTATAAAAACGGTTTTGACAAGCTTCCTGTTTGTGTTGCTAAAACACAGTACAGCTTCTCTGATGATGCTACAAAATTAGGCGCACCGGAAAACTTCAGAGTAACAGTTAAAAACGTTAAGGTTTCAGCAGGTGCAGGCTTCATTGTTGTCCTCACAGGCGAAATTATGACAATGCCCGGTCTTCCAAAGGTACCTTCAGCAGAAAAAATTGATGTTAGCGAAGACGGTAAGATTGTAGGCTTGTTCTAATTCGGAATGTGTAATTCGTAATTCGGAATTATCGGAACTGCGTTGGCATTATAATTAAATATTTATAAGAAAAAACTACATTCTTTCATTCAGAATTTAATCTGATGAGAGAATGTAGTTATTTTTATAATATTATAATTGCGTCGCAGACTCACAATTCTTAATTCTTAACACTTAATTCTTAATTTTACTTGCACACTTGCAACTGAACCAGCAACTAGCCACCCTAGCCAACTAGCCATACTAGCAACTAGCACACTTGTATACTTGCCACTTTCAACTATTTTTTCCTGTTTCCTAATCCCTGGACAAAAAACTATTGCAAAATGGAAAAAATTGTGTTAAACTCTTTTTTGCGACATAGTTTAATTTTACTCTGAACAGGCATACTTTTTGTGTAAAAATGTATGCCTTGATATTTCATTTCCTGTTCAGGGTGAACTGTGTCGCAGCAGATATCGGGCTACGTTTTTCGTGCGTAGCTTCGGCTGCGCACTTTTTTTTTTATAAAATAAAAGGAGGAAAATTATGAAAAAGTGTATTAGTTTTATTCTGGCATTTGTTTTTGTAATTGGATTATGTTCTACAACACCAATCACATTTACTGCAAATGCTGCAAGTGTGGGTGACTTGACATTTGAGTTAACCGAAGATGGTAACTCGTATATGGTTACCAAGTGTTCCGAAAGTGCGTCGGGGGTAATTGAAGTACCAAGTTCTTACAACGGTAAACCTGTTGTTTGCATTGATACTTACGCATTTTTAGGTTGCGAGGGACTTACAGAGATTAAATTACCTGAAGGACTTGAAAAATTAGGTTACGCTGTATTTAAAGGATGCGAAAATGTTAAAACAATAAATTATCCGTCAACATTAGTTGAAACGGGCTCAGAGTTATTTGCGGAATGTGAAAGTTTAAAAAGCATAACAATACCAGAAGGTGTAAAAGTAATTCCAGAAGATGCATTTCATGGAGCAATATATTTAACAGAAGTAACAATACCATCAACAATAGAAGAAATAGGAACATATGCATTTTTAGGTTGCGAAGGACTTACAGAGATTAAATTACCTGAAGGACT
>JAZNET010000049.1:0-25082 GCA_045588735.1 Acutalibacteraceae bacterium | reverse complement strand
AAGAAAATATTTTCACTTTGGCATAATTACCTTCAAAGCATATAACCCACTATGACACTTTCAAGCCGAAAGTGTCACTTTTTATATAAAAAAATCGGGAGCACTTCATTACAAAGTGTCTCCCGATAATTTTATCTGTCCGTAGCAACCTTGCCCGTTGAACACGAGGTTTTTGTTTTGTTGGAAATTAAGCCTCAGACTCAACTCTTTGCTTTGCTTCGCCGTACATCTTAAAGATTTCTTCGAGATGGCTGTAGTTTTCGTTTTCTTTAACGAGCTTTTCAGCGTCAAGATAAACTTTTGCAGCACGGTTGAAGTAAGCGTGTTTGTCAATTTCTTTCTTTTGTTCACTTTGAACTTGCTTTTTCTTGTTTCTGTATGTGCTGATTTCGTTTGAAAGAGTTTGAAGTTTAAGGGTGTCTTTTGATTTTTTTGCTTCTGCTTGTTCGGCATAAAGTTTTTTAAGTACTGTATTACATTCGTCTTCTTCATCGTAAAGTTTTTCAAGTATAGAAAAATCAGGTTGAACAAAATTTTGAGGATTCGGGAAGTACTTTGTTACAGCTTTACGTGCAGAAAGCTTGTTTTGAGCAATTTCAATAGCAAATTTACGCAACTCTTTTTCTTCTTCAGTGTTTTTAGGAAGTTCTCGTGCGTTTTTCAATTCTGTGAGTATTTCATTAATATCCATATCATAAAGACCTAAAAGACCTTTAGAATAAACATCTTTGTAAGCAGCTACTTTTAATTTATAAGCAGGGGTTGAGAATTTGTCGAGTTCTTCGCAAACTTGTTTTGCAAGAGAAATTTCGTCATTGTGCTTTAAGCCTTCTTTATAAGCTTTTTTGTTGCGTTTTTTATCTTCTTTTGTTAATTTAAGCGGTTCAAGATTTACTTTTTCTTTTGCCTCTTTAATAATCTCAATTGCCTCAACAATGTTGCTGTCGTTCGTTACACCGTTTGCATAATCTTCAAACATAGCACGGATTTTAAGAATTTTAACCATAGCAGACTGTTTCTTTTCTGTAAGGTCGTAAAAGAGGTATGGTACCATATTAAGAAATGCACCTACAGCCGCCATAATTATAAGTGTGCGTAAAACTTCATCAAGAAGACCGGGTGTATTATTAACGTCAAGTATTTCATAAGGTGTAGCGTAACCGTTTCCTTCTTTAATGTTATAAACTTCTTCGTAAACAAAAGGAAGAACAGATGATGTTGCGAGAGTAACAAGGTCGCCTATTGTTTTTACTGAAGCAAAAGCGCCATCTACTCGTTCACCTGTTTTGAACTGATGGAAATCTCTTATATCAGCTTGAATAGCAGGTGTTGTAATTTGTTCGAATGCACCAAAAAGATAGTTAAAGTAAACGCAGATTGCAATCCATATAATGCTTCGTGTGTTAAAACCAATAGAAAGAATACATACAATATTCATTGTATTAACACCTATTAAAACAAGTTTTTTACCAAATTTACGAATGAAAATAGGTGCTAAAAGCATTCCCCAGAGAGAAGCATTGCCAACAAGAGTAGTAATTAAACTGTATTGTGAACCTGTGCAAAGGTGACCATAGTTGTAAGACCAGCTGAGTATATTAGCATAAGAACCTTCAAGGAATCCAAGCCAACCTGCAAGAGAAATTATCCAGAAATATTTATTCTTTGCAACTGATTTAAAAGCATCTTTAAATTTTACTTGAACAATTCTTGTTTTTGCCTGAACAATCTTTTCTTTAGTGTAGCCGAAAACTACCATTGTAAGAACAATACCTATAAGAGTAAATACAGGGTAAGCAATTCGGTAAACCCTTATATCATAAAGATTATCATTGGTGAAAATCTGTGCAACAATAGGAAGAACAATATTAACAATTGAAGGTGCTAATGAGTAAACAACACTTTTAACAGCTAAAACATCGGTTCTTTCTTGTGTATTTGGGGAAAGCACATGAATAAGATTGGTATAAGCATCATTGAAAAAGTTGAAAAAGAATATAAGTAAAAGGTTAAATATGAGTACGGTGATACACTTTACGATGTATCCGCCTTCAAAACCAAATGCTTCATTTGGGAACCAGTCGTAGAGCGATTCATAAGGGAACCAGACATATGCTAAAGAAATTAAAGCAGTTGGAATACCCATAGAAATAAGGTAAGGTCTATATTTACCTGCTTTATTACGAGTATTGTCAATCATATTTGCTCTGACAGCAGTAAGCGGAACATTGATAAGCGTAGAAATTATGTAAAGCAAATACATGTGCGTAGGCGAAACACCTATTGCCGCACCAACAATCATATTAGTAGCGCTTACTAACAAGTTGGAACCCATATTTATAAGAAAATATGCACCGATACCACCGCCGGCATAAGCGGCAATTTCTTTGTATGGCATATATCTGCCTTTGGCAGGGGTTTTCCAATGTGTCTTAACATTAGAAATAAGCCCTGTTGCTTTTGCTTTGAGATTCATTTTCTCATCTCCTGTAATCAAATAATATCAACAATAATTATAACACATTACCCAACTGTTTTACAATGTTCAAAAACGCGTTAGTATGTACAAAAAATCGTCTGCTGCGTTAGTGCAATTGCACAAAGCCTATGTGGCTCAGGCGTTACTAATTACAGTATTTCACAAAATATTTAACAATCTATAAAATTTTTGTTTTGTTGTAGCAAATTGCAAATATTTGTGGTACAATTAAATTCCGGAATTTATTGAAAGGTGGTGTTTTTGTGGTAGGCATAAACGGTGAAGAGGAAATAAAAGCCGAACAGCTTAAAAGCAACTCTTACGAGGCAAACAGAATGCGAAGCGTTCAGTCACGCTCCGACGGCGAGCTCGGCAGACAAAATGTGCCTCAAAGAACCACAGCTTTGCAAGGGCAAAACGGCGTGAATCCGCAAAGAACAGCACCATCTGCGAGCAGACCTGCACCACAGCAAAGGCAACAGCAGCCTGTGGTAAATTCAGAAAGACGTGCACCCGGTAATACCGGAAACACTCAGACTGCGCAAAGAAGCTCTGCTGTAACAAGAACACCCGCTCAGGAAAGGTATAATCGTTTGGTAGAGGAGGAAAAACGTCGTTCAACTCCTACTCCTGCAAAAACTCCTGCGCAGAAAAAGTATGCCCCTATAGCAGAGGAAATTAAAAGTAAAAGACTTGCGGAAGAAAAAGCGCGAAAGAAAGAAGAGCGTGCAAACAAGCTCATTAAATGCCTTACTGCCGCAATCATTATGCTTTCACTCTTACTTTCAATGTACGCTCTTGTTATTTTCGGCAATGTGCCGTTCATTACAAAATGGCGTAACATCTGGATTGAAACCGCAATGACCACCGACCAGCATAAATGGCTTGCAACCTCGTTTTTCCCTGAATACTTAATAAACGATGTTATGGATGCTCAGGTTGATATTACAGATATAGGCAAAACAGACATCAACAAGGAGGAAGCAGAGCCGGATATTTTAGGCCAGAGGGACCTTGTTGTTGGTGAGCTTGACTCACACGGAAACGAAGTTTTAATTAACGATATTGAACAGGGGATAGTTGTTTTAAAGGTTAAAACCTCTAACTTTGTAGGCAGACTTGTTTTAATAGACGACCCTTCAAGAGTTTATATTTCTGCTACCGACTATAAAAATTCACGCGGTGAATTTATATGCAATTATCTTGAAAAAGAGGATGCTGTAATCGGCATGAATGCCTCGGGCTTCTACGACCCGGGCGGAACAAGCGTCGGTGGCGTAGTTACAGCCCGCTGCATTTCTCAGGGCGAGTACTGGGGTGAATATTCATCCAAGTATATTACAGTCGGATTTGATAAGGATGACCGCCTTGTAGTCGGTGAGTTTTCCGACTGGGAGGAGCACAATATGCGTGACGCGTTCCAGTATCACCCTGCGCTCATTATAAATGGCGATAAGGTAATAGAGGGCTCCTCGGGTTGGGGACTTCAGCCTCGTTCAGTTATAGGTCAGGCAGCAAACGGCGTTGTTATGTTTTTTGTTGTAGACGGCAGACAGGTGGGCTATTCACTTGGTGCTACCATGGGCGACTGTGCCGACGTTTTAGAGGAGTACGGTGCTGTTAACGCAGGTGCGTGTGACGGCGGCTCTTCCTCAGTTTTAGCCTACGAGGGCGAAATTTTAAACAGACCTTCAACAGATATGCCAACCGGCAGATATTTACCGAATGCCTGGGTTGTTGCAAGAAAGACAACCGACTAAAATAAAAAGGGGAGCTTTGTGTGAAGACACTTTTAAAAAAATTAAGCTACACACCTGAGAGTTGGAAAACAACAAATAAGGAAAGAAAGAGCTATTATATATACCTGTCCGGTCAAAATATGATTTATACAATGGTAACCTCTTTCCTTACCACGTACCTTTTATTTCAGGGTATTAACCCGGCTAAAACCGGTACTGTAATGCTCATAGTAAAAATATGGGATGCAATAAATGATGCTATTTTCGGCTGTGTTTTCGACAAGGTTAAGTTTAAAAGCAAAAAGAAGTTTTTGCCGTGGCTCAGAATTTCCTTGCCTATAATTCCGCTTTCAACCGCACTTTTATATATGATTCCAAACGGCAGTACAGAAATGGTAAAGCTCATTTGGTTTGCTGTTTTCTATCTTGTTTGGGATACCGTTTACACCCTTTGCGACGTGCCTATTCACGGTATGGTTACCGTTATGACGGACAATCTTGACGAAAGAACCTCAATTATTTCCTATAAGAGCATCTGGTCCGGTGCAGGTAGTGCTATTGCAACGGTTATACCTACACTTATTACAGGTCAGGACATAGGTCTTAGCTTTGGTGTTGCAGCGGCAATTGTAAGCGTTATGGCGTTTGTTACAATGATTCCCGTATGCAAAAACGGTAAGGAACGCTTCACAAACGTTGATGAGGAGCAATTTACCGTAAGAAAAATGCTTAAATACTTATTCTCAAACAAGTATTTACTCATTTATTACGCAGGCTACTTTTTCCAGAGCGGCTTCAACGTAATGATTTCTATGAACCTTCTTGCCTCCTACTACTTATTCCACGACGAGCGCTTCAGCCTTTTAGTTGGCGCTTTAGCGGTTGCGCCTATTCTTGTGGCATCGCTTCTTGTGCCAAAAATGGTGGAAAAATACGGAAAACGAAAAATCTTTATTATAAGCAACTGGGCGGCGGTGCTTTTTGGCACCATAAGCTGGCTTTGCGGATATCACAACGTTATTTTATTTGTGATTTTAACTGTTCTTCGTGCTATTCCTTTAGGCATTCAGGGTATTATGATATTCATGTTTACACCGGACTGTGCCGAGTACGGACGCTTTAAAACGGGCATAGATGCAAAGGGTATTACGTTTGCAATTCAGACCTTTGTTACAAAAATGGCAGCCGCACTTTCCGCAACGCTCGGTATGTTCCTGCTTGAATACTTTGACTGGAAAGAGGTTGCTGCAAAAAGCTTCCAGGATTTAGCAGACCAGAACGTTCAGCAGTCAGAATTTACACTTAACGGCCTGTGGTTTATTTTTATAATGGTACCAACCATAGGACTTATTATTGCAGGTGCCTTCTGGCAATTCTACAAGCTTAAGGATGAAGACGTTAAGGCTATGATTGACTTTAACAACGGAAAAATATCGCGTGAAGAAGCACTTGAAAGAATATCTATAAGAGCAGAATTTGAAAAATAATATAAAGAGAAACACAGCCGCGTAATTTATGCGGCTGTGTTTTTTGATTATTTGCACATAATAGGGCGGGAAAATTCGGTCAAAATTATCGTTGATTTTAGGAAAAAAATGCTATATAATTTTTTATTATGGTATTATCATAGATAGTACAAGAGCTAATCTTAATAAAAAGGGGCGTTTTTTATGAAAAAAGCAAAAAAGCTTGTTGCTGTTTTTATGGTTGCTTGTATGCTTATTGTAAGCTACTCAACACTTGCCTTTGCAGGTGATGACGGTAAGGATTACACAATAATAAATCCTTACGAAAACGTAAACTGGCTTACCTACAAGCAATATAAGGCAGACCTTCACAGCCATACAACCGCAAGTGACGGTACAAACAGCCTTAAGGATATGTTAGAACAACAATACGCTTACGATTTTGACATTGTTGCTGTTACAGACCACGGCGTTGTGGACTACGGCTGGACTCGACAGTCAGTAATTCCGGCTATGGAAATCTTCATAGATTTATTCAAGGGCAGAGCAGGGGATATAGTTCCGCTTGAATCAGCAGGCGGTGAGGCTGCAAACGGCAATTCCTATTCTCTTAAGATTACCAAAAACGGTGATTACTATTCACAAAAAACACCTGAGGGAATTCCGCTTCATAATATGATGAGAGTGCCTTACGGTATTGAACATAACCCAAGCTCACTTAACAACGCTCACGTAAACAGCTGGTTTGTGGATTACGGCCACGGCTTGTTGGGCGGCACGAGTGACTACGAAACACCAATTAAAACCGTTCACGAAATGGGCGGCGTTTCAGTAATTAACCACCCGGGTGAATACACAGGCGCACGTGATGAGGATTACACGGCAGACGCTTACGATTACAGCGATACAATGTACAAATATTACATTGACAAATTCACAAATCTTCTTGTAACTTATGACTCCTGCATTGGTATAGATATTAACAGTAAGGGTGACTCAAGAACCCGCTACGACAGAAAGCTTTGGGATATTCTTCTTCAAAAGGTTACTCCTACCGGCAGAAACGTTCTTGCTATTGCTACAAGTGATGCTCACTCGGTAGAGGCTGTTTACACAGGCTATACAGAAATGCTTATGCCTTCACTTACCTTAGATAATTTCAGAGAAAGCCTTGAAAGCGGTGCTTTCTTCCCATGCAGTAAAAATTTAGGTAACCCTGAGGAGATTACGGAAATTGCGAATTTCTTAGTGCAAAGCGTGGACCCTTCAGCAGTTGCACTCGGTGAACAGCTTAAAGCAATACAGGCTGAAGACCCAAATGGCAAATATGAGGCTCCAAAGGATGTAGATGCACCGAAAATTACAGCAATTGCAGTAGATGAGGATAATGATACAATTACACTTGTTACGGCAGGTGCAAAAAATATTCGTTGGATTGCTAACGGCAAAACTATTGCAACCGGTAACAGCATTGACCTTGATGCTCACAGCGCAGAAATAGGCAAATACGTAAGAGCTGAGGTTTTCGGCGAGGGTGGCATTGTGTACACTCAACCGTTTATGCTCGAGTACGAGGGCGCAGAGGAATCTGAGGGCAGCAGCTTCACAGACCTTTGGAAATTAGCAAGCATTATTCCGGATACACTTGTAAGACTTTTAGGTGGCTTGTCTATTTTTGATACAATTTATGGCTGGATAGCTTAATAAAAAAGGTGTGCTTTCGTAACGGAAGCACACCTTTTTTATTTGAAATATGTTTGCATAAATTCTGTGAGTAATTCATTTGGGGTAATCGCAAGACAATGGCATAAACACGCTAATTCGTAGTCGGTTACTTGTCTTTTGTTCTGTTCTATTTTACTTATCATTTGTTGGTCTATATTGACATTTAAAAGTTGTAATCTGGTAGCAAGGTCTGCTTGGGATAACCCCTTTTGTTTTCTGTAATATTTAATTTGTTCAGAAATTATATTTTTGTTATTGTTAAATTCAATTTTTTTCATAGCTTCACCTTTTACGTTATATTGACGTATTGACAATAACATTATTTTGTGCTAAAATTACGTTACATTAACGTAAAAGGTGGATTTTATATGGGATATTTTATTTTGATTGTAGCAGTTATTGTTGTGTTGGTTCTTATTTTAAAGAAAAAAGGACCAACAGAAGAGGAATTGTCGGGTTTAATACAGGAAGTTAACAATATTATTGATGACTTTCTAAACTTGTCGAGTAATGGTTATCTTGATGGGCGTATTGGTGATATGATGATTATACCTGTGGATGGTACTGGAAATTTATATTCAAATAGCGATAGAATAACTTTTTCAATTTTATGCTTGGATGATAGGGAATCAGATTTGGAGGGATATAGATACATATTGGATAATAATGATACCAGGTTTAAGTTAGTAAATTGGCAAAATTCTTGGAATTTTGATTGTACTACAATAGTACGCTTTAATGGAGAATATAAAAAAATAATGCCTGTAATTTATAAGGCTGTTAGAGAAAAATATCCAGATTTAAATTGGGAATTTGATGGTTCAATGATAATATGGAAAAGAATTTAATAGGGGGTGTAAATTATGGCGAAATGTCCTTACTTTGAAGACAAGGGCGGTTTTCTTACAATAGAACCATATTGCAAATTAGTATGTAATAAAATGCCCGACCAGAAGTACAAGAATTTTTGTGATACATATAATTACGAAAATTGCGACATTTATAAAAACAGAAAATAAAACAGTTGATTGTAACTTATGTAATATAAGTTGCAATCATTTTTATTATGGAAGTTAAATGATATTGTAAAGTCTAAAAAAATATGATAAAATCATTTTGTATTTTATAAAAGTGAGGGTTAACTATGAACGCAATTGTTACAGTTATCGGTAAAGACAGAGTCGGAATTATGGCTGGTGTCTGCGTTGCATTTGAAAAAGCAAATGTAAATGTTTTAGATATTAACCAGACAATTCTTAAAGATATGTTTACTATGAATATGTTAGTAGATACTAAAGAAGCAAACGTAAGCTTTTCAGAGCTTGTAGATATTCTTGACAAAGAGGGCGAAAGACTTGGTGTCAGCATACGTATTCAGCGTGAAGATATTTTTGATGCTATGCACAGAATATGAGGTGTAAAAAATGCTTAATCAACACGAAATTATTGAAACGTTAAATATGATAGATAATCAGCATCTTGATATCCGTACAATTACTATGGGTATTTCTTTAAGAAATTGCGGTCATCCCGACGCAAAGGTTTCCGCAACAAAGATGTATGATAAAATCACAAAATATGCAGAAAATCTTGTTAAAACAGGTGAGGAAATTGAAAAGGAAATGGGTATTCCCATTATAAACAAAAGAATTTCCGTTACACCTATGGCTATTGCGGCTGAGTCAAGTGAAACTGAGGATTACACCGTTTTTGCCAAGGCTATGGATAATGCCGCAAAGGAATGTGGGGTAAACTTTATAGGCGGTTTTTCTGCACTTGTGCAAAAAGGCTTTACAATAGGTGACAGAAGGCTCATAAATTCAATTCCTTCTGCCCTTGCCGAAACAGATTTTGTATGCTCCTCCGTAAACGTAGGCTCAACAAAGGCAGGCATAAATATGGATGCGGTGAAGCTTATGGGTAACGTAATTAAGTCTACTGCAGAAAAGACCAAGGAAAACGACGGTCTCGGCTGTGCAAAGCTTGTTGTTTTCTGCAATGCCGTTGAGGATAACCCGTTTATGGCAGGTGCTTTCCACGGTGTAGGTGAGCCGGAGTGTGCAATAAACGTAGGCGTTTCAGGCCCCGGTGTTGTTTACAACGCCTTAAAGAGTGTAAAGGGCGCACCGTTTGACGTGGTTGCAGAAACAGTTAAGAAAACAGCGTTTAAAATTACAAGAATGGGTCAGCTTATTGCAAGAGAGGCTTCCGCAAGACTTAATGCCGAGTTCGGTATTGTAGATTTAAGCCTTGCACCAACACCTGCAGTAGGGGATTCCGTTGCAAGAATTTTAGAGGAAATGGGGCTTGAAACCTGCGGTACTCACGGTACAACGGCAGCCTTAGCGCTTCTTAACGACGCTGTTAAAAAAGGCGGTGTTATGGCGTCCTCCTCTGTAGGCGGTCTCTCAGGTGCATTTATTCCCGTTTCAGAGGATGAGGGTATGATAGCGGCTGTTAAAAACGGTGTTCTTACCTTAGATAAACTTGAGGCTATGACCTGCGTATGCTCCGTCGGTCTTGATATGATTGCAGTGCCGGGTGACGTTTCTGCAGAAACAATATCCGCAATTATTGCAGACGAAGCGGCAATTGGTATGGTAAACAATAAAACAACCGCAGTAAGAATTATACCTGCCTTAAACAAAAAGGTTGGCGATGAAATAGAAATGGGCGGACTTTTAGGTACCGCTCCCGTTATGCCCGTTCACAGCGAAAGCAGCTACGACTTTATAATGCGCGGCGGCAGAATTCCTGCACCGTTACACAGTCTTAAAAACTAAAATATTATTTTTTCTTGTGCTGCTCGTCAAGCTGCTCGCGCTCTTGTTCTGCTCGTGAAAAGCCTTGTGCAATGGTAGGAAATTTGTTGTCGGTGTCAGCCGTCGGTTGAATTTCATAGGTGCCGTATTTATTGACTAATTGAAATGAATCGTCTGGGGCGTCACCCACAGAAACGGCAGATGGAGTTAATTCTACCTGATATTTGTCAATTTTTGAGTTTTTCTTTTTATTCATAATATCACCACAAATAGTATTTGCAACAAAAGGCTAAAATATTAAAAAGAGGTTTTTATATGGGAAAAATAGTTGCTCTCGGTGGCGGCGTTTTTGAAAACGGTGAGGTTTTGCCAATAATCGAAAAAATTTACGAGGTTTGTGCTAAAATCAACCCGTCGGTTTTGTATTTACCCACTGCAGGCTTTGACGATATGTCAGATGCAGAGGTTATTTTAAAGCCATTCAAGGAACGCTCGGTTAAGGTAAAAGCGCTTCTGCTTACAGATGAAACGCTTACAGAGGAGCAAATAAAAGAATCTATTCTTTCTGCCGATATTATTTATGCAGGCGGCGGAAATTTAGAGTTTTTGATGAATACCTTTAAAAAGACTAAGGCAGACGTATATTTAAGAGAAGCATACGAAAAGGGTGTAGTGCTTTCAGGTCTTTCCTCGGGTGCTATGTGCTGGTTCGAAATGGGCTGGGATGATTGCGGTGAGGACCATTCATTTGTATTTGTAGAGTGTCTCGGAATTTTAAAAGGGTGCTTCTGTCCGCATTACGAGGGCAAAAGCTGGAGCAACTTTAAGCACGCAATTAAAACAATAGCTTTTGACGGTATTGCAGCAGAGGACGGTGCGGCACTTGTTTTCTGTGACGGTGAGCTTTCTACCGTAAACGGAACAGAGGGTGGCGACGTTTTCGTTTTTAAAAGAGATAATAATTATAAAGAAGAATTATTCAAATAATGCGAAAGAGACTGCAAAAACCTTTGTTTTTGCAGTCTCTTTTTTACTTAATTTATAAAAATACCCTTCTCATTTCGCAAGCCTATGAGTATTTCATATTGTAGAGAAAGCGCTCCCGCCTTCCTTTTGTGTAAGGAAATTTTGCCGAAGGTATTTGCGTTGTGCAGCTGCTTTTTAAGAAGCCTTACGCAAAGCCAGTGATATTCAATTTGTAAACGTAATTTTTGTTTTTGAAACATTTGTGAACAGCTCCTTTAAAACTTTATTTTGTAATTTAATTATACACTGTGCGCTTGTCGAAAAAGGTCACTATATGTAAGAGAAAACAGTTTTTTAAAAAAATCTGCATTTTTTGTGATGAATACAACATTTTGGGTTGTATTTTGTTGAAAAACAAAAAAATCATTACATTTAGACAGCAGCACAGCGTTGGAAAATGTCGCAATTTAACGAAAACAATATTAACTATTTGGTCAAAACCATTATTGCATTGTGACCGAAAATTTAGTATAATAATAAAAGACTAAAAGGGGGTCTTTTTATGACTGTTAAAAAAATAATTTCCGTTATTATTTCATTGGTTGCTATAGCAAATATTTTTTCAATATCTGCATTTGCTGCCAATACAGTTTCATACACTATAACAAGTCCTTATGAATCTGTAGATTGGGATACGTACAACCAATACAAGGCACAGCTTCACACCCACACGCTTTACAGTGACGGCGGAGTGGATATTAAGGACGTTGTAGAGGAATACTACAGACAGGATTACGATATTTTGGCTATAACCGACCACGGCGTTGTAAACAGAGGCTGGAACAAGGTGCCCGAGATGCTTCCTATTATCGGCTATAATCAATATTTATATGATTTGACCCCTGTTTCTGAAGAACGCTATAAGGAGCTTACAACAGGTGTCGGACGTGACGGCAGACCTATGCTTGACGTTGAAATGGGCATTGAGATGAACGGCGTTGTTATGAGAAAAAATCACGTTAACGGCTTCTTCTGCGGTGCTTACCAGGGTAAATGGGGCGGTGAAGAAGATTACGAGTCTGCTATTAAAGCAACACACGAGGCAGGCGGTATTTCCTTTATAGACCATCCGGGCGATTTTTATGCCGCACACCACGATTTTGACAGAGCAAGAGATTTAAATAATTTAAAAATCTTTATTGAACCGCTTTTAAAATATGATTCCTGCGTTGGATTAGAGGTTTTTAACGAAAGAGATACAGTAGCAAGAGCAGACAGAATTCTATGGGATACTATTCTTACTTACACAGTTCCGCGCGGTGTAGTGCCGTGGGCTTTCTCGGATGATGACGCTCACGTTATGGAGAATATTGGCGTTACAGCAGAAATTATGCTTATGCCTGAGCTTTCAAACGAAGCTCTCAGAACTGCTATGGAAAACGGTACCTTCTTTGCTTGCTCTCGAATTGCAAGGTTAGAGCTCGGTGAGGATTTTGAGGGTACAGGTGAATACGCAAAGGTAGAAAGAATTGACGTAGACGAGGAAAAGGATATTATTACGGTTACTGCAAATAATTATGACGTTATAGAATGGATTTCTGACGGCGACGTTATTGCAACGGGCAGCTCTCTTGATTTAAGAGCAAAGAGTAAATACATAGGCTCATACGTTCGTTTTCAGATTAAAAACGAGGGCGGTATTCTTCTTTCACAGCCGTTCGTTTGTGATGATGGCAACATGGAAGCAAAGCTTATAGACTACCCGGAGCAGGAACCGCTTACGTTCTTTGATGAAATAGTAGTACGTATAAGAAAAACACTTTTAGGCGAGCTGGTTTACAGAGCGTTTTACCTTTAAAAATTATTGCTCTATGACGCACCTGCAATTTTTATTGCAGGCGCGTTTCTGTAATTAACACAAAAAGAGGAGGAAAGCCTTGAAGCATCTTTCAAAATCATTAAGGGAATCGGTTTTTTCCGTTTTACCCATAGCCGCAATAGTTCTTGTTTTAAGTATAAGCTTAGCACCGATAAATGCAGGAGTTGTAGTGCTATTTTTGTTTGGCACACTGCTTTTGGTTTTCGGTATGAGCTTTTTTACAATAGGCTCGGGTATTTCTATGGAGCCCTTGGGTGAAAGTATAGGTATTAAGCTTGGAAAAGCGCGTAGAATATGGATTCCGATTATTATCTGCTTCGTTTTAGGCGTGTTGATAACTGTTTCTGAGCCCGATTTGCAGGTTTTGGCAGAGCAAGTGCCGTCTATACCTAATATGGTGCTCATTATATTTGTTGCGCTTGGTGTGGGTGCGTTTTTAAGCATAGCACTGCTTCGTGCAAGAAAAAGTATTCAGCTGCCGAGGCTTCTTATATTTTTCTATTTTTTAGTAATTACACTTTCATTTTTTATGCCAAAGGATTTTATTCCCACAGCCTTCGATTCGGGTGGAGTTACAACGGGTCCTATAACCGTGCCGTTTATTATGGCGCTTGGTGCGGGTATGTCGACTATGAGTAAAAGCAAGCGTTCTTTAGAAAACAGCTTCGGCTTCGTTTCGCTTTGCAGCATCGGACCTATTCTTTCGGTGCTTGTGCTTAGCATCTGCTTCAAGCCGAAGTCTGAAACAACCGAAGCAATAATTCCTGTGGTTGAGACTACAAAGGATGCCTTTATGCAATTTGTGAATTGTGTACCCAAATATGCAGAAGAGGTTGCGGTAGCTTTTTTGCCGATTGTTGCAATGTTTGTGATTTTTCAAGCCGTTTCCCGCCGTTTTTTAAAGCACGAGGTTTTAAGGATTTCTGTCGGTTTAATTTACACCTATATAGGACTTGTGCTTTTTCTTACGGGTGCAAACGTTGGCTTTATGCCTGCAGGTAAGCTTATAGGTGCAGAAATTGCAGAAGGTAGCTTAAAATATCTATTGGTGCCTATTGGTTTGGTTATAGGCTACTTTGTTGTTTCTGCAGAGCCCGCAGTGCATTCTCTTAAAAAGCAGGTTTCTGAAATCACCAATGGTGCCATTTCGCAAAAAGCAATCGGACTTGCGCTTTCAATAGGTGTAGGTACATCGGTTGCTATTTCAATGCTTAGAGTGTTAACGGGAATACCAATTCTTCCGTTTTTAATAGCAGGCTACGCTGTTTCTCTTATTATTTCATTTTTTGTGCCGCCTATTTATACGGCTATTGCATTTGACTCAGGCGGTGTTGCAAGCGGTCCTATGGCAACAACCTTTATTTTGCCCTTTGCCGTAGGAAGCTGCGAAATGCTTGGCGGTAACGTTATGACGGATGCCTTTGGTATAGTTGCTATGATAGCCTTAGCACCGCTTATTACAATTCAGGTGTTGGGTCTTGGCAATAAGCTGCAGCACAAAATAAAAATGAAGCGCGTTTACGAGGAGCTTCAGTCTATAAAGGATGATATTATTTATTTTAACGAGGTGAGTGACAATGGGTGAGGAAGCCAAAAAAATAATGATGATGCTTTCAATAGTAGAGGCTGAAAAGGGTCACAAGCTCATTGGAATACTCGAAAAGCAAGAAATTAAAATGAATATGCAAATTGTTGGCTACGGCACAGCTTCCACTGAAATGATGGATATTTTCGGTTTAGGTAGTAATGATAAGGATATTATAATAAGCATGGCGTCTAAAAAGGCTATTAATTCGCTTATGGCGAATTTCGGCAATAGCTTTTCAAGCTACACAAAGTACGGGGGCTTGTTAATTGTGCTTAACGTGCTTGCCGTTAACAGATTAGTTGCCGAGGTTTTAAATCACGATTTACCTGAAGAGATTTCTATGCAGGAGGACACAGTAATGAAAAACGAACACAAGCATTATCTTGTTATGATAACCGTTAACAGAGGCTACACAGACTCTGTTATGGAGGTTGCCAAAAAAGCGGGTGCTACGGGTGGTACTGTTATAAAGGGCAGACTTGCAGAAAGCGAAAAGCTTAAGGCAATAACCGAAATGGAAATAGAGGAAGAAAGAGAAAGCATTATAATTTTAGCTCCTGCAGACGTAAGCGCAAAAATTTTAGAGGACGTAAACGAAAAATATGGCTTAAAAAGTGAGGCGAGGGGAATTTTATGTGCTTTACCGGTAGAAAAAGCGTATAAGATATGATATAATCGGAGTGCGTTTTAAACGCACTCTATTTTATTTTAAAAATTGTGGGTGACAAAAATGTTGTATAAAAAGAATTCCGAAAAATCCTTGTCGAAGGAGCTTTTCAAAAATCCTACAAGCGAATTCAGAGGTACGCCGTTTTGGGCTTGGAACGATTATCTTACTAAGGAGGAGCTTTCTCGTCAAATAGAGATTTTTAATGAGATGGGACTTGGCGGCTTTCATATGCACGTAAGAACAGGTCTTAAAAATCAGTACTTAAGCGAAGAGTTTATGGGTCTTGTAAAGCACTGTGTGGAGAAGGCAAAATCAGAAAAAATGCTTGCCTGGCTTTATGATGAGGACCGTTGGCCTTCCGGTGCAGCAGGCGGCCTTGTTACAAAAGATGAAAAATACCGTGCAAGATGCCTTCTTTTTACAACTGAAAAAGAAGGGAATGCTGTTCAGAATAATGACTCAAGAGCAGAGGGCGGCAGAACGGGTAACGGTAAGCTGCTTGCCTGCTACGACGTTGTTTTAGATAAGGACGGCTACCTTGAGTCTTACAAAAGAATAAATGAAAACGATGAGGTAAAGGGCACTAAATGGTACGCTCTTTTAGAAATTCACGGCTCAAGCTCCTGGTACAACGACCAGGCTTACTTGGATACCTTAAGTGTAGATGCAGTTGAAAAATTTGTAGAGGTTACCCACGAAAAATATAAAGAAACAGTAGGTGACGAGTTCGACGGAACTGTTCCTGCTATTTTCACAGATGAGCCGCAGTTTACAAGAAAACAGGTTTTTAACAATTCGTTTGATACAGAAGACGTTTGTATGCCATGGACAGACAGCGTAACAGAGCTTTACAAGGATGCCTACGGGGCAGATATTTTAGACACTCTTCCGGAAATTTTTTGGGATTTAAAGGGTAGTAAGCCGTCACTCCACCGTTACCGCTATCACGATTTTATTGCAGAGCTTTTCGCACGTGCCTTTGCAGATACGGTAGGCGGCTGGTGTAATGAAAATAATATTGCCCTTACAGGTCATATGATGGAAGAGCCTACTCTTGAAAGTCAGACTGCTGCCTTAGGTGAGGCAATGCGCTCTTACAGAGGCTTCCGTCTTCCCGGTATAGATATGCTTTGTAACTTAAGAGAGTTCACAACGGCAAAGCAAGCACAGTCTGCAGCACACCAATTCGGCTACGAGGGTGTTCTTTCTGAGCTTTACGGTGTTACGGGCTGGAATTGCGACTTCAGAACTTATAAATACCAGGGCGACTGGCAGGCAGCACTCGGTGTAACCGTAAGAGTGCCGCATCTTTCCTGGTACGCTATGTCGGGTGAGGCAAAGCGCGACTATCCTGCTTCTATTTCATATCAATCTCCTTGGTACAAGGAATACTACACAGTAGAGGACCATTTTGCAAGAGTTAATACTGCTCTTACAAGAGGTAAGCCTATTGTAAGGGTGGGCGTAATTCATCCCGTTGAAAGCTTCTGGCTTCATTGGGGCCCTAATGATAAATCCGCGGTTTTCCGTGATAGCTGTGATGAAAAATTCCGGGAGCTTACAAATTGGCTTGTTGAGGGCAGTATAGATTTTAACTTTATATCAGAATCACTTTTCCCGACTCTTTGCGAAAAGGGCGGTAGTCCGCTCAAGGTAGGTCAAATGGAATACGATGCAATTGTTGTGCCTGCTTGTGAAACCTTAAGAAGCACAACCTTAGACCGCCTTGAGGAGTTTAGTGAAAATGGTGGTAAACTTATTTTCTTGGGCGCAGCACCAACGCTTTGTGATGCAGTAGAATCAAACCGCGGTAAGAAGCTTTACGAGAAAAGCAAGATTTGCGAATACTCAAGAGCAGCCGTGCTTACTGCGTTAGATGAAAACAGAACTGTAACACTTCGTTTTGCAGACGGTACACTTACAGACAACCTTCTTTATCAGCTTCGTCAGGATAACGATTGCAGATGGCTCTTTGTAGCGCATTCAAGGGAGCCGCATAACAAGGACGTTGACAGGGGCGATGACGTAAGAATTACCGTTGAGGGTGAGTATAAGGTTACTGTGTACGACACACAAAACGGTAACGAGTACCCTGCGAAAGTTGAATACCTTAACGGTAAAACAATTATCAGTGAATATATTTTCGGCTACGATTCATTCCTTTATAAATTAGAAAACGGTAAGAATGAAGCTGTAGCACTGGCAAGTGCAAGTGCACCGGAAAAAATAAACGTACCTCATTTTGTAGATTACACTCTTTCAGAGGAAAACGTGTTGCTTCTTGATATGGCAGAGTTCAAATTGGAAGAGGATGCCGATTTCAGTGCTAAGGAAGAAATTTTAAGACTCGACAATATTTTAAGAGAAAGACTCGGCTTAAGAGAGCGCGGCGGTGCTGTTGTTCAGCCTTGGGTTTACGGTGAGAAACCACCTGTAGCAAGGGTTACTCTTAAATATACGTTTGAAAGTGAAATTAACTATAAGGGTGCAATGTTAGCACTTGAGGATGCAGACAAGGCAGAAATTATTTTTAACGGTGAGCTTGTTGAAAAGAAAATTTTGGGCAACTACGTAGATATTTCTATATTTAAGGTTGAACTTCCTGAAATAGTGAAGGGCACTAACGTTTTACTTGTAACGCTTCCGTTCGGCGAGTCTCAAAACTTAGAGTCTGTGTATCTTTTAGGTGAATTCGGTGTAAGCGTAATTGGCAGAGACGCAAAACTTACTGAGCTTCCAAGGAAGCTTTGCTTTGGCGATATTGTAAATCAGGGCTTGCCATTCTACGGCGGTAATATCACCTACAAAATTCCTGTTACGGTTAAAAATAATCAGCTTACAGTTTGCCCGTCCTTCTACCGCGGTGCGCTTATAACAGCTACGCTTGATTCCGAACTGTTCGGTAAAATTATTTATCCGCCTTACAAGGCGACAACCGTTGCAGAAAACGGTGAGCACACGCTTTACCTTAAGCTTTACACCAATCGATTTAATTCCTTTGGCTCTGTGCATTTAGTAGATAAATTTGAGAGTTGGCAGGGTCCGGATTCCTGGCGTAAAGAGGGTAACAACTGGTCTTATGAATATATTTTAAAGAGAACAGGTATTCTCAAGACACCGGAAATTGAAGCATAAAAAAGCGCAGACCGCATAAAATCTGATATAGCAAGGGGTTCTGCATCTTTTTTCTATCCTCAAAAAAATGACTGTAAAAAACTTGTGTTTTTTACAGTCATTTTGTATTTTAAAAAATCATTTTTTCTTTTTACCGCCGAAAATACCCTTCTTTTCTTCAGCCTTTAAGTCCTTGCCGCCGGATTCCTTGTTGAATTGAATAAGAAGGTCTTTTTGCTTGTCGTTAAGATTTTTAGGAATTACAACGTTAATTCTTACAAGCTGGTCACCGCGACGGGAGCTGTTAATAAACTGAATACCCTTGCCCTTAAGCTTGAATATATCTCCCGGCTGTGTGCCTGCAGGAATGCTGTATTTAACCTGACCGTCAAGGGTTGGTACGGTTAATTCGTCGCCTAATGCAGCCTGCACAATGGAAACGTCCACGTCGCACCAAACGTTGTAGCCATCTCTTTGGAAGAATGGGTGTGGCTTTAATGAAACAGCCACTCTTAAATCACCGCTCGGACCGCCGTTTAAGCCGCGGTTACCCTCGCCGCGTACGGTAAACATCTGGCCGTCGTCAATACCTGCCGGAATTGTGACGTCTTTTTTAATTGGTCGTCTGATTCTTCCTGCGCCCTTACACTTGCTGCAGGGGGTAGGGTTGTAAGTACCTTTACCGCCACATTTGGGGCATTGCTTTTGCGTAGAAATAACGCCGAATGGTGTGCGCTGTTGAGTTGTAATCTGACCGCGGCCGTTACACTCGGGGCAGGTTTGTGGTGAGCTGCCCTTTGCAGCACCGCTGCCTGCACATTCGTCACAGGTCTCTATTCTTGGGAATTCAATATTTTTAGTACAGCCCTTTGCAGCCTCTTCAAAGCTTAAGGAAATGGTAACCTGAATGTCGTTTCCGCGTCTTGGGGCGTTTGGATTTGAGCGTGAGGAGCCGCCACCGAAGCCGCCGCCAAAGAAGGAGCCGAAAAGGTCACCTAAGTCAAATTCCATATCACCGAAGCCGCCAAAGCCACCGCCAAAGCCGCCTGCGCCGCCTCCGTAGGAGGGGTCTACGCCTGCAAAGCCGAAGCGGTCGTATTTATCTTTTTTATCCGCATCTGAAAGAATTTCGTAAGCTTCGTTTACCTCTTTGAACTTAGCCTCTGCCTCTTTATTATCCGGGTTTAAGTCCGGGTGATACTTTTTGGCAAGCTGACGGTAGGATTTTTTAATTTCATCTGCTGAAGCACCTTTAGAAAGCCCAAGGACCTCGTAATAATCTCTTTTATCTGCCATAGTAAAGCCTTTCTACATACCTACAACAGAAGCCCTTTTTGAGCTTCTGTTGCGGAATTGATTTTAGAATTATTCGTTTACGTCTGTGAAAGGTGCTTCGTAGTAGCCGTTTTCATCTGTGCCGCCGTTTGCAGCGTTAGGATCAAAGCCCTGTGCCTGAGACGGGTCAAAGCCTTGTGCGCCACCTGCAGCCTTATAAAGCTTTTCAGAAATCTCGTAGAACTTTGCCTGAAGAGCCTCTTGCTTAGACTTAATGAGGTTTATATCCTCACCCTTAAGAGCTTCTTTTAATTCATCTACTTGAGCAGAAATTGCAGATTTGTCTGCGTCGTCTAATTTATCGCCGTTTTCTTCAAGGATTTTTTCGCATTGGAATACCATTTGGTCTGCGCCGTTGCGAATATCAACAGCCTCTTTACGCTGCTTATCCTCTTCAGCAAATTGCTCTGCTTCCTTAACAGCCTTTTCAATATCCTCCTTGCTCATATTTGAAGAGGAGGTAATAGAAATAGATTGCTCCTTGCCTGTGCCAAGGTCCTTTGCAGAAACGTGAACAATACCGTTAGCGTCAATATCAAAGGTAACCTCGATTTGCGGTGTACCGCGACGAGCAGGAAGAATACCGTCAAGGTGGAACATACCAAGAGTTTTGTTATCCTTTGCGAATTCTCTTTCACCTTGTAAAACGTGAATTTCAACAGATGTCTGGTTGTCTGCTGCTGTTGAGAAGATTTGGCTCTTCTTTGTTGGGATTGTTGTGTTTCTTTCAATAATCTTTGTGCAAACTGAGCCTAAGGTTTCAATACCGAGTGAAAGTGGAGTAACGTCCAAGAGAAGAAGACCCTTAACGTCGCCGCCTAAAACACCTGCCTGAAGAGCAGCGCCAATAGCAACACATTCGTCAGGGTTAATGCCCTTGAATGGCTCTTTGCCTGTGTAAGATTTAACAGCGTCCTGAACAGCAGGGATTCTTGAAGAACCACCAACCATAAGCACCTTGTCAATTTCACTTGTTTTAAGACCTGAGTCAGAAATTGCCTGGCGAACAGGACCCATTGTTGCTTCAACAAGGTCTGCAGTAAGCTCGTTGAATTTTGCTCTTGTAAGAGTTGTATCAAGGTGTAAAGGACCGTTTTCTGTCATTGTAATGAATGGTAAGTTAATAGCAGAGGAGGTAACGCCTGAAAGCTCAATCTTTGCTTTTTCTGCAGCTTCCTTAAGTCTCTGCATTGCCATTTTGTCACCCTTTAAGTCAATGCCGTTTTCTTTTTTGAATTCAGCAGCAAGCCAATCAATAATTCTCTGGTCAAAGTCGTCGCCGCCTAAGTTGTTGTTACCTGCAGTAGCAAGAACCTCCTGCACGCCTTCACCCATTTCAATAATTGAAACGTCGAAGGTACCGCCGCCAAGGTCATAAACCATAACCTTTTGGTCATTTTCCTTATCAATACCGTAAGCAAGAGCAGCAGCTGTAGGCTCGTTTATAATTCTTTTAACCTCAAGACCTGCAATTTTACCGGCATCCTTTGTAGCCTGACGCTGTGAGTCTGTGAAGTAAGCGGGAACAGTAATAACAGCCTCGGTAACCTTATCACCAAGGTAGCTTTCAGCATCTGCCTTAAGCTTGCTTAAAATCATAGCAGAAATTTCTTGTGGTGTATACTTTTTGTCATCAATAGTAACCTTGTAGTCTGTACCCATTTGTCTTTTAATAGAAGCA
The DNA here is from genome assembly GCA_045588735.1 of Acutalibacteraceae bacterium. GTDB lineage: Bacteria > Bacillota > Clostridia > Oscillospirales > Acutalibacteraceae > DTU089. The sequence continues at coordinate 3,678 of JAZNET010000049.1, read as the reverse complement.
ACAGTTCTGTCCGGGTTAGCAACAGCCTGACGCTTTGCAACCTGACCTACAAGTCTTTCACCTGTTTTTGAAAATCCAACAACAGAAGGTGTTGTTCTGTTGCCTTCAATGTTAGCAATAACAACAGGCTCGCCGCCTTCAATTACTGCTACGCAAGAGTTTGTTGTACCTAAGTCAATACCAATTGTTTTAGCCATAATAAATTACCTCCAAAAATTTCTTTATTTTAGAATATTATTTATTGAGTTATTTGAACACTTGCAAATCGTAACACGCGCTCGCCCATTTTGTAGCCCTTTTCAAATACTGCAGATATTGTGTTTTCGGGTAAATCTGGGTTTTCAGCTGTCATAACTGCATTGTGTACTTCCGGATTAAATTCTTCACCGATCTCACCGAATGAAGCTACATCCAATTTAGAGAAAATATCCTTTAATTGATTGTAGGTCATTTCAATGCCTTTTCTGTAAGATTCAATGTCATCGGTTTTGTTATCTACTGCCCTGTCAAAATTATCAATAACAGGGAGAAGGAGTGCTAACGTGCTTGCCTTAGAATCGTTGTATGCAGCTTCCTTTTCTTTTAGGGTGCGTTTTCTGTAGTTGTCATACTCGGCGAGAATTCTCATATAAGAATCCTTTGTTTCTGCAAGCTCCTTTTCGAGCTTTTCCTTTTCAGCGGCAAAGGCGTCTGCCTTTTTGTCTGTCTTTTTAGATTTTTTTGTTTCCTTTGAGGTGTCTTTTTGTTCTTCGTTTAATACTTTTTCTTCAGTTGCCATATTTTTTTCACTCCAGTGTTTCTGAAAGCAGGTTTCCTATAACGCCTGCTAAATATTTAATACTTGGTATGAGCTTTGCATAGTCAATTCTCGTAGGACCTATAATTCCTATTGAGCCGCCGTCGCGGTCACCCACTGTGTATTTAGAAAATATAGTAGATGAATTGCGAAGCTCCTTAAAAGCGTTTTCTTCGCCGATTGAAACCGTAAAGGGTTTTCGCTGAGTTGTAAGCAGTGCCTTAATAGGCTCTTCTCTGTGTAGAAAATCCATAAGCTCAAAGGCGTCGAGCGATAATTCAGGGTGGTTTAAAATGTTTGACTGTCCGTTAAAGTGCAGGTCGGTAGATTTAACCGAGCTGCAAAGGTCTGCCACACCGCAAAGCAGGGGAGACATTACAAAAACCTTGTCGCCCAAGGAAGCAACGAGTGTTTGAATGAACGGAATATCAATATTTGAAACCGAGGTGCCTAAAAAGTAGTTTTGCATAATGTTGTAAAAAACCTCGGCAACCTGTGTGGTAATTTCACTTTCGGTGCGGACTACCATACTTTTTAAAATACCTGAGGTTGCAAGCAGAACAACCATAGCTGTTTTGCTGCTTAACGGGACTAACTCAACTCTTTTAATGAGCGCCTCACTGTCAGACGGTGAGGAGGAAATAGCAACACAGTTTGTAAGCTCTGAAAGAATGCTGCCTGCCTTTTCTAATAATTGGTCAGGCTCACCGGAGTAGCCCTGAAGCCAGGTTTTTATTCTTTCCTGGTCCTCGTGACCTAATTCATATTTAGTCATAAGGTTGTCAACGTAATAGCGGTAGCCCATTTGAGAGGGCGCTCTGCCGGCAGAGGTGTGAGGCTGAATTAAAAAGCCTGCATCTACTAAATCTGCCATATCATTCCTTATGGTTGCAGAGGAGACTGCATTACCCATTGCATTCTGAAGTGTTTTTGAGCCGACCGGCTCGCCGGTTGCAATGTAGCTTTCAATAATAAGCGCTAAAATTTTTTGCTTTCGTTCAGATAACGCCGGCATTTAAACACCCCTTTGCAATTGGTTGTGTTGAGTGCTGTGTCGCTTTTAGCACTCGTTAGCACTTTAAAGGTGAGAGTGCTAACTCTGTTAATAATATACATCTGTTTTTCCCGTTTGTCAACCTTTTATGCAAATTTTTTTGTAAATTGTTTGTGAATAGTTTAAATTGAATTGCCGTTTTGTTGCATAAATTAAATGTTTATGGTAAAATATAGAAACAGTAATTATATTATGAAAGGTACTTGCTATGAAATTATCACTCGTTGTTCCTTGCTTTAATGAAGAGGCAAACGTTAAGCGCTTTTTCAGTGAGGTTAATGATGCTTTTCTTTGCAGCGTGGACGATTACGAATTTATTTTCGTAAACGACGGCAGTAAAGATGCAACCTATGCAAAGCTTAAGGAAATATATGAAGAAAATTCTGCTTATAATATTCAGGTGCTTTCCTTTAGCCGTAATTTTGGCAAGGAAGCAGCAATTTATGCGGGGCTTAAGGCGTCAAAGGGTGACTACGTTTGCATTATAGATGCAGACCTTCAGCAAAGACCTGAGGTTGTTCTTAAAATGCTTGAGGAAATACAGGCGGATGAAAATCTTGATTGTGTTGCGGCATATCAGGAGGAGCGTAACGAGGGCGCTCTGCTTTCTAATTTAAAATCGGCATTTTATAAGATTATAAATAAATTGGCTGAGGTTGATTTTGTAAACGGTGCCTCAGACTTCAGGCTGTTAAACAGAAAAATGGTGGATGCGGTGCTTTCCATGAGTGAGTATCACCGCTTTTCAAAGGGTATATTCAGCTGGGTAGGCTTTAATACTAAATATATAGCGTATGAGGCAGAGGAAAGAGAATACGGCGAAAGCAAATGGAGCTTCCTTAAGCTCTTTAAGTATGCAATTGACGGAATTGTTGCTTTTTCAACATTGCCGTTAAGGCTTTCCATAGCAACGGGCTTTATTACTGCTATTGCTTCTGTAATTTACCTTGTGGTAGTTATTTTGCAAAAGCTTATTGAGGGTATAGACGTGCCCGGCTATGCATCTATAATAGTATTAATTCTTTTTTTAGGCGGTATGCAGCTTTTCTGCTTAGGTATTCTTGGGGAATATTTGGCAAAGGTTTACGTGCAAACCAAAAACAGACCGCTTTATATTTTAAAGGAGCATCTTGGTAAAGATGATGAAAACGATTAAATCACTTTTCATTAAATATAAAGAGCTCATAACGTACGTTATATTCGGCGTGCTCACAACGCTTGTGAATTTTTTCGCGTTCTGGCTTTTTACAAAAATACTTGGCGAGGAGCTTTATTTAGTAAACAATGCAATAGCGTGGACAGTGGGCGTTGTTTTTGCTTACGTTACAAACAAGCTTTTTGTGTTTGAGTCCAAAGGGTGGAGCTTAAAGACTGTTTCGAAAGAGCTCACGGGCTTCCTCGGTGCGAGAATATTCAGCTTTTTAGTAGAAGAGGGCGGAATGTTTTTGTTTGTATCTGTTTTAGGAATGGGTGAAAAAGCAATTGCTCTTGCGGGAATAACAATAACGGGTCAGCTTGTTGCAAAAATTCTGCTTGCAGTTGTTGTGGTTGCTTTAAATTATATTTTCAGCAAGTTTTTAATCTTTAAAAAGAAAAATCAGTAAAAAAATAAAACCACCGGAATGAGCGGGGTTGCTAAGGACAGTTAAAAATTATGGGAGACACTTTGTAATGAAGTGTCTCCCGATTTTTTTGTATAAAAAGTGACACTTTCGGCTTGAAAGTGTCATAGTGGGTTATAGGCTTTGAATGCAATAATGCCCATCTGAAAATATTTTCTTCGGTGTGTATAAGTTGTATTGCAAATTAAAATTTGCAGTGATATTTT
>JAZNET010000048.1:0-33839 GCA_045588735.1 Acutalibacteraceae bacterium | reverse complement strand
CACTTTTATCTATTCCAAAAAAAGGCGTCTTATTGTAAAATATACGAGAATTTACAGATATAATATAGGAGTAAACAGAATGAACGAATACGTATCTAAAAACATGGGCTTAATTGCTTCTTCAGATGCCGAGCTTTTTACTGCTTTTGAAAGCGAATTAACACGACAAACAAGAAACATTGAGCTTATTGCGAGCGAAAACTACACCTCACCTGCTGTAATGGCTGCTTCCGGCAGCATATTAACAAACAAATATGCTGAAGGCTATCCGGGAAAAAGATACTACGGCGGCTGCGAATGTGTTGACGTAGCTGAAAATCTTGCAATAGAAAGAGCCAAGCAGCTTTTTGGCTGTGAATATGCAAACGTACAACCTCACTCAGGCTCTCAGGCAAACTTTGCCGTATATTTTGCGCTTCTTAACCCGGGCGACACAGTTTTAGGCATGAGTCTTGCTGATGGCGGTCACTTAACACACGGCTCACCTGTAAACGTAAGCGGCAGTTACTTTGATTTCCAAAGTTACGGTGTTGATGAAAAGGGCTTTTTAGATTATGATGCTCTTGAAAAAAAGGCCTTGGAATGCAATCCTAAGCTTATTGTGGCAGGAGCTTCTGCATACCCGAGAATTATAGATTTTAAAAGAATAAAAGAGATTGCAAGTAAGGTAAACGCTCTCTTTATGGTAGATATGGCGCACATTGCAGGTCTTGTTGCAAGCGGTATGCACCCGTCACCGTTCCCTTATGCAGACGTTGTAACCTCTACAACTCACAAAACACTCCGCGGCCCACGCGGAGGACTCATTCTTACAAACGATGAGGAAATTGCAAAAAAGGTTAACAAGGCTATTTTCCCCGGTATACAAGGCGGACCGTTAATGCACGTAATTGCTGCAAAGGCTATTTGCTTTGGAGAGGCACTCAAGCCTGAATTTAAAGAGTACGGTAAAAGAGTTATTTCTAACTGTAAGGCACTTGAAAATGCTCTTTGCGCACAGGGCATAAACATGGTTTCCGGCGGTTCAGACAACCACTTAATTCTTCTTGATTTACGTTCATTGGGCATTACCGGTAAGGAATTAGAGCACAGACTTGACAACGTTTACATTACAGTAAACAAAAACTCTATTCCAAACGACCCTGAAAAACCTTTTGTTACAAGCGGTGTTCGTATTGGTACGGCAGCAACCTCTACAAGAGGCTTTGGTGCTCACGAAATGGTGAAAATTGCAGAATTTATAAAATTAGCTGCAACTGATTACGAGAACAATATAGAATACATCCGTAACGGCGTAACAGACATATGCAATAAATATCCACTTTATTAATAATAAAAGCAAAGAACGGTAAGCACCGCTTACCGTTCTTTGCTTTTAAAGGAAATAAGAAAGGAAGTAAAAAAATGAAAAGGAGAACAACCTATCACTCGTCATAATCGGGAACAATTAAACCGTAGCCTGAATCCTTACGGGTGTAAACTACGTTTATAACTCCGGTTTCTGCATTAAGGAACATATAGAACTGGTGTCCTAACAAATTCATTTGTAAAATTGCCTCTTCCACGCTTTGCGGCTTTAAGGCAACTGTTTTTTCGCGGATTAAATCGAATTCCGATTCCTCTTCTACGTCGTACTCTACAAAATCCTCAAAGGCAGCTGCTCTGAGCTTTTTTTCAAGGCGTGTTTTGTTTTTTCTTATTTGACGAATAAGAGAGTCCACACATTCATCAAGGGCATCGTTTATATTTTCTGCTCTTTCCTCGGCACGGAACAGCATTCCGCCCTTGTTAACGGTTACTTCAACAGCCTGATAGTTTTTTTCAACTATTGCGGTAACCTTAGCTACTGCATCCTCGCCAAAAAGCTTTTCAACCTTTAAAAGCCTTTTTTCAACTCTCGTGCGAAAATCCTCACGTGGGTTACATTTGCGACCGATAATAGTAATATTCATAGAAACATCCCCTTTGTGTGTTATTTTGTTTCTACAACAATAATAACATTTTTAAAAAGGAATGTCAATAACTTTTGTGGACTTTGCACAGTTTTATTGGTTTAATTACTTTTCAACGTCTAAATTGCGGCGCCAATGGAACAAGTATTGCTGTGCTATACCCTCGGTACCTTTAATACATTCAGGCAAACCGTCGGGGTAAAGCTCACTTACAATGCGCTTTACCCACACGTCCTGCGGAAAGCCTTCAATTCTGCCAAAGCCGTAAAGCAAGGAGCATTGTGCAACCTTTTCACCAATGCCCTTAATTTTTAAAAGCTCAGCTTTTGCTGCTTCAAAGGGCATAAGCTTTATTTTTTCTATATCTACCTCTCCCGAGGAAATTTTACAAGCCGCATCTAAAATATACTTTGCTCGAAAGCCCGCTCTTAAAACAGATAAATCCTCAAGTGTTTTATTTGCTAAAGTCTCTGCCGAAGGGAAAGTGTACCCGCCATCTATTTTTTCACCGAAGCTTTCGCATAGTCTTTCTATTATCCCCTTTATTCTTGGAATATTATTATTTTGAGAAATAATAAATGAGCAAATAGCCTCCCATTCATCTTGTTTTAAAATTCTTATTCCATTATATTTTTTACAGGCAGAAATTAAATTCAATTCATTATAATTATTTAATATTGATTTATAGTCGCGGTTTAAATCAAAATATTCCAACCAGACAGAATTAAAATCCTCCTCAGTTGTATTGTAAAAAACAACTGTCGTTTCATCAATTTGTCTTAATTTTAAATATTTATTTTTTACAATTCCGCACCAGTTTTTTTCAGCATCCTTACGCCACCTGAACGCCTGACCACAATCCAGCGAAAGCCCGATATTAAAGCATTCTACGCCCTTGAGTACAATATTTTCATTTTCTTTTAAAAATTCCAAAAAAATTCACCTGCAAACATTTTTAATTATATTTATTTGATTTTTATTTATATTTTCCCTTTAATGATTATAGCACTAATGCTTGCAGCTTACAAGAACAGTTTTCTGTTTTTCACGTACTATTTTTTCACTTTTTAATTTTCGAGATTACGCAGTAGAATTTCATCGTCATTTTCTTTTAGCGCGTCTTTTCTTTTCATTATATGCTGTATTTTTCTTTTATTGTTTTTCCGGTTTTTCTTTTTTGTTTATTTTCCGTTTCAAAAAATTTCAAATTACAGTTTTCCAAAACGCAGCAATTGCACTTTTCAAATTTTTAATAAAAACAAAAACACGGAAACTGTAAAAATCACAAAATAATAAAGCGCTTACTTTGATATAAAATAAAATCAAAAGAAAACAAATCACCAAAAAGCTTATTTTAAAAAATGGGGAAACAATAAATCTGAGCACTACTTTTGAGCTGCCGAAAAAGAGACTTTTTCGCCCCGTTTTTTCATTGGTAAAACCGCACAAAACATCGTCTGAATTTAATTAAAATATTTTTTCCATTTTGTATAATACGTTAAACAAGGTCAACTTTTTGTATATTTACTATTTTTCTTAATTTTGTCAGTTAATTTGAAGAAAATGTCGAAAACCTTGCTCTTGCTATGCTTTTTGGGGTGGTTATAGACAGTTTAGACAGAGTTGTGAACAATTTTGGCTCATTTTTTCCATATTTTAGATTATACTCAAAGTATAATTTTCTTGCATGTCATTTTGACAACAGAAAAATATATTTTAATTTTTATTGTTTTAAAACTGTTTTTTATGCTATTTTTGCTTTAGTTTTTCAACCTTCAAATTCAAGAAATTTCTATGCTTATCTATGTATAAATCCCGCTGTTTTTCACAGTATAAATTTATATAATTTTAATTTTTTCAGGTGATTATTATGATTAAAGGAATTAATAAACAAGTACTCGAAATAATAGAAACTAACAACGGTTATTTTGAAAAAGCACTATTCTTTGTGAAACCGGAGTTTTCAGGATATTCTGAAAGCAAACTGCGCGAATTGGCGCAAGCCGAAATAAAATCTACCATACGTCCCCCAAAACAAAAGCAAATGGCACAAAAGGATAAAACAAAAACAATACTTGCCCTACTTTCAACCTTTTTTGTGGGGATTTTAATTGGTGCTGCTCTTTCATTTCTGATTTGATATTTTATATAGAATATGGTAGAATAGCTTTATTATTAGTTATAGAACCTAAGGAGCAAGCGTTTATATGAGATACCATAATATTTTGTGGGACTGGAACGGCACTCTTATAGATGATGCTGTTACGTCACTCAACTGCGTTAACGATATGCTGACCGAAATGAAAAAGCCGCTTATTACCATAGAGCAGTACTACACTTACGTAGAAACGCCTATAATAGGCTTTTACAGGCATATATTAACCGAAGAAGAGCTTGACTTTCCTACAATTTCAAAATCCTTTCATTCAAGCTACAGCAACCGTATTAGTGAAACCGACTTAGCTGCTGACGCACTTGAAATTTTAAAGAAGCTCAAGGAAAACGGCGCAAAGCAGTACATAATTACAGCAACAAAGGAAGAAAGTGCACGGCAACTGACCTTTGATTATAATGTAAACGAATATTTTGACGGTATTTTCGGTGCAGACAACACCTTGGCTGAAAGCAAAGTGGAACGCGCTTTAAAATTCTTTCATTCAAACAGCATTGACCCCGACGATACAGTTTTTATAGGTGATACTCTGCACGACCTTGAAACGGCAAACGCTTTGGGTGTTGATTGCATTCTTGTTACATACGGCCACCAGGGAAAGGACATTGTAGAAAGTAGCGGCACAATTACCGCCGTCAGCTTAAAAGAGGTTTTTGAAATCATCAATGATGACCGCACGGTAGATTTTCACACACACTCCACCTTTTCTGACGGCACCTTTACCCCTACGGAGCTTTTAAACCACGCTAAAGAGGTTGGGCTTTCAGCAATTGCGCTAACCGACCACGATACTGTAAACGGCTTAAATGAAGCAATTGCGGCTGCCGAGGATATAGGTATTGAGTTTATACCCGGTATTGAGTTTTCCGTTGCTGATGGCACAGAAATACACATTATAGGTCTGTTTATTGACCCGAATGACAAAACGCTTTTAAGCACCATAAACAAAACCCGCGAGCAGCGCTCACGAAGAATGAACGAGGTAATTGAAAGACTTCAGAAGCACGGCTTTGATATTACCTATGATGACGCACAAAGACTTGCAGGAACCGATTTTGTAGGCAGAGCACACATTGCTCACGCCTTAATGAAAAAGGGCTACGTTGAAAACGTGAGGGAAGCCTTTGACAAATATATAGGCTTAAATAAACCTTGCTACGTTGAAAAGAAAGAAATCACACCAAAGGATGCAATACAAGCAATTAAAAGTGCCGGTGGACTTGCCTTTATTGCCCATTTGCACCAGACAAAGCTTGATTATGCTCAGTTAGACGAGCTTTTAGGTAACTTAAAGAGCTACGGCCTTGACGGAATTGAAGCCTATTACACAGAATACACAAACGAGCATATAAAGCAATTCAGAGCCCTTGCGCAGAAACACGGCTTATATTATTCCGGAGGCTCCGATTTTCACGGAGGAATGAAGCCACACGTTAATTTAATGACCGGAAACGGAAATTTACGCATACCATACAGTATTTTATCTACCATGAAGCGATTAAAAACAGGAAATTAGTCAAAAATAGGATTGCAGGAGACTGCAATCCTATTTTTTGGTGGTATTTATGAGCGGATTTATAAAGGTAAAGGCAAAGGAATTACTGTTAGGCAACACAATAAAGCTGTTTTTTGTTTCATTAACAAGTAATATTTTAAAATTACTTTTCACTGCTGCTGTTGTACTTTCTGCGCACTTTATTTTAGTAAGCAAGCAATTCCAACTTTTGGTTGTGAGCTATGACAGCTTTTTAGTATATTTCATTTACAGCTTATTTACGGTATGTGCTTGTTTTGCGCTTGCACTATTTGTAAGCGGGTTAAAAACAGGTGAAAATGCTATATATTATATGTATTCCAAGGGCACAAAAGCAAAATTCAAGTACCTTTTTATATTTTTAAGGCCATCGCAAAGCTTCAGGAGCTTTTTACTTTACTCCAAGCTACTCCTTTTGCGTATGCTTTGGGCGTTATTCTTTTATTTACCTCCGCTTTTTTGCTTGGGGCTTACTTTCTACCTTTATTTCAGTACGTTTATTTACAGAGCTGTGTTCTTCACCCTTCTAATAGGCACCGCTTTTTTACTATCAATATCGCATTTCTATTATAATTGTGCTGTAATGCGATACACCTTTACACCATACTATTTTTGCACAGACCTTAAGCTTTCTGTGAACGAGTCTATTTTAAAAAGCATTGAGAATTCTGATGGCTTTATAAAGGATGGAGTTTACCTAAAAACCTCGTTTTTCCCCTGGATTTTATGCTGCCTTTTTATTTTTCCGTTGTTTTACGTAGTCCCCTTTAAAAAGCTTACACGGGCAAAATACGTAACCTTTTGCGATGGTTTGCGCACGCCACTACCGCAAAACCTTGAAGCAAAACGTTCGTATCCTAATCAGATTTTATGAACCTTTTCTGCTGCAAAGCAAAAGCGGACAAAAACAAGGACGTAAAAACCGTTGTTTTTACGTCCTTCGTTAATTTATTGGTCTAAATTGATATTACCTGTTTTATTTATTTTTCTTATTTCTGCTTCGTTCATAATATCATCTTCACCATAAGGATTATTGCTTGCATTATTCTTTTGGTTAAGCTTATTTCTTACGAAGTCGTCATGACGAATAGCAGGCTGATTAGTCATTGGCTCAACGAAGAACATTTCGTCCTCCTCTTCCTCAGGTAAAAATCTGTAGCGATTTACAATTAACCATACAATTACAATTATTACTACTAAAGCAATAGCGCCAATTGTAACAACCTTACCTATATTATCCTTGAGCACAGCGGCTGCGTTTGCAGTAGCATCTGCATCCACATTCTCAAATTGAGCTTCAACTATTACGTTGTTTGCAGGCATTACAAACGTATATTCATCAATGAATTTACCGTTTACGCTAAGTGAATTTTCAACAAGCTTTTTGCCTTCATCCGGCTCAATTGTAATTGTTACAACCTCACCGGCTTTAGCATTTGTGGGGTTAACCTTAATTACACCGCCTAAGTTTGTGCTTATTGTTATTGAATATAAGGAATCATCCGGAAGAATTTCCCATTTAGCGTAAAGCACTGTATCTTCAGTTGCTTTAGAGGTTAAGAAATCCCATTCCTCGGTAAGTTCTGCGTCTGAATACCAGCCAAAGAATTTGTAGCCTTCCTTCTTTGGTGCTTCCGGAATTGTGACAATACCGTCTTCACTTACGCCTATTTCCTTTGAGTCTTCACCATTGTTAAGCTCAAGCTTTATAGTAAAGCCCGGTGCCTCAGTAACAGACTGGTTATTGCTTGACTGATTACCACCCTGAATTGGTCTTTCCTGCCTTGTGGTGGTTGGCTTTTTAGTTGTTGTCGGCTTAGTAGTTGTCGGTTTTTCGGTTTCCTCCTCAGTTGCATCAATATCCTCACCGTTTGAAGGGACCTCGGTAATAACAAAATCATCATCCGCCTCGGTTTCTGCAAATGCAACAAAGTTGAAAGAAAACGCTGAAACAATTACTAAAATCATTGCAACCAATAATTTTAATTTCTGTGTTTTCATTACTTCTCTCCTATTAATACGTTGAGGACATATCCTCGTTAATCTTTTCCTCAACCGTTTTTACATAAGTAGAATTCTTAATTTTTTCCTGAAGCATATTGTAAAACAAGTCTTCATCTAAAGGAAGCTCTACTGTTTTACCAAGCCAGCTTGAAAGAAATGCAGCGTTTGAAATTGTAAGGCCGTTAATACCCTCTTCACCTGCAGCGGTAAGCTCATCCCCACGGAGGATTGCGCCTGCAAATTTATTCATAACCTCAACGTGCTGCTCGTTTCTGCCGTCAAGCTCTGCCTCAAAGGTTTTGCATTCAATATCTGTAAAGCCGTCACTACAGTCGGCAATATTCTCTGAAACGCTTTGTGAAAGCTCGGTAACTGTAAGCACCTTATTCTCGCATATAATCTTTGCTTTGTCAAGTGTAATTTCTAACCTGTTAGTACCGGGGTAGTCACCTGTTGTTGTAATAAACGTACCTGTTGCACCGTTTTTGTACTGTGCATAAATCATTACGTCGTCTTCAACCTCAATGTCGTGCCATTTACCCTCGTGACAAACTGCTGTGATTTTTTCAGGCATACCGCAAATCCATTGCCATAAATCAAGCTGATGCGGACATTGGTTTAAAAGCACGCCACCGCCTTCACCTGACCAGGTTGCACGCCATCCGCCTGAATTGTAATAACTTTGCGTTCTATACCAGTCGGTAATAATCCAGGTAACTCTTTTTAACTCGCCATAGATTCCGCTGTGAACAATTTCGTGAGCTTTTCTGTAAAGGCAGTTTGTTCTTTGGTTGAACATAATGCCGAATACCTTGCCGCTCTTTTTTGCCACCTCGTTCATTTCGCGCACCTGCTTTGTGTAAACACCTGCAGGCTTTTCACTCATAACGTGAAGTCCCTTATTTAATGCCTCAATAGCCATTGGCGGGTGAAAATAGTGCGGTGTTGCTATGAGAATTGCATCTACCTCGCCGGAATCCATAAGTGCAGAAGCATCGCTAAAGGTTTTAACTCCCGGTAATTGCTCTTTTGCCCAGTCGAGTCTGTCTGCTTTTATATCGCAAACAGCAGCTATTTCAAATTCAGGAAGCTTGCCCTCCACAAAATTTCTTATGTGGCTTGAGCCCATATTACCAATACCGATAATACCTAAACGTACCTTTTCCATAACATTTTCTCCTTTGTAAAAATATTAAGCATCACATAGATTTAAACAACTCCGGAAGCTTCATTAAAGCAGACGGAATATTTTTAACTAATTTTGCAGCACACGGTGTAAGTGGCTTATCATTAAGCAAATCGCAAAGAGCCTGACACATTTCTTCATTAAAAACGCCTGAGCTCATTGTTACAAGGCAGCGCAGAGGAATCTGAAAGGCTGTGTTTTTCATCATCTCACTGTTTATTCCGCCGCCGCCGATTTTTTCGAGTGCCATTGTTATAACTCGGGTAATTTTTTCACCGCGAGACGTTCCTGCAGCGTATTCGAGCGTACAATTTTTGTCAATAGGTAAGGACATATCTCTTTCACTTTGCGGAATTTCGTGACCTAAAACAGCCTCGAATGCCTCTTTGTCAGCAAAAGCCATATCACCGTTATAATAAATCGGCGCGCTTTCAACGTAGCTTGGCACCTCCGCCTCCACGTCTGAGATTACTTTCACGGAATCTGTTAAAAGTATTTCTCTTGAGGAAGCACCAACGAGTATTTTGTACTCTCCTGTTTCCACGTGCCAGTCGTGAATATTTACGTTATAGTAAGCAAAGCTTCGTTTGTTAAGTTCTATTTCTACGGTAGCCTCCTCGCCTGCCTTAAGGAATACCTTTTTAAAGCCCTTTAATTCCTTAGGTGCTTTAAAAATTTTGCTCTCAGGCGGAGCAACGTAAAGCTGGCACACCTCGGCACCATCATATTCGCCTACGTTTTTAACCTTGAAGGAAACCGTTAACGTTTCGTTGGCATCAATTGTCTTTTTATTTAAGCTTATATCTGAATAACTGAATTTTGTATAGGAAAGACCAAAGCCAAATGGGAATAAAACGTCTTTTTCGGTTTTATCGTAATATCTGTAACCGATAAATATACTTTCTCTGTACTCAACGGAAAGAAGTGTACCGGGGAAATTACAGCTTGAGGGGTTATCCTCCAAAGTAAGCGGATACGTTTCAGAAAGCTTGCCCGACGGATTCACCTTACCCGTTAAAACGTCGAAGGTAGCGCCACCGCTTGCCTGACCCGCCAAAAGACTGTTTAAAACAGCTTTCACGTCATATATCCAAGGCATAGAAACCGCAGAGCCGCCCGAAAGCACAACTACAACGTTTTTATTTACCTTCAAAATTTCGTTTATCAATTCATTGTGTGACGGTGGCAGATTTATATGCTTTCTGTCAAAGCCCTCGGACTCATAAACCTCCGTAAGACCTGCAAATACAACTACAACGTCTGCTTTTTTACTTAAGGCAACAGCCGAGCCGATAAGCTTTTCGTCGGGCTTGTCGGTAGCCTTGTCGTAGCCGCGTGAATAAGCAACTCTGTAACCGTTTCTCAAAAATTCATTGAATGCAGAGTCAAGCTGCGTAGGATTTATAAGCGAGCTGCCTGCACCCTGATACCTTGGTGATTTTGCCATTTCACCAATAAAGGCTATTTTTTTAGATTTATCTAACGGTAATATATTATTTTCGTTTTTAAGAAGCACCATAGACTCGCTTGCAATTTTTCTTGCAAGCATATGATGTGCCTGCATATCACAGGAATAGTCGGAATGCAGGTTTTCTGCACCCTTTAAAATCAACTCGATAATTGAATCTACGTTTTTATCGAGCACGTTTATATCTAACTCACCCGAATTAACTGCATTTATAATTTTTTGCGGACCTAAACCGCCTGAGCTTGGCATTTCAAGATTTTTACCTGCCTTAATGCCGTCTACAATTTCGTTTTCTGCACCCCAGTCGGTAACTACTACACCATCAAAGCCCCATTCGTTTCTTAAAACATCGGTAAGAAGCCATTTATTTTCTGCACAGTACGTACCGTTTAATTTATTGTAGGCATTCATTACCGTCCACGGCTTAGACTCCTTTACGGCAATTTCAAAGGCGGTAAGATAAATCTCTCTTAGTGCACGCTCATCTGCAACGGTGTTTACCGTCATTCTTCTGCATTCCTGATTATTAGCGGCAAAATGCTTTAACGAGGTACCAACACCCTTACTCTGCACTCCGTTTATAAAGGAGGCTGCCATTTTACCGGCTAAGAACGGGTCCTCTGAAAAATACTCAAAATTTCTACCGCAAAGCGGTGAACGCTTCATATTTATGCCGGGTCCTAAAAGCACGGACACGTTTTCCTTTAAGCATTCATCACCTAAAGCAGCGCCCATTTGATTTATTAAATCTACGTCCCATGAGGAGGCTGTTGCACTTGCCGTAGGGAAGCAGGTGGCAGGTGCACTGTTGCCGAGAACGTCGCCTGCAGCAGTTTTCTCCTGGTTTTGCTTTCTTAAGCCGTGCGGACCGTCTGTAACCATAATAGAAGGAATTCCCAAGCGGCTTACGTCAACAAGGTGCCAAAAATCCTTGCCTGAGCAAAGCGCCGCCTTTTCTTCTAACGTAAGTTTGGAAATTATATCCTTGTATTTCATAAAAATCGCCTCGCATTTATATGGAATTTTTGGGAACAATATTTTCACCGAGTAAATCGGAATTTTTTTAAGTGGTGATAAAATGAGTAAAAAGAAAAAGCTTACTAAGGATGAAGAGGTAATTCAGGCTTACAAGGGTCAAACCGATAACATTAAAAGTGACGTTAACGGCTCTTACACCGGAGTTACCGAAAACAACGAGGTACCCGTGCAGGATGCCGACGACCTTTAAGCCTTATAACGCTCTATTATCCGTTGATACAAGTCAACGGATTTTTGTTATTTTCAGCGTAATCTTGTTTTAAAAACAGCTATTATTGAAAAAACAAGCTGTGTAATTATAAGCGGGATTATGCTGAGCTCCGCCCCTCCCGAAATAAAAGCAAGAGTAGCTGCAAATGCTATGCCTACAGCTATTGCTCCTATTTGTAAAACAGAAATGAAGCGTTTTGCCTTTTCTAAGGAAAGTGCAGCTGCTACTGCATAAAGGTACGAAGAGCTGTCACCGTTGTGCATTAATGCGGCGTCACCTGCTGTTCTTACCTCATTTTTATAGCTGTTCAAAATATCACCTGAAACAGCGCTTAATACCTTTACTCCGCTATTAGGAATAGAAAGCATTTTTGCTACCATGTTATCTGTTACGTTAGCGTCATCATTTCTTAAAAGAAGTGAAATACTCTCCTTTTCAATTCGTCTGAGATATTTTGCATTCTCCTGGTTTACGTCATAGCTTATTATAAACATTGCAGCCAACTTACCCTCAATTGCAAGGAACAGCGGATACCTGTCGTCATGTGTGTATTTTGCTACCAAGGCCTTATCCGGCACCTCAACGTTATGATTTCTTAATAAATCATAGCTGCCGACAAGCACACGTCTGTTTTGAATCCAGGCTGAAAGACCGAGCTTATCCTCATAAGCCAACGTATCAACCGGCGGAAGAAGTTCGATTCTGTCAACAATAATTCTTCTAAACAAATTACCTAATGCACCGCCGGATGCAACCACCATTGCACCGGTATTAAGAATTGCTTCATCCACCTTCATAGAATGGAAGGTTTTTATGCCGAATACGTTACCGCCCTCTCGGTCAAACACGTCTGTGGAGTCAACGGTAATGCCGTTTGCAACAGCGCACATTCTGTTTGCTTCCCAGCCGGTAATAACGCTTCCTCTTTTGCGAAGCCTTGCGGCAAGCTTGTTTATAGACATATTATCGCAAAGGAATGAAAAGCAAGGTGCTGAAATAGCAACAATAGCCGTAAAGGCACTAATGCCGTTGAAGGCGTTTTTAGAAATAATAGTTGTAATTATACCAACAATCAATGCAACGCCAAGTGTAACAGGTACAGATTTTTTATTGAACTCATCTGAAGGATAATACTTTTTAGAAAGCTCTAAAAATCTTCCCGGGAATTTTGTTTTTTGCGAAGCTAAAATAATTGGCTCATCTAACAAAAGACCTCTGCCGATTTCAAATGCAGTTTCTTTTCTTTCTATATGAGAAATGGAGTAAAGCTCCTTTTTAGTTACCATTGCAAAATTCATTCGTAATCTTCTTGCTTCAAGTAAGGTTGCAAAGCTGTTGAAAACAAGCGGAAGCACCGCAACAGCTGAGTAAAGTGACAGCTTATTTTCAAACGGAAGCATAGCAAAGAAGAAAGAGAAATTCTGAATCAATGCAGCAACAAGTGCAATGGCACAGCCTGAATTCCTGTTAAATTTAAAGCCCTTTATTGACTTAAGGCCATCAAGGAAAATGCCCTTGCAGTTCACTATAGCAGCTACGGTAATTACAAAATTTAAAAAGATTACGGGAAATTCACTTTTATGAACAAGTGAGTTAGGCTCGTAAATTGCTCCTGCTACTAAAGAAAGTACAATTAACAAAACGAAGCAGATAAATGCTACCCCTGTGCTTACGGTTGCCTTTTTTTCCTGCCTTTTAAGATTCAATTCTACCTTCGATTTATCGTTTACGTTTCTGTATTCATCGAGACCGAATTTCGCATTAGGGTCATCCTCAGCAGGCTCAGCCTCAGGCTCTGTGCTTACAACAAATTCAGAAACAAGCTTACGTCTTTTTCTTAAAAGCTCTCTTTCAACCTCTTCCTCGTCGACAATTTCCACCTCTTCTGTATTGAAGCCGGCAAAGGAAAGCTGCATATCGTCATCGTCAATAATAAGCTCAGTTTCCTCGGCATCACCGTTTGTAACAGCTAAGGAGCGCAAGCCTATTGTCTTGCTGTTTCTTATTTCCTTGGTTGTTTCCTGCTTTTGCTGCTCCTCGCGAAGCAAATCGTCGGAAACAAGAATCGGCACGGGCTCTAATTCCTTTGTACCCTTAAACGGGCTTGCCTTTTTTACAAAGCCGCTACGCTCATAGGGCTGCTCCTCTGCGGGAACAAACTTATGCTCTGCAGTTTTCTGCAAATTGTGCATGGGCTTATTAAGAAAGCGGTCTCTGTATTTATCGCTTTCAAGCGCGGAAAATTGTCTTGTTTTGCCGTCTGCAGCAGATTTTTCAACTGCTGTTGTTTTTATTTTATGGTCAATATCTTCATTATAAACCGGTCTTGGGTCAACAGATTCCGACTTATTTATAGTCGGTGCAAGCTGTTCCGGCTCAAAATTCTTTTCGGACGTAATACCACTATCCTGCAAAAGCTCATCTATTTCCTCAAATGTCCATTTTCTCGGACTACCCGTACCGTAAAAATCGTCGTTCATCTGTTCACCTGCTTTCTTTTTTAACCTCTTTGACGAGAAACCTCGTACATTAAAATTCCCGCTGCAACAGATGCATTAAGGGAATTTATTTGCCCCTTCATGGGCATGGAAAGAGTAACGTCACATTTTTCCTTTACAAGTCTGCCTACACCGTTACCCTCTGAGCCGATTACAAGTGCAATTGCACCCTTTAAATCGCTTTTATAAAATGGTTCGCCATCCATATCGGCACAGTAAACCCATACGCCGCGTTTTTTCAAATCTTCAATGGTTTGCGGCAGATTTGTAACTCTTGCAACGTGCATAAATTCTACTGCACCTGCGCTTGTTTTGGCTACCGTAAAGCTTAAGGAGGCGCTTCTTCTTTTCGGAATAATAACTCCGTGAGCGCCTGCAGCCTCTGCCGTACGAATAATTGCACCTAAATTATGCGGGTCTTCAATTTCATCGCAAATAATAATAAATGGCTGCTCGTTCCTCTCTGCGGCAGTATTAAAAATATCCTCAATAGTAGAATACTCCTTTACTGCACCTAAAGCGGCAATGCCCTGGTGATTGTTGTGACCGCAAATAAAGTCAAGCTTTTTTGAGTCAACCTCTTTAATTACAATGCCTGCTTTTTTTGCATCTGCCACAATTTTAGGTATGGAGCCGCCTCTGTCACCGCGTGCAACCATTACACTGTCAAGCGGTCTACCGCTTTTAATTGCCTCGGCAACAGAGTTTCTGCCAAATATTACGTCTTTATCATTTTCTCTTTCGTTAAGCTGAGAATTATCTTTTTTCAACTATTTTCACCCTTATTTTGAATTAGGAATAAGCTTTTCCTTACCGCCCATATACGGTCTTAATGCAACGGGGATATCTACCGTGCCGTCCTCATTAAGATTATTTTCAAGGAATGCAATTAACATTCTTGGCGGCGCAACAACTGTGTTGTTAAGTGTGTGAGGGAAATATTTCCCCTCCTTACCGTTTACGCGGATTTTAAGTCTTCTTGCCTGTGCATCTGAAAGATTTGAGCAAGAGCCAACCTCAAAATATTTTTGCTGACGCGGACTCCAAGCCTCAACGTCTATTGACTTAACCTTTAAATCTGCAAGGTCACCTGAGCAGCACTCAAGAGTTCTTACCGGAATGTCAAGTGACTTAAAGAGGTCAACTGTATTCTGCCAAAGCTTTTCGAACCATTTCGGACTTTCTTCAGGCTTACAAACTACAACCATTTCCTGCTTTTCAAACTGATGAATTCTGTAAACGCCGCGTTCCTCTATACCGTGTGCGCCCTTTTCCTTTCTGAAGCAAGGTGAATAGCTGGTAAGCGTTTGCGGAAGCTTTTCCTCAGGAATAATCTGATCAATGAATTTACCAATCATAGAGTGCTCACTCGTACCTATAAGATAAAGGTCCTCACCCTCAATTTTATACATCATAGCTTCCATTTCCGCAAAGCTCATAACACCGGTAACAACATCGCTTCTTATCATAAACGGCGGAATGTAATAGGTAAAGCCGCGGTCAATCATAAAATCTCTTGCATAGGTAATAACTGCAGAATGAAGACGTGCAATATCACCCGAAAGGTAGTAGAAGCCGTTACCTGCAACGCGTGCAGCACTGTCTAAATCGATACCGTCGAAGCTTTCCATAATTTCTCTGTGGTACGGAATTTCAAAATCAGGCACTAACGGCTCACCGAATTTTTCAAGCTCTACGTTTTCAGAGTCATCCTTACCAATCGGCACACTTTCGTCAATGATGTTAGGAATTACCATCATAATTTCAGTAACCTTTTTAGAATACTCTGCTTCCTTTGCCTCTAACTCGGCTAATTTTTGAGCATCAAGAGAAACCTGTTTTTTCATTTCCTCGGCTTCCTCTTTTTTGCCCTGTGCCATAAGAGCACCTATCATTTTGCTGTTTTTATTTCTCGAAGCACGCAAAGCATCTGCTTCACCCTTAACAGCTCTGCTTTCCCTATCAAGCTCAATAACCTCGTCTACTAAAGGGAGCTTTTTATCCTGGAATTTTTTCTTAATATTTTCCTTTACAACGTCCGGATTTTCTCTTAAAAATTTAATATCTATCATTTTAACTACCTGCCTTATTCGTTATCAAAAATTTTAATAAGCTTCTTTAAATCATCGTCATCAAAGAACTCTATTTCAATTGCACCTTTTTTTGTTGATTTGGTAACCGTTACCTTTCGTTGCAAAACGTCACTCAAGGCAAGCTCTACCTCATCATAATAAGGATTTCTCTTTTTTGTCTTTTTACCCTTAGGAGCCTCTTTTGTTTGTTTTCTTGCAAGTCTTTCTGTTTCTCTTACAGAAATTTCTTCCTTAACAACAAATTTTGCAAGCTCAACCTTTGCCTTGTCATCCTCCAGAGTTAAAAGTGCTCTTGCGTGACCTGCGGAAAGGATTTTTTCAGATACCATGGAAATTATTTCCTCAGGAAGCGTTAAAAGCCTTAAAGCATTTGTTATTGCAGGACGGGATGCACCCACAAGATTTGAAATTTCCTCTTGAGTGTAGTCATACTTTTCTGCAAGCTCCTTATAGCCCAACGCCTCTTCTATAGGGTCTAAGTCCTCACGCTGTAAGTTTTCTACCAGAGCAATTTCTGCAACCTGTGCATCTGTAAGCTCTTTAATTACAACAGGAACCTCTGTAAGACCTGCCATGCGTGAAGCACGCCAACGTCTTTCACCTGCTACTAACTGGTAAGTGCCGTCTATTAACGGACGAACAACGAGCGGCTGAAGCACGCCGTGAAGCTCAATGCTGTGCGCAAGCTCTGCGAGTGCCGCCTCCTCAAAGTTTTTTCTTGGTTGATTTTTATTAGGCTCAATTTCAGAAAGCTTTAATTTAACCACACCGGAGGATCTGAGCTCATCTGTTGAGTTATCTATCATAATTGCATCTAAGCCTCTGCCTAATCCTGATTTTTTTGCCATATATACCCCACCTTATTTTTGCATCTTCAAAAATTCTTCTGCTAAATTGTTGTAGCTTTCCGCACCCTTTGAGCCGCGGTCGTAGTAGAGCACCGGCTCACCAAAGGAAGGTGCCTCTGAAAGGCGTACGTTTCTTGGAATAACCGTAGCATAAACCTTTTTAGGGAAGAAGTTCTTAACCTCGTCTACAACCTGCTGAGTAAGGTTAAGTCTGCCGTCGTACATGGTAAGTAAAACGCCCTCAAGCTCAAGGTATTCGTTATAAAGTCTTTTAACCGTTCTTACTGTTGACATAAGCTGTGAAAGGCCCTCAAGTGCATAGTACTCGCATTGAATAGGTACTATAAACGAATCGGAGGCTGTAAGTGCATTAACCGTGATTAACCCTAAAGAAGGAGGACAATCAAAGAAAACGTAGTCATAATTCTCCTGAATTGGAGCTATTGCCTTTTTAAGAAGCGCATCTCTGTTATCCATTGCAGCCATTTCAAGCTCGGCTGCCGCAAGATTCATATTTGAAGGGATAATATCCACACCCTCAAACTTTGTTTTTATAATTGCATTTTTTGCCTCTACAGAATTTATTAAAAGCTCGTAAGAGGTGTTAGCAAGACCCTTACGCTGAATGCCGTAGCCGCTTGTTGTATTACCCTGCGGGTCAATATCTACAAGCAACACCTTTTTGCCCATAGCACCAAGTGCTGCAACCAAATTAACTGCACTTGTAGTCTTACCTACACCACCCTTTTGATTAACAACTGAAATTATCTTTGCCATTATAATTTTCCTTTCGCAAAACACACAGTTTCCCATATTATATAATTAAAATATATTATAACATAAGGAAGCGAAAAATGGAAGAGCGAAAAGTCAAAAAATCGATAATTTTTGAGGAAATTTTACACACCCCGATTCCGATGGGAAATCAATATTTTTGCTCATTAAAAGTATAAAACTCTTGACAACCTCGCCCAAGGTATGTATAATAACTTTTGCAATTAAATATTGTGCTGCTATGGCTCAGTCGGTAGAGCGCATCCTTGGTAAGGATGAGGTCACCGGTTCGATTCCGGTTAGTAGCTCCAAAAAATTCCGTACACGCAAGTGTGCGGAATTTTTACTTATTCTCTATTAATTATTCACTCTTCTCTTATAATACTTTCGTGTACGGAATTTTAGTGAAGAAGTAAGAGTGAATAGTGAAGAAATTTGGGCGGGACACCCGCACCCGATTGTAATTTACTGTTCCGTATGTTATAATCAAGCTTAACAAATAAGATTTTGACCGCAACTTTTCCGATATTAACAAATCAAAAAGGAGTTTTTTGAGATGAAAACGTTTTTATTTCAAGGTGATTCAATAACAGATGCAAACAGAGATGACGAGGAACAGATAAATCGCGGTTTAGGCTGCGGATATGCGTTTTTTCTCGCCTCTGAATTTGAAAAAAATAATAAAGATAAAATCAAATTCATAAATCGCGGTAACAGCGGAGACAGAATAACCGACGTTTATGCACGTATCAAGGAGGATATAATAAATTTAAAGCCTGACTATATGTCAATTCTCATAGGTGTAAACGACGTATCTCACGAGCTTACCATGAATTGCGGTGTTACCCCGAAAAAATTCAGAAAAATTTACACAATGCTCATTGAAGAAATAAAGGAAAGCTTACCCGAAATAGATATTATAATTTTAGAGCCCTTCATCTTAAAGGGCTCATGCACAGAAAAATTATGGAATGATTTTAATTGCGAGGTAAGAAAGCTTGCAGAAATTTCAAAGGAAATCGCAGAAGCATTCAACTTGAAATTTGTTCCGCTTCAAAGCAGATTTGACGAATTATGCAGCAACGGCAACACAAGCATTTGGACTGCTGACGGCGTTCACCCCACCACCGAAGGACATCACGTTATTAAAGAGGAATTACTGAAGGTTATTGAAAATTACGTATAAATATTCAGCTTTAGCAAAGCATTGCGAAAGCTTTACAATTTTTTAAATAAAAAAGGAACGGAGCACTTCCGTTCCTTTTTGTTTTTAGTGTAACACAGCTTGTATTGTTTCCGCCTTAAGCTTTTTGTTTTTATATGCACTAAAGGTATCTAACGCACCCAATAAACTCATCACAATTGCAACGCCCATAATAAAGCCCTCTATGTAGCTTTTAAGCCCTGAGCCTATTACACCAAAATACACAGCGCCTGCAGCAACAGTAGCTATTACGTAAGCTACTACCGAAAGTATAAGTGCCGTTTTGTTAAGCTTACTGCCGAGTAAGCCGTAGCATCTTTTTCCCACCATAGAGGGAATTACCATCACCACAGAAACTAAAAGGCCGCCCAGCATAAGGGATTCATCTATAACCCTTCCCGCAAACGTTCCGCAAGCAAAAAATGCACAAAGCGAGGTTAAAAATGTAGCAAGAAAAGCGCTGAGTACACCTACGAAAATCTTCGCCTCTTTGTTGCTCGGCTCTTTTTTATTCTCCACGTACGAAAACGCTTTTTGAATGCATTCACTATGCACTCTGCGCACAATACCGTCTGATAAAATTATGTTTGAGGGCGACGTAATATCATTTTTACAAGCAGTACAAAAGCCGTCGCCCTTTACGTTTAATACTCTTAAATGATTTAAAAACTCCTGCAAAAACAGCTTAACCTTGCCCATTACGGGTATATACTCTGTAAAAGCAACCTTTACTCCGTAAGGGGTTACCTGGTAGCTTTTAATTCTGTAGCTTTTCATAAGCTGTGAAGAAAAAATCTCCGTAATCTTCTCACTTTCACTTGTATCGCAGGCAATGGAAACAATTTTCAAATCCAATCCCTCAACAAAGGTTATCATATAACCGCCTAAAAGACCATAAACATAGCCATTAGCCACCACAAAACCGTTCTCTTTTGCAAATTTTTTCAAATCCGGTGAAATAAACATCTGAAACGCCTCCCTTAAAACTCAAATTTCGAACCCCTAATTCGATTATAGCTTTTAAAAAAACACTTGTCAACACAAATGCTGACAAGTGTTTTAATAGCTTTATTCAAGAATTGTTGTTCTTAATGCTGCATCCTTATTTTCCTTAGATGCTTTTTTAAGAACACCTATAGCACCTAAAATTGCAAAAACAACACCCATTGCTAAATCGCCAAAATACGGAGCTGCAAACTCAGGGTCTTGTATAATGAAAAACTGATACAACAAAGCATCAATCACGCTGAATTCACCGGTCATAATAGCATAAACCACATAGCTTACGTATTGACCGAAAGCAACACCGAGAACTGTAAATACTAAAACAATAGGCATTTTTGCCTTGCATGGTCTGCCGCCCATTTTATCGTAACCGTTAGCTGCCAAAGCACCTATAGCAAAACCGCCAATTGCTGCAATAAAGCCAATGGTGTAAATAACAGCCCATATAATACTACCAAGGAGCGCACCTGCCAAAGCACCTATAATACCCTTGCCTAATTTTTTATCCTCTACCTCGTGTCTTGCCTGCTCTACGTTTGCTCTTTCCATTAAGCCTGCAGAACAGCCTTCGTGAACTCTGTGAGCCATACCGTTTACAAGCACTACTCTGCTTGCAGCAGTTGCCTCAATTGCGTTACCGCAAGCTGTGCAGAAGCCGTCTGCAAGAACACCGTTCTCTCTTAAGAAATTCGGTAGAAAATCAAGCAATGCTTTAATTTTTTTCATGGTGCCTACTGTATCGGCAATTTCCAAAACAATTCCTTCGCGCATTACCTTAAAGTTTGCAACTCTGTAATTCTTGTTTGCATCCTTAGATTGAAGAAACTCTGTTATTCTTTTTGCACTATCATCTGTAATTGCACCGGAAACGGAAACCTCTTTAATTCCATAGCCCTCTTTAAGAGTCACCATGTAACCGCCAACAACGCCGTAAGCAACACCCTCTGAAACCTTGAGACCGTTTTCTTTTGCGTAATCCTTTAAACCTTTTGCTACCATTTTAATTCTCCTTTTCTAATAGGTTAGACTAATATAACACACTCCCCTTCAAAATGCAACATTTTTCTGTCTTTTTCGCAAAAATATTGACCTATTTATTTTTTGAAAGTATAATAATACCAATAACTCATAAGGGGGTTTTCCGGTGAATTCCGAGCAATTCAAAAGAAAAATTTATAATCTTGTAGGCAAAGCAATTAACAGCATTGCCCAAAACGAGGCAGGTAACACGAGTGATATTCCTAAAACTGTTACAGAGGGTGCACCTGAGCTTATTTGCAGTGCAGGTATAGAGGGCTCCGTGCTTTTAAGAAACGACGGTGTTTTACCATTTTCGAAAAATGAAAAAATTTCTGTTTTCGGCAGGTGCCAGTATGACTGGTTTTACGTTGGTTACGGCTCCGGCGGTGACGTTATTAAGCCCTACACAGTAAATCTTATAGAGGGACTTGAAAAGCTTAACGCTAACTTAAACGAGCCGCTTAAAGAAAAATACAAGCAATGGTGCGAAAAAAATCCGCCCGACCACGGCTTTTGGGGTCACTGGCCGCACTATTACAACGAAATGCCTATAACTGAGGATGAAATCAAACAATTCAGTAACGATTCAGAATGTGCTGTTGTTATAATCGGACGCTCCGCCGGTGAGGATAGAGAAAACTACCTGAAGGAAGGCAGCTACTTACTTACCAACGACGAAAAGGCGCTCATAAATAACGTAACGAAGCACTTTAAAAAGACAGCTGTTTTGCTCAACACCGGTAACGTTATAAGCCTTTACGATATAAATTTAATTGACAGCGATTTAGCTGTTTTAATGTGTTGGCAGGGCGGTATGGAAAGCGGAAACTCCGTGGCAAAAATGCTTCTTGGAGAAGCCTCCCCGAGCGGCAAGCTAACAGATACAATTGCTTATAGCAGCGAGGACTACCCCTGTAGCGAAAACTTTGGCTACAAGGAATACACAAATTACGTAGAGGATATTTTTGTTGGCTACCGTTATTTTGAAACCTTCGAAAAGGAAAAGGTATTATATCCGTTTGGCTTTGGTCTTACCTACACTACCTTCACACAAGAATTTGTAAGTGCAGAGCTCAAAGACGACACAGTTTACCTTCAGGTTAAAGTAACAAACACAGGTAGTTTTAAGTGCAAGGACGTTGTTGAAGCCTACGTAAATGCACCGCAAGGAAAATTAGGCAAGGCTGAAAAGGTGCTTACGGGCTTTGCAAAAACTAAAGAGCTGGCACCTGCGGAAAGTGAAATTGTGTCCATACAATTCCCGCTTTATTATTGTGCTTCTTATGACGATAGCGGAAAAACAGGAAACAAGTCCTGCTACGTGCTTGAAGAAGGCGAATATTCAATTTTTGTCGGAGACAACGTCAGAGATTCAGTAAAGGTCTATAGCTTTACAGTAGAAAAACTTATGATTATCAACGTCTTAAGCGAGGTGTGCGCACCTAAAAACAAGCTTTTAAGGATGGTTGCAACCACAGATGGTGACGGAGAAATCGCAAAGGATTTTGAAAACGTTCCTCTTTCCACAACAAATTTACGAGATATTATACTAAAAAACCTGCCTGAAGAAATTGAGTACACAGGTGACAAAGGCATTAAATTAACCGACGTTAAGTCAGGCAAAAATACGTTAGATGAATTCGTTGCACAGCTTAATACAACAGAATTAGAAGCGATTTCCCGCGGACACTACACCATGGACAGTCCGTTAGGCAACAAGGGTAATGCAGGTGCCTTTGGCGGTGTTACACAAAGCTTAAGAGCAAAAAAGGTACCCCCTATTGTTACAACAGACGGACCTTCAGGCATAAGAATTCGTTCCTGCTGCTCTCTTTTACCTAACGGTACAGCATTGGCTTGTAGCTGGAACACTACTCTTGTGGAAGAGCTTTACACCTTAATTGGTAACGAAATGAAGGAAAAAGGCTCCGACGTGCTTTTAGCCCCCGGAATGAATATTCACAGAAGCATGCTTTGCGGCAGAAACTTTGAATATTTTTCAGAAGACCCACTTGTAAGCGGAAAAATTGCTGCGGCAGTTGTAAAGGGTGTTCAAAGCACCGGTGTCTCTGCCTGCCCTAAGCATTTTGCCTGCAACAATCAGGAAACAAACAGAACCTATAATGATTCACGCCTTTCGGAAAGAGCATTAAGAGAAATATACTTAAAGGGCTTTGAAATTTGTATAAAGGATGCAGCGCCGCTTAACATAATGACCTCCTACAACAAAATTAACGGTGTATGGGGACATTACCAATATGAGCTTTGCACGAGCATTTTAAGAAACGAATGGGGCTACAAAGGTAACGTTATGACCGACTGGTGGATGCGAAGTGCAAACTCACACGAATTCCCACAAATGAGAGATAACGCTTACAGAGTCCGTGCAGGTGTTGACGTGTTAATGCCGGGCGGAAAACGCAGTGGCAGAAAAAAGCCTGACGGCACACTTCTTGAAACCTACAAAAAGGAAAACGGAATTACCCTTGGCGAGCTGCAAAGAACAGCAAAAAACGTTCTCACTCTCTGCCTGAAATTAGATAAATAATAAACAAAAAAGAAAAAACCGACAACTACAATGTTATCGGTTTTTTGCTATTTTCAACGAATTTGTTTTTTAGCTGTAATTTATTGCAACCATTAAAAGCATCATAAATGCAGAAAAAATGAATTCTGAAACGAATAATTTCCAGGACCATTTAAGCCACTTGCCGTAGGACACACCGACCAAACCAATTGCTATAATCATAATACCGCTTGTTGGATACAAAAGGTTTGTGAAGCCGTCTGCAAGGCAAAATGTAGTTACAATTGATTGTCGGGTTATTCCGACCAAGTCCGAAAGCGGAGCAACAAGAGGCATAATTAAAAAAGCCTTTGCAGTACCGCTGCCTATAAAGAATTCAAGGAATGCAATAAGCAGGAACAACAATATAATTGCAACAAATGGTGAAACACCTTGAATTAAATTATAAACGTAAAAAAGTATTGTGTGCATTATTTTTGCTTCGCCTAAAATGTACGAAATTGCAATAACAAAAACAATAACAGGAATTACAGGAGCAATAGTTTTTGCACCCTGAACAAAGCTTTTTAAAAGTGCTTTTCCTTTAAGTCCGGTAAAGTAACCTGCAAGAGCACCACCAACAGTAAAAAGAATTGCCATTGCGGGGAGCGAAAGACCTCCACCTAAATCCAAAGCAAAATCTACCGCTACAGCAGCAAGGTCCAAAAGCATACAAATCAAAAATGCCTTTGCACCTTTTTTAGCTTGCGAATCACTTAAAACGGCATCTATATCCTCTATTTTATACTTTTCTCTTAAAGCCTTGTCAGATTCATACACCAACGATTTTTTAGGATTTTTCTCGACTTTTTTTGCGTATAAAAACAGAAACAAAAACAGAATTACGTAAACGCCAAAAAACACTAAAAATCTTAAGGACAGTCCCGAGAAAACCTCTAAGCCTGCAAGCTTTTGAACGGTTACAACGTTAAACGGATTAAAGGTTGCTGCAGTAAAGCCCCACGCAATAGAAACAAGGCTAAGACCTAATCCTACTAATGAATCCCAGCCGAGTGCAAGAGAAACAGCAACGGCAATAGGAACAAGCGTAACAGATTCCTCAAGCACGCCTGCAATTGAGCTTAGTGCCATGCAACAGAATATAATTATTGCCATTAAGGTATATTTTCTGTTACTGAATTTTTTAATTAAGGCTGCCATTATGTACTTTAAAACACCGCATTTGTCTAAAATTAAAAATGCACCACCAATTAAAACAACCATTACTATTATTAAAAGTCCGGTTGCCGCATTACTGCTTGTAAAACAAAGGACCGGTGCTAACAATATTTTCCATATGGGTATTTTGTAATCGGGCAGCTCGGTGTAGGTGCCGTCTACAATTTGCTCGTAGCCGTCTTTTTCAATTACCTGGTATTCACCGCGAGGCATCACCTGGGTTAACACGCCCACAAAAGCCATAATTACTACAAGAGCTACAAGTATTGCTGCTACGGTTTTTTTATCGAGCGAAATACCAAGGCTTTTGCTTTCCGGATTCAAATTTTCTTTATTACTCATTTATTTTAAATTCCTTTCAAGGTGCACAAGAAAATCTTGAATATTTGTAACAAGACCTTTTACAGAGAGCGAGCCTCTGTCGTGCAATTTATTAACTGCAAATTCTGAAATATCCACACTGTAAATATAGACAGGTCGAACATTTCCGTCCACCACACAATAAGACGGTGTCATATTACCGGTTGCTATTGTATGAAGCTGCGTTGCAAGAGCAATTACGGTTGTAGCCTTTCTTGTATGCTTACGCATTTCGTCCTGTGAATCGTAAACACTGTGAACAACCTCCGGAAGCGGACCGTCATCACGAATAGAGCCTGCCAAAACAAACGGAACGTCATTTTTTACAAGTGCACTCATAATTCCGTCATCTATTTTATTTTCTTCAATAAATTTCTTTATTGAGCCCGCTTTTCTGACAAGATTTATTGTATGAAGATGATTATAGTGACCGTCCTTCATAAGCTTTTTGGTATAAATATCCTGACCCAAGCCCGTGTGGAAAACAGAAGCCTCAAGGTCGTGAGTTGCCAATGCGTTACCTGCAAAAAGAGCATGGCAATATCCCCTTTTAATAAGGTTAGCCATAGCGTTACGGCTGTCGCTGTCAAATGCACAGGCAGGGCCTAACACCCACACAATGTGTCCGTTATCTCTGTCATTTTTCAAAATATCATAAAGAATGTCGTACTCACGTGAAAAAGAGGTCTCACGAGATTGACCTGTTCTGAAGGCAAAGGTTGAGTCGTGCTTTTCTTCGCTTGACTCCTCGCGGAAGCAATCTGCGTTAACAAACACGCCTGTGCTGCCATCGTCACATCTGCCCACTACTACCTCGTCACCCTCTTTAACTCTGCGAGGCTCCGTTACAACAGGCTCACCGTCTTTAATTACAATAACGGCATCCATACGGCTTTCCTTAATCATTTTCCACTCGCCGTTAATTTTAAAGTACTCAGGGTAAATAGTTGTAGCATAAAAATTTATTGGTAATGAATTTTTCTCTGCTTTTTCTGTTTTAACGTTTGGCGCCGAAACAAAAGGCTCTTTTGTGAAATCCGGCTCAATGTACTTAGGAAATTTCATAATTTACTCCTTTAAATATTTTGTGACACACTTTTGCAATTATAACACAAACATCGCATTTTGCCAATAGCAATACTGAATTATTTACATTTGACAAAAAGAGGTTATATACTTATAATGATTGTAATTAGTCGAAACGCAGTTGCGTTTCGTAAAAGCCGATTTCATAGGCTTTTAGCAACATTGATTTTAAAAAATACAATTTTGCTTTACAGTCATTGAAAGGATTATAGTCGAATTTTCAAAGAAAATTCGATACCAAATATTTGATTTGGTATCGAACCAGTGCAATTTTGCTCTGTTTCGACTAACCATAATCGTTTTAATAACAACTGTATTAAAAACTTGATTCGTGAGGTATTTATGAGAGTAAAAAAGAAAAAGCACGGCGCTGAAAGAATGGCAGCGTGCGGTGATATTGTAATCAACGATTTAACACTTGCAAACAAAAACCCAAAAAACCTTTTTGATGACGACAATGCGGTGCAAATTGAAATAGGCTGCGGTAAGGGTGATTTTATAGTTGGTACGGCAGCGAAAAATCCCAATGTCAACTTTCTCGCAATTGAAAGAGTTCACGACGTTTTGGTTATGGCTGCAGAAAAAATCAAGGCATCAGGACTTACAAACATAAAAGTATGCTGCTGTGATGCAAAAAGCCTGGCAGAGCTGTTTGAAGAAAAATCAATTGACAGAATTTACCTTAACTTTTCCGACCCGTGGCCAAAAGCAAGGCACGAAAAAAGGCGGCTTACTCACCGCAGCTTTTTAGATATTTATAAAACCGTTTTAAAGGACGACGGTGAAATTCACTTTAAAACAGACAACCGCGGACTTTTCGATTTTTCTGTTGAGGAATTCAGGGAAATGGGTTGGGAGCTTAACCGCCTTACCTATGACTTGCACAACTCCGAATTCATGGAAAACAACGTTATGACAGAATACGAAAGACGATTTTCGGGTCTTGGATTTTCCATAAACAGAGTCGAGGCTAAAAAACCGAGATAATTAACAAAAAGCCGATACACCAATAAGTGTATCGGCTTTTTATTATAGTCCTGCTTTATCGCAATTACGAAGATGCTCACTGTAGGTTTTTGCATAATAGGCATTGCCGTCTTTATCGTGGCAGAAATAGTAGTACCCTGTTTCCTCAGGGTAAAGCGCTGCGTTTATTGCCATCATACCGGGATTGCACACCGGACTTTGCGGCAAGCCGAAGCAAGCGTAGGTGTTGTAAAGGTCTTTATACGCCGTGGTGATTTCCTCCCCAACAAATGGTGCAACAGTATTTTTCTCATAAAAATAGGTTGAATCCATTTCGAGCCGCATATCAGCCTCTAAGCGGTTATATATAATTCCCGCAATAGTAGCTGCATCGTTTGGGAATGCCCCTTCTGCCTGTATTATAGATGCAATTATCATAATTTCATCCATAGTGTAACCAAGCTCGGTTGCTCTTGCACGCATTTCGTCTGTTATCTTCACGTCGGCATTGCTTAAAAACCGCCCTATCACGCTTTCAGGAGCTTCATTTAAATAAAAGTCATAGGTATCGGGGAAAAGATACCCTTCTAATAAAAAGCATCTGCCATCCTGCGGAATATCCGAAAAAATCTTGTGTTCCGAAAAAGCGTTGTTTTGCGCTGCATTCATTAATGCTTCGTAGGAGGCAACACCGTTTTGCTCCAACAATTCAAAGCATTCTGCAAGCGTAATACCCTCTACAAACGTTATTTTGGTTGTAGCAACTGTTACAGGTTCTGTTGTAGTTTCTTCCTCAAACAAGTCGCTTTTGTTTGCGATTAATGCCCCTAGTACAAAAAAGGCTACAACAAGAATTGCCGCTGTAACAAGCTTTAAAATTTTCACATTCTTCATAAATACCCTTTAAATTTTAAAACGGGGATTGTTTTGCAATCCCCGTTAGATTTTTTATTCCTCGCCTTCAATTTCAGTTGAAATTGAGTCTGTTAATATCTTAATGCTGTCTGCACTCTTTGAAAGCAACTGCATACTGTCATTTAAGAGAACAATTTGCTCAAATAAGCCGTCTGCATCAGTTTTACCGTTAACGCAGTCAGTGTCAACCTTTTTCATTTTTTCAACAAGGTCGGAGCCGATTTGCTGCATTCTCTGAATTGCAAATGCCTGCTCATCAATTGCCTGCTCTACCTGGTCAATGTGATCCTTAAGAGTTGTAAAGCTGTCGCTTAACACGCTAAGCTGCTTCTGAGACTCGATAACTGCCGTAACACCGATTTTAGACTGTTCTTTTGTAGAAACCATCATAGAATCGAGCTCTGCAATAACCGCATTGATTGCGTTTGAGCACTCCTTACTTTGTGCAGCAAGAGTTCTAACCTCACCTGCAACAACCGCAAAGCCTGCTCCGGCTTTACCTGAACGGGCAGCCTCAACAGCGGCATTAAGTGAAAGAATATTTGTCTGACGTGCAATGTTATCAATCTCATTTGAGAAGGTTTTGATTCTTTCCATAGCCTCCTGAAGATTGTTAATAAGCTCATCAAGATGAACCATACTGTTATCTACAGAAGAAAGGTGTGTTGCTGTTGCTTCAATATTGTCGTGGTTTGTAACAACCATTGTGTTAACGCTTGAAACAACACCTGAAATCTTATCTGAAGAATTTACACACTGTGCAATATCTGAGAAGAGTGTATGAACAGCATCGGTAGTTTCTGCAACTGTGTAGCCAATGTCTGTATTTGTTGTCTGAAGGTTGTCACCTGCTTGTTGAATTGATTCACCTGCAGCAGAAAGACTAATAATTTCTTGGTATGTATCTGAAACGTTGGAGGAAAGCTGTGTGTGAATGTTTGCAAGTTCTTCTAAAAGCTTTGCACTTTCCTCAGCCTCTTTTTGTGCTCTTTCAATGTGAGTTTTACCTCTGTTAACCATCATGTAGCAAACAAGCATAGCTGCGTTAGAACAAATCCAGCACATTGGAATATCATCCGGATTAAAGCCGAACATCTCAGGTCTTGTTGTATAAACAAATACTAAGAATCCGTTAAGAAGCACGGTTTGAATTATAACGTAGGACGGTCTAAAATAAATACCGGTCATAACAGCACTTACAGCGTACAGAATGAAGTCATCTGTAAGGCTTTTTCCGAAGAACGAAATACCGAAAATCAAGAAAAGCTGTGCAGCTGTAATTAAAGCGCCACGTGCATAAAGCTTAACCTTAAATGCTTTAAGAATAAAGAAGCCTGCAATTACTGCCGCAACGGCAACAGCTATTACAATACCCTCTGTAACTAAGCCGGATGTAGACTTGTTAATAGCATAATAGATAGCAATTGCTGCAATGATAATCATATTCTTAACAAGAAGGCTTTCCTCCTGTTGCTCACGGGTTTGCTTTGCACTCTTTTTATTCTTTAACAAGCTGAGTTTTTTAGTGGTATCGGAATTTGATTTTTTAAAATTCACTTTTTTTCGTTGGCGATTTTCTGAACCAAGCTTTTTAGTTGCAGTTTTCATAAACACACCTCAATAAAATTTAATAACAACATAGATATACTTTGGGGAAGTGTACACCTATACTTATTATATATAATAACAGATATTCAACGATTTGTCTATATTTTTTTAGACCATAAGCGCTTTTTTATGCAAAGCACTATTTTTTAAGCTGCTTATTTAGCAATTCTGACAATGTTTTTCGCATTAATTTTCTCACCGGGAAATATATGGCTACAAAAAGCGAAAACGACGAAAAGTTGGGAGTACTTTTCGTCGTTCCGCTTAGTTTTTGGGGGAGAATTATAATGAAATAAAAAGGAGATTTCGAAATACTGATGTATTTCTTGTTATAAATGTAACACACTTTTTTTGCTTTGTAAATACTTTTTCGCAATTTTTTCCAATATTTTTCAAAAAAATGTAGCGTTTTGCAATAAAAAGCAACATTTCTGTTGTTTTTCTCTCATCCACCCCATTTTTCGTAGCATTTTATATTATATAAACTAAAAATGTATTGGAAATAACGTCTTGCAAAATTCAGAAATATATGTTAATATACTATAACGATTATAGTTAGTCGAAACAGTGTATTTTCACACTGTTTCGATACCAAATTATATATTTGGTATCGAATTTTCTTTGAAAATTCGACTATAATCCTTTCAATGACTGTAATGCAAAATTGTGTTTTTTAATTCAATTTTGCTAAAAGCCGATAATATCGGCTTTTTCGAAACGCAACTGCGTTTCGACTAATTACAATCATTATAGCTAACCGGGTGTGGCGCAGTTGGTAGCGCGCTTGACTGGGGGACAAGAGGTCGTGAGTTCAAGTCTCGTCACTCGGACCAAAAAAACTCAAGTCTTTTTATGACTTGAGTTTTTTATTTTGTGTTCGCAAGAACACAACTTCATTTTGCGACTTCAGAAGCAAACTTCATTTCAAACCCTTTTAACTTCGTGGGTTTACGAACACAAAAATGAAGTTACCATTTGGTAAATGAAGTGTTTCACGATGAAGTACTTTGTAATGAAGTTGCCTGACGTCAAATGGGTTTCAGCGGTTTTTACTTTTTTCTGAAATCGCAATTTAACTGTTTTGACCACAAATTTGCCCACTTATAGAAATTTTACAGATATTTTTTCTTTCTATTTTTCAGGGCGAATTTCGTGCTTAAAATCCTCTTCAAAAACCAATTGGAAAAGATGCTTAAACACGCCATGGAAAATGGCATAAAATGAATTCACAGGTGGCTCGAATCTCTGATTCAAGTCACCTGTTTTTCTTTGTTTAAATCTGTTGTTTTTATTTTAATCGAGTGCTATAATTATTCTTAGAAAGTTGGTGAGCATTTTGGCAGAAAAGAAAGAAAAAAGATATGTGAGCGATAATGCTCAACTTATGGCAGAATGGAATTTTGAAAAGAACAATGAATTGAATTTCGACCCAAAAGCATTAACTCTTGGTAGTGGAAAAAAGGTATGGTGGAAATGTATCAAAGGTCATGAGTGGCAAGCAACAACAGCCAATAGAGCCAAGGGGTCGAGTTGCCCATACTGTTCTGGTCGATACGCAATAAAAGGTGAAAATGATTTAAAAACCATTAATCCAACTTTAGCAAACGAATGGAATTACGAAAAAAATGGCGGTCTAAAACCCGAACATTTTACAGTAAATAGTCATAAAAAAGTATGGTGGAAATGTAGCAAAGGACACGAGTGGCAGGCAACAGTTTCTCACCGTACTAATGGTTCTGGTTGTCCATATTGCGCAGGCCAGAGAGTTATAAAAGGCCATAACGATCTTCTAACAAGCAATCCAACTTTAGCACAAGAGTGGAATTATGAAAAAAATAAAGGATTAACACCCGAGGATGTAATGCCCAATAGCAATAAAAAAGTTTGGTGGAAATGTCAAAAAGGACACGAATGGCAGACATCGATAGCTAATAGAAATTATGGATATGGATGTCCCATTTGTAATTCCGAACGACATACTTCTTTCCCTGAATACGCAATTTTATATTATCTTAAAGAATATGGTTTAAAAGTAATACACTCGTATAAAGAAAAAGGTTACGAATTGGATATTTATATCCCATCAAAAAGAATTGCTATTGAATATGACGGAAGTTTTTGGCACCAAAACAAAATAAAAAAAGATTTAGAAAAAAATTTCAAGTGCAAAAAAGATGGGATTAAATTATTTCGTATAAGAGAAGGTTTACCACCATTAAATGACAGTTCTATAGATTACATTGTTCAAGATGCCAAAAAAGATTTGCCCCAAATTCTTGAAAAAGTTTTAAGTAATATAATTGGGGAAACCGTTGATATTGACCTAACAAGAGATGTTATAGAAATAGAAAACTTAAGGGTATATACCGAAAAAGAAAATTCGCTTTTATTTTCTAATCCTGAAATAGCAAAAGAATGGAATTACGAAAAGAACGGTTACTTAAAACCTGAACATTTTTCGACGAATAGCAATAAAAAAGTTTGGTGGAAGTGTAACAACGGACATGAATGGCAAGCGACGATAGCAAGCAGAAATAGTAGGTGTGGATGCCCATATTGTTCTAATAAGAAAGTTTTAAAAGGCTATAACGACTTACAAACAGTTAATCCAACTTTAGCCAAAGAATGGAACTATGAGAAGAATGATAACTTAAAGCCCGAACTTTTTACAGCTAATAGCGATAAAAAAGTTTGGTGGAAATGTAGCAAAGGTCATGAGTGGCAAGCAACGATAGGTAACAGAAATAAAGGAACTGGATGTCCTTATTGTACAAATCAAAAAATTTTAAAAGGCTATAATGATTTACAAACAATTAATCCGTCTTTAGCAAGAGAATGGAATTATGAAAAAAATTATGGATTAACACCTATGGATGTAATGCCTAATAGTGGAGAAAAAGTCTGGTGGAAATGCGAAAAAGGTCATGAATGGCAAACTACTATAGCTCATCGAAATAATGGTTCGAATTGTCCATATTGTGCAAGTCAAAAAGTTACAAATGGCTATAATGACTTGAAAACAGTTAATCCAACTTTAGCAAAAGAATGGAACTATGAAAAGAATGATAACTTAAAACCTGAACTTTTTACAGCTAACAGCGATAAAAAAGTCTGGTGGAAATGTAGCAAAGGTCATGAGTGGCAAGCAACGATAGGTAACAGAAATAAAGGAACTGGGTGTCCGTATTGTTCGAATCGAAAAATTTTAAGGGGTTATAACGACTTACAAACTGTTAATCCAACTTTGGCGAAAGAGTGGAATTATGAAAAAAACATTGGATTGACACCTGTAGACATACTATCTAATAGTAATGAAAAAGTCTGGTGGAAATGCGAAAAAGGTCATGAATGGCAAGCTATAACAGCAAGTAGAAATAAAGGTATTGGCTGCCCATATTGTTCTGGGCGATTTGCTGTTAAAGGTGAAAATGATTTAAAAACACTTAACCCCACTCTGGCAAAAGAATGGAATTATGAAAAAAACATTGGATTAACACCTACGGATGTATTGCCTAATAGTGGAAAAAAAGTCTGGTGGAAATGCAGTAATGGACACGAGTGGCAAGCAAGGATAGCTGATAGAAATAGAGGTCAAGGTTGTCCTGTTTGTTACAAAGAGAAGAGCAAAAGGTAACTATTTATGTTTAGAATAGATAATATAAAAGAAAATAATGATTTCGTTATTTTCTTTAAGATAATTGAAAAGAAATATATAAAAAACTTTCAAAAGGATGGACAAGTTTATTTTGGTTTATTAGAAGACTATAGAAAAATGGAGAAAAACGGACAGCAGAACATCGGTGATTCTTACGAGGCAAGCCTAACTAAACAAGTCCAAATATATATAAGTATTACGGATTCAGAGTACGAAGAAGTACATGGTCACAACGAAGGCATTAACCTGAGAATAAATGCAAACCAGTGCGTATTTTGTTTCTATGCATTAGGATTGAAATGCTTTGATAAAGAAAGTGAGACAAAATTTTCACACGTAATACCAACAGATTTACTTGAAGATATTTGTAATGATAAAGGTGGAATGGAAAACTGTGCAATAATGATATTTGATAATAAATTTGTTCACAGTATAATTGACGAGATAAAGAACAGAAAACTATCTTTTATGTCAAAAAAAGTGTCATACGATGACT
>JAZNET010000047.1:0-15538 GCA_045588735.1 Acutalibacteraceae bacterium | reverse complement strand
AAGCCGTAGTGAGTACTCACTACGGCTTGTTTTTTGTTGCTTTTTCGTTGACATCGCTTTGTTAAAAGAGTATAATTTATACTGTATAAGTATTTTTAATAATATATATATTATTAAATAAACAAAAGCCTTGCAAAGGAGTGACACAAAATGCATCTTTTACCTACACCGCAAAAAATGGAGCTTAAGGCCGGTTTTTATTATTACGAGGAAAAGCCTGAAATAAAAAAAGAGGTTAAAAAATCCTTTTTAACAGATGAGGGCTACCGTCTTACAATAAATGAAAACGGGGTGCTTATTGAGGGTGGCAGTGAAAAGGGCGTTTATTACGGTGAGCTTACTTTAAAGCAGTTAATGTGTAACTACCGCGGAATGCTTCCGTTTATTTATATTTCAGACGAGCCTGAGTTTTCCTACAGAGGCTTTATGATAGATTCCTCAAGGCACTTTTTCACAGTAGAGGAAATTAAAAGAGTTATAGATGCCTGTGCGTTTTTTAAGCTGAACAAATTCCATTTTCATTTAACAGACGACCAGGGCTTCCGTTTTGAAATGAAGCAATATCCGTTGCTTACGGAGGTAGGCAGTAAGCGCCGTGCCTCTGAATTCAGTAAAGATGAAAACGTGCAGGAGGAATATGCACATTTTTATACAAAGGAAGAGCTTAAGGAAATTGTAAAATATTGTCACGAAAGATATATTGAGGTAATACCGGAGTTCGATATTCCCGGGCACACAACAGCAGTGTTAGCTGCATACCCGGAGCTTTCCTGTACGGGTGAAAAAACAGAGACAAAAACAAAGGGCGGCATATTTCAGGATATATTATGCGTAGGTAATCCGGATACGGAAAAATTAGTGCACGCCGTAATAGATGAAATGTGCGAGATTTTTACAGATAAATATTTCCACATAGGCGGTGACGAGGCACCAAAGGCGCGTTGGGTAAAATGCACCGCGTGCCACGAAAAAAAGGATGAGTTAAATTTAAGAAATTTCCAGGAGCTGCAGGGCTGGTTTATGAACGAGGTTTCCGCCTACTTAAAAACCAAGGGTAAAACAGCTATTTGCTGGAATGATGCTTTAAAGGGAGATAACGTAGATTCAACCAACACGGTAATTGCTTTGTGGTATGAAAAAAACAACAAAAGCGTCGAGTGGGCAAACGCAGGCAACAAGCTTATTGTTGAGTGTAATTTCCCGTTATACGTAGATTACCCCTATGCGGTGAACTCGTTAGAAAAAATATATAAATTCAAGCCGAAAAAACTAAAGGGTCTTACCGAGGTAGGCGCAAACTCCATTGAGGGAATAGAATCCCCCGCATGGACGGAGCACATAAAAACCTTTGAAGAGCTTGCCGTAATGTGCTTCCCAAGGTGGCTTGCGGTAGCAGAGGTTGCCTGGAGCGGAAATGACGGCAAGGCATACAGACAGTTTTTGAGCACTACGCAATTCTTCTGCGATATTTTAAAGGAGATGAAGGTGCCAAGCGCTGACAAGGCAGAATGGATCGGTACACCGCAAAAGAAATTTTCACAATTATTAAAATATACAAAAAGAACAATTACACCCGAGAGTGTAGCCGATTTTATAAGGCTTCAGAAAAACGAGCTTTTAGGGGGGCAGGAATAATGAAAAAAATTAAATATTCAGTTATAGGTACGTCTTGGATAACAAGTGCATTTATAGAGGGCGCAAAAACAGTAGAGGGTCTT
The DNA here is from genome assembly GCA_045588735.1 of Acutalibacteraceae bacterium. Lineage (GTDB taxonomy): Bacteria > Bacillota > Clostridia > Oscillospirales > Acutalibacteraceae > DTU089. Next base: position 13,820 of record JAZNET010000047.1, on the reverse strand, counting down.
GAGTTGGACGGTGTTTATTCACGCTCAAAGGAAAAGGGCGAGGCATTCTGTGCAAAAATGGGAGGAAAAAGAGTGTTTGGCTCTATTGAAGAGGTAGCGGATTCAGATACAGACTTTGTTTACATAGCAAGTCCTAACTCCTGCCACTTTGAGCAAAGCAAGTTCCTTTTAGAGAATAGCAAAAGCGTTTTATGCGAAAAGCCCATTACCGTAACAAGTGAGGAGTTTTCAAAGCTCTTCTTCTTAGCGGAGGAAAATAACGTAAAATACTGCGAGGCTATTATGTATATGCACGCCCCTGCACGCTACGCTTTAAAGCAGGCAATTCAGGGCATAGGCAACATATCCTCAGCATACTTTGATTATTCACAGCTTTCTTCAAAGTACGATATGCTTTTGTCGGGTGAGCTTCCTAACATATTTAACCCTAAAATGCAGGCGGGTGCGCTTAACGATTTAGGCATTTACTGTGTTTACCCTGCAATAGATTTATTTGGTGAGCCCGAGGGCGTAATTGCAAGCAGAAGCTTTTTGTTTACGGGTGCAGACGGCGCAGGTGCCGCCATTTTAAAGTATAAGGATAAAATAGTAACCATAACCTATTCAAAAACGGCTCAAAGCAGAAGCAAGTCGCAGATTTTAGGTGATAAGGGTACCATAACCATAAATTCTGTTTCTCAGCTTCAAAATATAAATACTTATGACAATAAGGGTGACATAGTTGATTCTGAAATCGGACAGACAAAAACCGAGCTTATGGCAAACGAGGCAAGAAGCATGTATAACTTTATAACAGATTTTGAACGCCATAAGGGTCTTTATTACGAATGTGCTTCAACCTGCCAGAAGGTTTTGCGCTGTATGGAGAAAATGAGGACAACAAATGACTGACGATATTTTATCCTTACAAAAGGAGCTGAAGAAATTCCTTTTGGAAAAGGGTGTAAGTGACGTGGGCTTTGCTTTTTTAGGCAATGCAAATACGGGAGAGCTGCAAAATGCAATAAGCATAGTAGTAAAGCTTTCAGATGCTATTGTAGATGAAATTGAAAACGAGCCTACGCCGACTTATTTTAATCATTACAGAACTGTAAATGCTTTTATTGACCGTTGCCTTTTGGAGGCAGGGTTGTTTTTGGAAAGCAGAGGCTATAAATATATAACGGTTGCCGCATCACAAAGTATGCCCGGCACACCCTATAACGGCAGGTATTCTCATAAAGAGGCTGCCTGCAGGGCGGGACTTGGAGTAATAGGTAAAAACTCTCTTTTCCTTCACAAAAAATATGGTGCAAGAGTACGGCTTGGAACAATAATTACAAATTGTCCGGTAGAAAGAGACTGCGAACAACCGCAGAACGTATGCTCCTTATGCAACCTGTGTGTAAAGGCTTGCCCTTCGGGGGCAATTTTAGGTGGTGACTTCCACGAGGGCGTTAAACGGGAAGAGATTTTCAGCCCGTCGGTGTGCAGCGACTATATGAAAAAACAGTTTCACCATATTGGTCGTGGCGTAGTTTGCGGAATTTGTATGCGGGTTTGTCCCGCTAACAAGCAGGGGTGATTTTTTGGCAAAGATTCTTGTTGCAGATGACGAGCAGTTGATAAGAAAGCTTATAAACGACTGCCTGTCTAAAGAAGGACACCAAATTATAGAAGCGGAAAACGGTCTTATGGCGTTAAATGCCTTTAAAAAAAATCCGGATATAAATATGGCACTTCTTGATATTATGATGCCGGAAATGGACGGCTGGGAGGTTTGCCGAAAAATAAGAGAAACAAGCGGTATTCCCATTATTCTTGTTTCCGCAAGAAGCCAGGATTTTGACCAGATAGTAGGCTTTGAGTCCGGTGCGGACGACTACGTAACAAAGCCCTTTTCCCTTACCGTTCTTTCAAAAAGGGTAGATGCACTTTTAAAAAGAGGTGCCGCTCCCGTTGAAAAAAAGGAAAGCGATAACATAACGCTTGGCAATTTAATTATAAACCCATTAGCGCACGAGGTTTACCTTGACGGTGCTGCAATTGGGCTCACTCTTAAGGAATATAAAATTCTTTTAAAATTAGCCTCTCACACAGGCAGGGTTTACACCCGTGAGCAGCTTTTAGACGAGGTATGGGGCTACGAGTACGAGGGTGATACCCGTACGGTTGACTCCCACGTTGCAAGGCTTAGAACAAAGCTTTCGGATTGGGGCGTAAAGCACATAAAAACAATTTACGGTACAGGCTATAAAATTCAGGAATAGCAAAAAGGGGGCAGTACGGTGAAAAGAAAAAAGCTCGGTATAAGAATTCGTGTTTTTCTTGAAGTCGGCGCAATTTTTGCGGTTTGCCTTATTGCCCTTGTTGTTGTCAACTCACAATTGCTTGAGGACGTTTACCTTTGGAATGAAGAGAATTCCCTTAAGCAAATGGCAATTGATGCCGAAAATTATGAGGGTGACTACTCACAGCTTCTTTTAAGATTCGAGGCATTAAATAAGGTAAGCATTGACCTTTATGACCAGAACGACAACTACGTTTACGAGGGTAGCGGCAGTTTTGTTTCGGGTCAGAAGCTTAATGTTGTAAGCCGTACGGAAAACGAGGACGGCAGTTATTTTAACATTTTGCAGGCAGAGGACAGCACCACACAATATATTCTTTACGGTAAGGATTTTGCAAACGGATATCATATAGAAATTATGTCGCAAAAGGACGTTATTCAGGAAAACGCATCTATTGCAACAAGCGTTACAACAATTATTGCCGTTGTTGCGTTAATTCTTTCACTTTTATATGTTTCTGTTTACGCAAAGCGCTTTACCAAGCCTATTATTAAAATTACCGAGACTGCAAATAAAATGAGCAACCTCGATTTCTCCCAGAAATGTGAGGTTGACCGTGCGGATGAAATAGGCGTGCTCTCAGAAAGCATAAACAAGCTTTCTGCTTCGCTTGATACAGCCTTGACAGAGCTTAAAACCACCAATGAGCAATTGGTGATGGATATTGAAAAGGAAAGAAAGCTTGAAAAGCTTCGTCAGGACTTTGTTTCTTCTGCCTCGCACGAATTAAAAACACCTATTGCAATAATAAGAGGCTATGCAGAGGGTCTTAAAATGAACGTTTCAGAGCAAGACACTGCTATGCAGGAGTATTGCGATATTATAATGACTGAAGCCGATAAAATGAATTCACTCGTATTAAGTCTTTTAGAGGCATCACAATATTCCTCGGGAATGAAAACACTCAATAAGGAAGAGTTTGAGCTGAATGAATTCATAAATGAATTTATGCGGGCGGCAAGACCTATTTTTGAGGAAAATGGAATTACTGCAAGCTTCAGGCAGGAAGAAAAAAAGCTTATGGCTTTTGCAGATAAGGCACAAATAGAAAGAGTTTTGTCTAACTATATTTCAAACGCGTGCAGCCACGCGGCAAACGAAAAGGAAATAGAAGTTTCCGTTTTTGATTCAGGTGAAAAATATAAGGTAACCGTATTTAATACGGGAAGCTTTATTGCTGATAAGGATAAGGATAATATTTTCAATTCCTTCTACAGAGCAGATAAGGCTCATTCAAGAAAAGAGGGCAGATTCGGTCTGGGGCTTTCTATTGTAAAATCTATAATGGATATGCACAAAACGGACTGCGGCTTTGAAAACGTTGAAAACGGAGTCGAGTTCTGGTTCGAAATTGAAAAGATGAAAGGTTAAGAGGATGAAAATAAATTTTGTAATACCCTGCCTTTTGGGTGTAGAGGGCATCATTGCAGATGAGCTTCGCAGCTTGGAGGCAGAGGATGTAAAGGCTGAAAACGGCAGAGTGCTTTTTTCAGGTGACGAAAATCTTTTAGCAAGAGTAAATATTTGCTCACACTTTGCAGAAAGAGTTCAGATTTTAGTAGGCTCTTTTAAGGCAACAACCTTCGAGGAGCTTTTTCAGGGCACTAAAAATTTGCCCTGGGAGCAATGGATTTTAAAGGACGATGCGTTTCCTGTTAAGGGCTACTCATTAAAATCTGCACTTTTCAGCGTAAGCGATTGTCAGGCAATTATTAAAAAGGCAGTTGTAGAAAGACTCAAATCAAAATACGGTATTTCCTGGTTTGATGAAACGGGTCCCGTGCATCAGATTCAGTTTTCAATAATGAATGACGAGGCAACGCTTTTAATAGATACCTCAGGTGCAGGGCTTCATAAAAGAGGCTACAGGCTGCAAAGCAACTTCGCCCCTATGAAGGAAACTCTTGCAGCGGCAATTTGCTCACTTGCAAAGCTCAAGCATTACCATACGCTTTATGACCCTATGTGCGGCAGCGGCACCTTAATGATAGAGGGTGCTTTATATGCACACAATATTGCACCGGGCTTAAACCGACACTTTTCGGCAGAGCGTTTTCAGGTGTTACCTAAAAATATATGGGCCGAGGAGCGCGAAAGAGCAAGGAGTCTTGAAAAAATCGATACGGACTTTCAGGGTTTTGGATCGGATATAGACGGCGAGACAATAAAGCTTGCTATGGCGAATGCCTCAAGGCTCCCAATAGGTAAAAAGCTTCATTTTGAAAAGCGTGATATACGGGAGTTTAAAAGACATACTGAAAGAGGTACTGTTTTAGTAAACCCGCCTTACGGTGAAAGACTTTTAGACCTGCAGGAGGCAGAGGCTCTTTACAGAGAAATGGGTAAGGTATTCCCGCAGAGCCACGGCTGGAGCTACTATATAATTACTCCGGACGAGGAATTTGAGACCTGCTTCGGAAGAAAGGCAGACAAACGCAGAAAATTATATAACGGCATGATTAAGTGTCAGTTATATATGTATTTTAAATAAAATTCAACTTATTCTATGAGGGAAGATGGCTTTAATGAAACACATTTTTATTATTAACCCGGTTGCAGGTAACGGCATTGACCACGTTGCCTATAGTGAAAAAATTAAAAAGACTTTTGCAGAGCTCAATATTACAGATTACGAAATTCACGTAACAACCGGCATAGGTAATGCAAATGAATTTGCAAAGGAAAGGGTTGCAACGGGTGAGCACGTAAGATTTTACACCTGTGGCGGTGACGGTACTCTTTCAGAGGTAGTAAATGCTTGTGCAGAAAAGGCAAATGCAGAGGTTGCTGCAATTCCTTTGGGCAGCGGTAACGACTTTATAAGAATATTTGGCGAAAAAGAAGAGCTTCTTGATTTAAAGGCGCAAATAAACGGTACGGCAATGGACTTTGACCTTGTAAAATACGAGGACCTTTATGCAATAAATCAGTGCTCTATGGGACTTGATGCGGAGGTTTGTGCAAAGCAGGCAAGCTTTAAAAAAATGCCTATATTCACACCGGAAACTTCTTACACGGCAGCGCTTCTTTATTGCTTCATAGGTAAAATGAAAAACACCTTTACAATTCAATTTGATGATGACGAGCCATTTACAAAGGACGTTCTTTTCTGTGTTGTGGCAAATTCACGCTGGTATGGCGGCGGCTACAAGGCTGCACCTAAGGCATTGCCCTTTGACGGACTTTTAGATTTTGTTGTGGTTGAAAAGGATTGCTCAAGACTTAAGCTTTTAGGACTTATAGCGCCGTATAAACGCGGTGAGCATTTAGATTGGGAGAGAACTCACTTTAAAAGAGGCAAAAAAATCACAATTAAAAGCAAAAAACCGTCGGCAGTTAATTTTGACGGCGAGGTAAAAATTGTGACAGAAGCAACCTTTAATATAGTAGAAAAGGCTATTAAATACGTTGTTCCTGCAAATTCTGAGTTTATAAAAAAGGTTGAGGAAGGTACTTTATAATGACTAACTACGCAAAGAGCAACACAGGTTTTAAAATTTTATCAACAATCTTAAAACCGATATTCAGATTCTGGTATGCACCTAAAATTATAGGCAAAGAAAATATTCCTGAGTCAGGGGCTATTGTAGTGGCTTGTAACCACAAGCATTTAATGGACCAGTGTATGGTAATTATTTCTACAAAAAGACCTATTCACTATATGGCAAAAAGCGAATATTTTGAAAACAAAAAGGTTGCTTGGTTTTTTAAGGCAGCGGGCTGTATTCCGGTAAACAGAAACGGCCACGACTCAGAGGCAAAGGATGCCGCTACCGAGGTTTTACAGTCTCAGGGCGCTTTAGGTATTTTCCCCGAGGGTACAAGAAACAAAACAGAGGATTTACTTATGCCCTTTAAATTTGGCGCAGTTTCCCTTGCTAAAAAGAATAATGCTTTAGTTATTCCTGTTGGTGTTTCGGGTGACTATAAATTCAGACCGAAAAATCTTGTTGCGCGAATCGGCGCACCAATAGACGTTTCTGAAATAGATTTAGAACAAGCAAACGAAAAGCTTCACAAGGCTGTAGAGGAGCTTATTTTAGCAAATCTTAAAGAGGGCAACGGCAGCGAGCAGGACTTTGAGAGAGCAAAGCATTCAGGCTTAATTGATGACTAAAAGAACGCTACTTGCTTCGCAAAGTGCAAAGTGCAGAATTGCGGGACCTGCGGTCGGCATTGTAAAAAATTTTCATAAAATAAAAGCATCCTGTCATTTAAAGGTTTTAGTAATCTAAAAATGATAGGGTGTATTTATTTTTACTCACTTAAATTAAAATCAAACGCGAAGCGTTTCCGCAATTCTGCATTTGCGTAGCATTCAGCTCTTATTTTGTTAATTTGAAATAAAATATGGAAAAATCTAAAAAAACATGCTATACTAAAGTGTAATACTATGGGGTGGTGTTTTTTTGAAGATAAAGGAGTTATATAATAAAGAAAAAATAGTGCTGTCCTTTGAGGTTTTTCCGCCTAAAAAGACAAGCGGCAAGGAAACTGTTTACAAGGCAATAGATGAATTAAAGGCACTCAAGCCTGACTACATAAGCGTTACCTACGGTGCAGGCGGCAGTGAGGTAAATAACTTTACCTGCGAGGTTGCCGCCTACATTAAAAACGAATGCGGTATAGAAAGCATGGCACACCTTACCTGCGTTAACAGTGAAAAGCGGGACGTGGAAAGAGTGCTCAATAGCTTAAAAGAAAACAACATTGAAAATATATTAGCACTTCGCGGCGACAGAATTCCTGAAATAGCGCCTAAAACAGATTTCAAATATGCAAGTGATTTAGTTACCTACATAAAGAAAAACGGGGATTTTGGTGTTTCCGGTGCGTGTTACCCCGAAACACACTCTGAGGCAAAATCTTCTAAGGATGATATTTTAAATTTAAAGCATAAGGTAGACTGCGGTGCAGACACTCTCGTGACGCAATTGTTTTTTGATAACCGCTATTTTTACGATTTTAAAGAAAAATGCGAAATTGCGGGTATTAACGTGCCTATTTGCACGGGAATTATGCCGGTGACAAATAAAAGTCAAATTGAGCGTATGGTTGCAATGTGCGGCGCAAGTCTTCCGCAAAAATTAGTAAAGCTTATTCAAAAATACGAAGCCTCTCCCGAGGCACTTGCAGAGGCAGGCATAAGTTACGCAATTGAGCAAATAGACGATTTAATAAAAAACGGCGTGGACGGTGTTCACATTTACACAATGAATAACCCGTACATAGCAAAGAAAATTACCGAAAGTATAAGGATATTATAATTATGTTAAGCTTTTCTGAACTTCTTAAAAGAGATTTTGTTCTTTTAGACGGCGGCTTTGGTACAGAGCTTATAAAACGCGGTAAAAGCAAGGATGAGGATTCTGCTCTTTCCGTATTTTTAAGGCCGGAGGACGTTAAAGCAATTCACCGTTCATACGTTGAAGCCGGTTCAAATTTAATAATGGCAGACACCTTCAGTGCCAACCGTTATAAAATGGAGGGCAAGCCATACACGGTTGAGGAGGCAATAAAGCAGGCGCTTTTGCTTGCTAAGGAGGCAACAAGCGGTACAGACACCTTAGTAGGTCTTGACGTAAGCACCTTAGGTAAAATTTTAGAGCCTGCAGGTGAGCTGACTTACGAGGAGGCATACGCTGCATTTAAGGAGATAGCCGTATTCGGTGAAAAATACGGTGCAGACGTAATCTGCCTTGAAACCTTTACAGATTTAAGAGAAGCAAGGCTTGCGCTTTTAGCCGCAAAGGAAAACACCTCGCTTCCGGTAACGGCATCCTTAAGCTTTGATGAAAACGGCACAACAATGAACGGCAACACCCCTGCAGCGGCAGCGTTAGCTCTTTGTGCGTTGGGTGTAGAGGCTGTCGGTGTGAATTGTGCCTTAGGGCCGGATAAGCTTGAAAAAATAGTAGATGAATTGTTAAGCTTTTCTGCCGTGCCTGTAATAGTAAAGCCAAACGCAGGGCTTCCTGACCCTGAAACAAACGAATACTCCGAAACGAGTGAGGGCTTTTCACTTATTATGAAGGAGTATTACAAAAAGGGTGTAAGGCTTTTAGGCGGCTGCTGTGGTACAACGCCTGAATTTATTAAGGTCTTAAAGAGTACCTTGGAGGCTACGGAAAAAGCTGCTGTACCTGCACCGCAAAATGCAATTTGCGGTATTGGCAAGCCGGTTTTACTTAACGAGCCAAGGGTAATTGGTGAAAGAATTAACCCTACCGGAAAAAAGAAATTTAAAGAAGCGTTACAGAATAATGATATTGATTATATAGTAAACCAAGGGCTTGAGCAGGTTTTAGCGGGAGCCGATATTCTCGACGTAAACGTAGGTCACACGGGAATTGATGAAAAAGAAATGATGGTAAGGGTAATTAAAGCTTTGCAGGGCGTAATTTCCGTACCGTTACAAATAGACAGCACCAGCCCGGCTGTTATTGAAGCAGCCTTAAGGGCATATACAGGTAAAGCAATAGTAAACTCTGTTAATGCAGAGGAAAAATCGCTTAACGAAATTTTAAAAACAGTAAAAAAATACGGTGCTGCAGTTGTGGGACTTACTCTTGATGAAAACGGAATTCCCGAAGCTGCCGAGGGCAGAGTAGCACTTGCAGAAAAAATTATATCAAGAGCCGAGGCAGAGGGCATTAAAAAGGAGGACGTATTTATAGATTGTCTTACCTTGACGGTTTCTGCCGACAATTCCTCTGCTGCATGCACGCTTAATGCATTAAAAACAGTAAAAGAAAAATTTGGTGTAAAAACTGTTTTGGGTGTTTCAAATATTTCCTTCGGTCTTCCCGAAAGAGAAATTGTAAACACGGCGTTTTTAACTCTCGCATTAGAAAACGGGCTGGATTTACCTATTATAAATCCCAATGCCAAGTGTATGTCAGACGCCGTAAGAGCCTTTAAGGTTTTACGTGGCTTTGACCCCGATTGCACAAATTATATAGAACGCACAAATAAAACGGAGGCGGCGGCACCTTCAGTACAAAAGGAGCTTTCTTTAGAAGAGGCTGTAAAAAAAGGTCTTTTTGGAGAGGCTGTAAAAATTACAGAAAAGCTTCTTTCCTGTGAGGCTGCTGAGGATATTATAAACGCCAGACTGATTCCCGCTTTAGATGAAATAGGCACAGAATTTGAAAACGGCAGACTTTTCTTGCCACAGCTTATTCTTTCTGCAGAGGCGGCAGGCGGCTGCTTTGATGTAATTAAAAGCAAAATGCAGGAAAACGGCACGGCGGCAGAAAGTAAGGGTGTAATTATAATTGCAACCGTTAAAGGCGACGTGCACGATATAGGCAAAAACATAGTAAAAACCGTGTTGGAAAACTACGGTTTTACTGTAATAGATTTAGGTAAGGACGTCCCACCCGAAAGGGTGCTTGAGGCTCAAAGGGAGCACAAGGCGCAACTTGTGGGACTTTCCGCGCTTATGACTACTACCTTGGGTGCTATGGAGGAAACAATTGCACTTTTAAAGGAAAACAATGCGGACTGTAAAATAATGGTCGGCGGAGCAGTTTTAACCGAGGAGTATGCAAAGAAAATAAACGCCGATTTTTACGCGAAGGATGCGAAAGCATCTGCTGATATTGCAAAACAAATTTTTAAATAAGGGTGAAACAAAATGTCATTAGAAATAACAAATCCGTTTGCAAGCGGTACATTTAAAAGCAAGCTTTTCAGAATACCTGCAATTCTTACCTTAAAAAGCGGAAGAATTTTAGCGGTTACAGACGTGCGCTACGGCAACGGCACAGACGACCCTGCAAACGTTGACGTAGGCTACCGCTATTCTGACGATAACGGCAAAACCTGGTCGGACCCTGCGTTTATAAACGCTTTTGATGATATGGAGTTTTGTGACCACAACGAAGCAATTCCTACCTCTGCCGCCTTTGTGGATTCTGCAATAGTACAAGCAGAGGACGGTACGATTTATCACGTTTGTGACGCTTGCCCTGCATATATGGGCTTGTGGAGTGCAGGCACCTACGGTAAGGAAAGCGGCTTCATAGACGGCAAGCTTGCTGTTTGTGATATTACCTCACCCAAAAAAGCAGAAAGCACAAAGCTTAACAAGGATACCTACAAATATTACGTGGATGATTTTGGCGCTGACGGATTTGCACCAATTAAAAAATTCTCTAACAATGAAATTTATAACGGTTATTTTGTAAACAGAGCCTACGAGCTGTTCAAAAAAGAAGGGGAAAATTTAGAGCCTGTTTTAATTAAGCAAATGAATAAGGACGGCTCTTTAAATGAAAAGGATATTGTTGCAAACCTCTTTTACGCTTATTCACCAATAAAGCTTTACCCGACCTATTACTTATGGGTAAAGAAAAGCTTCGACAACGGCGAAACCTTTGGTGACGGAAGAATTTTAAACGTAGAGGTCGGCTCAAGGGGCTTTACGGGCTTTGCACCCGGCAGAGGTATCTCTATTGAATATAACGGCAAAAACAGAATTCTTTTTGCTGTTTACGACAATAATGATTCTAAGGAGTACACAAGCGTAATTTACACAGATGACGGTGAAACCTGGAAGCGTTCAAAAAAAGCAAACGAGGTTGGCTCTGCAGGCAAAAGCTCAGAAACACAGTTTGTTTTGCTTAACAACGGCGTTTTAAGAATGTACTCACGAAATACCGCAGGCTTCATAAGCTATTGCGACAGTACCGACGGCGGTGAAAGCTGGAGCGCATACAAGCTGGATAAAGACCTTTCTTACTGTGGAAACTGTCAATTTTCCGTTATAAATTACAGTAAAGAAATAGACAGCAAAAAAGTAATAATTATTTCGTATCCGTCTGAAAAAATAAGAAAGCTGGGCGTTATTAAGGTAGGCTTTGTAAATGAAGACAATACCGTAGAATGGCGTTACAGAAAAAATGTAACTACAACCTTAACACCTTACAGCTTTGTTTATTCGTGTCTTACGGAGCTTTCCGACGGCTCAATTGCAGACTTGTATGAAAGTGATAAAGCCGAGCTTTCCTGCGTAAGATATACATTAGACGAATTAAATGCGAATGATAAGGGCATCAGCGGTATTGCAAGGCTTAAATCATTTATGATTAACAGAATTAAAAAATAAAGAAGTGATTTATTTTGAAAATATATCAAGGAATAGATGAGCTCGTAGGCGGTACACCGCTTTTAAGGCTTAATAATATTGAAAAGCAGCACGGGCTTAATGCCATTCTTTTGGCAAAGCTTGAAAGCTTTAACCCTACGGGCAGTGCAAAGGACAGACCTGCAAGGGCTATAATAGAGAAAGCAGAAAAAGAGGGAGTTTTAAAGAAAAGTTCTGTTATTATAGAGCCTACAAGCGGTAACACAGGAATAGGTCTTGCGGCAATAGGCGCCGCTAAGGGCTACCGCGTTATAATTGTAATGCCCGACACCATGAGTGTGGAACGACAAAAGCTTATGACTTGCTTCGGTGCGGAGCTTGTGCTTACAGACGGCAGCAAGGGAATGAACGGTGCAATAAAAAAGGCAGAGGAATTAAAAAAAGAAATTCCCGACTCAATTATTGCAGGTCAGTTTGTGAATGCGGCTAATCCGCAGTCGCATTATGAAACAACCGGCCCCGAAATATGGGAGGATACCGACGGAAGAGTAGACGTTTTTGTTGCTTCAATAGGTACGGGCGGAACAATTTCCGGTACGGGTAAATTCCTTAAGGAAAAAAATTCGCAAATAAAAGTAATAGGTATAGAGCCTAGCAAATCACCGCTTTTAACAAAGGGTGAAAGCGGCAGTCACGGCATTCAGGGAATAGGTGCTAACTTTATACCCGAAACTCTGGACAGAGACGTTTACGACGAAATTATAACCGTAAGCGACGAGTCTGCAATGCTCCTTGCAAGGGAATTAGCAAAAAAAGAAGGCGTTTTAGCAGGTATTTCCTCAGGTGCCACCCTTTGTGCAGCAATAGAAATAGCAAAAAGACCTGAAAGCAAGGGTAAAACAATAGTTGCACTCTTAACCGATACAGGCGAAAGATACCTTTCAACGGCATTGTTTGAAGCAGAGAAAAGGAGTTGATTTATTTTATGGATAAATTTCTCGATAATATGGAGCTTATAACCGGCACCATAAAAAAATTAGATGCGGTTAACCAAAAGTCGAAAATTAAAACAACAAACGGTGAGGAAATGATTTTGAACCGTAAAGAGGTTGTTAAGGTTATAAAGGATTTGCAGTCGTTTTTATTCCCCGATTACTATACCCACAGCGAGGGTAGTGAAAACGTGCTGTCGCAAACGGAGCTTCTTTTAAATATATATAACCGTCTTGCAAAGGTAATAAAAGGTGCTTGTGAATTCAACGGTACAAATTTAGTATGCTCTCCTGAAATAATCTGCGAAAAATTCATTAAAAAGCTGCCCGAGGTAAAAACTATGCTTTTAAAGGATATAGAAGCACTTTACGAGGGTGACCCTGCAGCAAAATGCCGTGAAGAGGTGCTTATTTGCTACCCCGGATTTTACGCTATTTCTATTTTCAGGCTGGCACACGAATTATATAATTTAAGAGTACCGCTCATTCCTCGCATTATGACGGAGTTTGCTCACGAAAAAACGGGAATAGATATTCACGCAGGTGCTACAATAGGAGAATATTTCTTTATAGACCACGGCACGGGTATTGTTGTTGGTGAAACCACCACAATAGGCAACCACGTTAAAATTTACCAGGGTGTTACCTTAGGTGCAAAAAGCTTTAAGGTAGATACGGACGGCAACCCTATTAAAAATATTAAGCGCCACCCCGACATTGGTGACAACGTTGTTATTTATGCAAATGCAACCATTTTAGGCGGAGACACCAAAATAGGGAATAACTGTGTCATTGGCGGTAACGTTTGGCTTACCTCATCAGTAGAGGATAATCAGACTGTTTATTACCAGGAAAAATAATTACATAATGTGCGCGAGACCAATTTTTAAACAATTTATTTTCTTGTTTTGTGTAAACATAATTGAGGTGGTGAAGATGTTTATAAAGAAGGAAAAAGGCAAAAAGATAAAAAGATTAGGGAATAAGTATATTTATGACCCAGAGTATATAAGTGCCAGAAGAACAAAACGAATAGAACTAACAACAATTTTCCTGTGCGTTTTTTTGTTTTTTTCGAATATCTATTTAAAATCAAATTATGGTGGAGAATATATTGAATATGTATTAGAAAAAAGATTTGATGATGAATTTGAATTTATCAATATAGGTGGTTCGGAAACTTGGATGTCAAACTATACAACATATAACTTTGAGTCACAAAAAGTCCCCGAACAAGAGATTTCAGTTCTTGTACGTGAACAATGTGTTTTTTGGGATTTCACAAAATGGAGTTCTGATTACATATCAACTAAATATAAATCTCAAGCTGAAGCTGAATTAGAAGCACTTTTTGAGCCGATATATGGTGATTGTACAGTTATTGTTGAAAATGGTTTTGAAACTAAC
>JAZNET010000046.1:0-63106 GCA_045588735.1 Acutalibacteraceae bacterium | reverse complement strand
GTAAAAGCTTTCTACAACTCTGAGGCCGTTTTCAACAACATCAATACCTACAGGAATTGTAACGCCAAAAGCAACTCTTAAGCCGGTACCCTTGTTTATCTGGGTTACCTTTTTAAGCTTTGTGGTTATATCTGCTCTTATTTCAGGCGGATCGAGCCTTACCATATAAGAAAGATTACCTGCTTCAACGTCCATACCGAAGAGCTGCATCTGCTCAGAGCTTAAATGATACTTTTTACCGAAAACAACCTCTTCATCAGTACCGAGCTTGTTCTGTAAAATATATTGTGCAGTTTTTTCGGCAAAGCCGCTATCCTCTGCCTGTTCTACAATTTTTTCCTCAAGTGCTTCAACTTCATTTGCAGGGAGCTGCATATCCACACCGTTTGTTTCGTAGGTCGAAAGAGCATTTTTGAGTTCCTCAACAGTAACAGACTTTACTGATACAACTGTGGTTTCGGCACCCTTTTTAACGCCTGTAATCTCAAAGTAATCAGCAGCTTCGGCTTCACCGAGAACACCCTCGTAAAGTGCAATAAAATCACCAACGTTAGCTTTTGTATCGCCGTTTAAAACCTGTTGATCTTCAAAATATGTAAAATCAAGAACGTCGTTGTCTAAGGTGAAGGTATTTTCATTATTATCCTTATCGGCGTGCTTTGGAACAGGTAAAACATCAGGTAGGAAAACAACGTCCTCTGCTTTTGCAGATTTGTAGTTATACTTATTACCTGAAATTGATGTAATTTCAACGTAAGCAACGTCACCGTCGACTACCGTGTTTTCTTCGGTATTGATTTTGCCGTCGTGTATGGCAATTACGTCGCCTACTGAAATATCGTTACCGCTATACGTAAACGAGCCTGTAGCGGAATTATCCTTCATAGCAACGCTTCCGTCTGTTTGAGAAAGCGTAATTGTATAAAGACCTGTTGCTTTCTCCATATCAAAACCGGAAATCTTATCCGTTTTTATAAACTTAACGTCATCATCTATTTTAAGGTTATTTTCCTCTTCGCGTGCTGTGAAAATATTATAAAAACGAATTTCTTTTTTCTGCACCTTGCCGTCGTGAATAAACAGCACGTAATCATCATCTGCAGGAACAACGCCGTCCTGAGAAATGCTCTTTTCACGGTCAACAGCAGAAAGCTGATAGGTTTTACCTGCTTTTAAACCGCCACTTGGTAAAACCGTATAGGTACCGTCACCATTATCGTTAACGGTAAACGGAACTGCGGTATTCCCCTCTGAAACCAGAGTTAATAAAACACCGTTTTTTACTGCCTCTAAGCTTGGTGCTTTTACAGTAATTTTATGTGCTGTGCTTGCCTCCAAAGCAGAAACGTAGTTAAGACTACCCTCTTTTGCAGTAGGGTCTGTACTCTTTACCATTTTAGGATAAAGAGTAATATTTTTCTTAATTACGTCATCTGTAGCTGCAAGAAGTGCAAGGTCACTGTCATAATACCAACCTGCAAAAACGTAGCCCTCACGTGTAGGAAGCGGCATTGAATAAACCAACTCACCCGAGTCAACGAGCTGTGACTTTGGAAGCTTTGTTGCCTTTTTGTCCTCCTCTGACATACCATCGGGGTACGCAAACGTAACTCTGCGGTAAACCTTTACGTTACTGTCATCGCCCCAAGAGCCACCGTCTGACGGCTTGTTAACCGGTGAATTCGTAGGCTTTTTGTCATCTGAATTCCAGATGTTTTCAATCCATAAATCCCCGTCAGAATCATCTTCCTTTTTATCTGACTCATCCTTTTTGTCATCAGTTTTATCAGTATTGGTCTGAATGTTTTCTGTTTCGCCGGGTGATGGAACAGTTTCATCCTTTTTACAACCTGTTAAAACAGATGTAAACATTGTAAGCATAGTACACAATACAAGCACTAAGCTTAAAATGCGCCTGGTAGTATGTTTCATACCTTCATCTCCAAATTATTTTTTTGAAAATTCGCCACCTTTTATTTTATCACTTGTATTTTTATATGTAAATACTTTCTTTAAAATATCCTCTTTAAAAAGCAAAAAAATCCTGCAAAACAATAAAAATAAAACCACGTTCCTCCGTTTACCGAAGGAACGCAGTCTTTGTTATTCATATTACAATTTAAAATTATCTTTGAACTCTACCGCTTGCGTCGCCGCCTGCCAATTTTTCAACCTCAGCAACAGAAACTCTGTTATAGTCACCTTCAATTGAGTGCTTTAAAGCAGATGCCGCAACAGCAAATTCAATAGCCTCTTGTGTGGACTTACCTGTTAAGAGTGAATAAATAAGTCCGCCGCCGAAGGAATCGCCGCCGCCAACACGGTCTGTAATGTGAAGGTGGTAAGTTTTTGAGAAGCAATAATTCTCACCGTCGTAAAGCATACCTGCCCAGTCGTTATCTGAAGCAGAAATTGAAGAGCGCAAAGTAATTGCAACCTTTTCAAATCCGAATTTGTCAGCTAATTGCTTAGCAACGGATTTATAGCCCTCGTGATTTAATTTACCGCCGTAAATATCTGTATCCTCTGCTTCAATGCCGAACACGTCCTTTGCATCCTCTTCATTAGAAATACAAACGTCTACGTATTCACAAAGCTCTGTCATAGCCTTTCTTGCTTCTTCTCTTGTCCAAAGCTTACCTCTGTAGTTTAAGTCGCAGGAAATTTTCACACCTCTTTTTTTAGCTGCCTTACAAGCCTCAAGGCAAATTTCTGTAACGTTTGCACCTAAGGCAGGTGTAATACCTGTAAAATGGAACCAGTCTGCACCCTCAAAAATTGAGTCCCAATCAAAGTCAGATTTATCTGCTTCCATAATTGCTGAATGAGCTCTGTCGTAAATACAAACTGAGCCACGCTGAGAAGCGCCCTTTTCAAGATAATAAATACCCACACGGTCACCGCCACGAACAATTTTTGTGGTATCTACACCGAAGGCTCTGAGTGAATTTACAGCACCCTGACCAATAGCGTGTGCAGGTAATTTTGTTACGTAAACACTATCCAAGCCATAGTTAGCAAGAGAAACAGCAACGTTTGCCTCACCGCCGCCAAAGGTAGCCTGCATTTGGTCATTTTGGAAAAATCTGTAATATCCTAACGGTGCAAGTCTAAGCATTAACTCACCGAACGTAACAACTCTTTTCATAATCAGCCCTCCATTTTTTCAAGTGCTTCCTTTACAAAGAAGCTACCACCGATTGCAGCAACCTTATCGAATGCCAAAAATTCATCTATATTGCCTCTGTCAACACCGCCGGTAGGAATAAACTTAACTTGCGGGAACGGGCCTGAAAGTGCCTTTAAAGCCTTTAAGCCGCCGTAAATATTTGCAGGGAAGAACTTAACTGTTGTAATGCCTAATTCAAGCGCCTGCATAATTTCTGTAGGTGTAACACAACCCGGGTAATAAGGTACGTTATTCTCCTTACAAATTTCTGCAACAGAAACAGAAAGTCCCGGTGAAACAATAAACTGTGCGCCTGCCTCAAGAGCTGTTTTGCATTGCTCGGCATTTATAACGGTACCTGCGCCAACGCTCATTGAAGGGTAATTTTCTCTTGCGTATTTAATTGCCTGAGCAGCACAAGCTGTACGGAAGGTAATCTCTGCACAGTTAATATTTGAATTCTGAAGAGCAGTTAAAATTTTATCTGTTTCAGACATCTCTTTTATAACAACAACCGGAATATATTTTTCCATAATAAATCACACTCCTGAATAAGATGAGAAGCCACCGTCTATAGGTAACACGACGCCCGTAATAAAGCCTGCCGCTTCGTTATTTACAAGAAATAAAAGACCGCCCTCTAACTCCTCTGTTTCGCCAAAGCGTCCCATTGGTGTAGCTGCTAATATTTTGCCTGTTCTTGCCGTTGGAGTACCGTCATCGTTAAAAAGAAGCTTTGCATTTTGCTTTGTTGAGAAAAAGCCCGGTGCAATAGCATTAACACGAATACCAACCTTTGAAAAATGAACTGCAAGCCATTGTGTAAAATTTGAAATAGCAGCCTTTGCACCTGAATATGCAGGAATTTTTGTGAGTGGTGTGTAAGCATTCATTGAAGAAATATTAAGAATGTTACAGCCCTCTCTGCCTGTCATTTGACGTGCAAATGCCTGTGTAGGAATAAGTGTGCCCAAAAAATTAAGATTAAACACAAAGCCTACACCGTCTGCATCAAGGTCAAAGAAGGATTTTGTGTCGGCATCAATATCGCCCACCTCAAAATACTCCTTATCTGTTGTAGCCTTAGGATTGTTACCGCCTGCGCCGTTAACTAAAATATCGCAAGGACCGAAATCTTTTAAAACCTCATCTGCAACAACATAGCAAATTTCTTTATTAAGAACGTTACAGGCATAAGCCTTTGCAATGCCGCCCTCTGCTACGATTTCATCAGCATAAGCCTTTGCTGCTTCCTCATTCAAGTCAAGCAAGGCAACCTTTGCACCTGCACGTGCAAGCACCTTTGCAAAATAGCTGCAAAGCACACCGCCTGCACCTGTTACAACTGCAACCTTGCCGGTTAAATCTGTATTTAATACGTTCTTCTTCATATTATTTGTACTCCTTTTCCAAAGCTTCAAACAAGCCGTTAATGTAGGTAGCACCTAACGCTCTGTCAAAAAGACCGTATCCCGGCTTACCTGTTTCGCCCCAAATCATTCTGCCGTGGTCAGGACGAACGTAGCCCTCGTAATTATTTTCTACAAGTGCCTTTACAACCTCGTACATATCTAAAGAACCGCAGTTTGAAAGGTGCGCTCTTTCCTCGAAGGAGCCATCCTCCATAATTTTAATGTTACGGATATGCATAAATGCAATTCTGTCCATTTGTGCGTATTTTCTTATCATTTTAGGAATATCGTTACTCTTTGCACAGCCAAGACTGCCTGTACAAAGGCAAAGACTGTTTGCAGGACTATCAACAAGCTTTAAGAAGCGGTCAAGATTTTTTTCATCCGTTATAATTCTCGGAAGCCCGAAAATCGGGTAAGGCGGGTCATCAGGATGAATTGCCATTCTTACGCCGCATTCCTCTGCAACAGGAATAACCTTTTTAAGGAATTTTTCAAGGTTTTTCCAAAGGCCCTCTTCACCTATTTCACCGTAAGCTGTAATCAACTCACGTACCTCCTCCTGAGTGTAACTTGAATCCCAGCCGGGTAAATGAATATCATCCTTAAGAGGGTCAAGACCCTTCATTTGCTCCCAGTACATAACAAGAGAGGTTGAGCCGTCCTTTGCCTCCTTGTCTAATTGTGTACGTGTCCAGTCAAACACAGGCATAAAATTGTAGGTTACACACTTTACGCCATATTTTGCGCATCTTCTGATGTTTTCGCAATAAACATCTAAAAGCTTGTCCACGTTGCCACGACCTAATTTGATGTCCTCGTGAACAGGGATTGACTCTACTACGTCAAAAACGAGACCGTTATTGTCGCACTCAGTCTTGAGCTTTCTAATGCTTTCTTCACTCCAGACCTCACCCGGCTTTACGTCGTAAACAGCGGAAACTATTGAACGCATACCCGGAATTTGTGAAATGTACTGAAGTGAAATTGGGTCATCCTCGCCATACCAGCGAAATGAAAGTTTCATTTTCATAGCTTTTTCTCCGTTCTGAAATTTTTCATCAATCAAGTCAATATATCTCGTTAATCGGATATTGTTCTCACTCAATATCCAATATCATTTTAGCAATTTTATAAACGTCACCGCAGCCTAAGGTAATAACCAAATCGCCGGACTTTACGTTTTGCTTTAAGTAGTCAGCCACCTCGCTGAATTCAGGAAACCAAACAGAGCCTTCTATTTCATCTGCCAAATCCTGAGTTTTAATACCAAAGGTATTTATTTCTCTTGAGCCCATAATCTCTGTCATAACTACCTTATCTGCAATAGAGAGTGCCTGGGCAAACTCGTGAAGCAGCATTTTTGTTCTGCTGAAGGTAAACGGTTGGAAAACAGCCCATACTCTTTCATAATCCATTTTCATAGCAGCAGAAAGAGTTACCTCGAGCTCCTTTGGGTGGTGAGCGTAGTCATCTGCAATAACTGCACCGTTATACTCACCTAAAATTTCAAAGCGTCTGCCTGCGCCCTTAAAATTATAAAGACTTTCTTTACATTGCTCAAAGCTTGCACCGCAATACATAGCCGTTGCAACTGCACCTAATGCATTTAATATGTTGTGCTCACCCGGCACGTTAAGCTGAAGCACGCCTAATTCCTCTCCGTTTTTATAAACGGTAAACTCAGGAAACGCACCGTGAATCCAATTAAGATTTTTATAATAATACGTATTTGTAGCATCGCTTCCGAAGGTGATTTTTTCTTTACCCTTAATACCCTGAACGCTCTTTACGGTATTTTGGTCATCACCGTTGAAAATAATAACCTTTGACATCTCAGCAAATCTTGTAAAGGATGCTATAAGATTATCAAGCGTTTTAAAATACTCCATATGGTCGCAATCTATGTTAAGAATTACGCTAACATCCGGTGATAAATCTAAAAACGTATCCTTATATTCACAAGCCTCGCAAACAAGTGTATCTGTTTTTCCTACTCTGCCGTTTGTACCGGTAAGCGGTAATTTACCGCCGATAACAGCAGAAGGGTCAAAGCCGTTTTCTATGAGTATTTGTGAAATCATAGAGGTAACCGTTGTTTTACCGTGAGTACCGCAAACACCAACGCAATTACTGTATTTTCTTGTTACTGCGCCAAAAAGTTTGCTTCTTTCAAATGTAGGAATACCCTTTACCCTTGCCGCTACTAACTCAGGATTATCCGGCAAAAGAGCTGCGGTAAACACAACCATATCGGCACCGTCAACATTCTCAGCCTTTTGACCAAGCGTTACGGGTATACCCAAATTTCTTATTCTTTTTAACGTATCTGTTTCATTATTATCGGAGCCGGTTAAGTAATAGCCCTTTTCGTGAAGAATTTCTGCAAGCGGGCACATACCGCTGCCGCCAATTCCGATAAAATGAATTCTTTTTGCGTTTTCTAAAGCTTTTTCTATATTCATAAAGGAAACCCTCTCATATTACAAAATCCCACTATTTAAGTATACTATACTTTTTTATAAAAATAAACTGTTTTTACAGTTTATTCATAAAAATATTTCGTCCTGCTAGGCTTTTTGACAAAACCGTTCCGAGTACACCGCAGGAAATTATTTCACCCAGCAAAACAGTTGCCAAAAAATAAAAATACGTACCCTCAAACGCATACACAAAAAGCAGCACAAACGGCACTATTATAGCGTTGGCAAGAATAGGCGGAATAGTCGCAAGCAACGGACGTTTTCTCAAAAGATAAGTACCGATTGCACCAATCAGCGTTGCAAGACTACCGAAAACAACGTCCCAAAAGGCACATCCCGTAAGAAGATTTGCTATAAAGCAACCGATAAAAATCCCCGGAACAGCTGCAGGCGTAAACACCGGTAAAATGGTAAGCATCTCCGAAAAGCGTATTTGAATTGCGCCGTTTGCAAGCCCCAACAAATTTGTAAGGTAAGTAAGCACAACGTACAGTGATGCAACAACCGCACTTATTGCAATGCTGCGAATTTTGTTTTTGTTTTTCATTTTAACAGCTCCATAGTTTTTATTTAAGTGAGGATGGTTTCGAACTCACTATTCTTATTTTAACATTTTTCAGTACTAAAAACAATATATTTATTGACTTATTTATATAAAATGTTATTATTAATTTAAATAATAATAAAGGGTGATTAAAATGATTAACGTAACCGTATGGAATGAATTTCGGCA
Source organism: Acutalibacteraceae bacterium (assembly GCA_045588735.1). Lineage (GTDB taxonomy): Bacteria > Bacillota > Clostridia > Oscillospirales > Acutalibacteraceae > DTU089. The sequence goes on along the minus strand of JAZNET010000046.1, from coordinate 55,309 downwards.
CGAAAGAGAAGATGACGAGGTAAAAGCAGTTTATCCTGATGGAATTCACAATTGCATAAAGGAATTCTTACAAAAGGATGAAGAACTTAACGTACGCACTGCCACCTTAGACGAGGAGTGCTGCGGTCTTACTGACGACGTTCTTAATTCTACCGACGTGCTTATATGGTGGGGACACTGTCACCACGAAAAGGTGCCGGATGAATTAGTTGAAAAAATTTACAACAGAGTTATGTGCGGCATGGGCTTTATTGCTCTTCACTCTGCACACTTTTCAAAGCCCTTTAAAAGACTTATGGGCTCAACCTGCTCCTTAAAATGGCGTGACGGTGACAGAGAAAGACTTTGGTGCGTTTTACCTTCTCACGAAATTGCAAAGGACGTGCCCGAGCAAATTGTTATTCCCGTTGAGGAAATGTATGGTGAAAGATTTGACGTACCTACACCTGACGAGCTTATTTTCATAGGATGGTTTTCAGGTGGAGAGGTTTTCCGCTCAGGCTGCGCATGGAACAAGGGCTTAGGCAGAGTTTTCTATTTTCAGCCCGGTCACGAATCTAACCCAACCTACCACATAGAGGCTGTGCAAAAAATAATAACCAATGCTGTACACTGGGCAAATCCTAACTTTATTGCAAAGGAAATTGACTGTCCGTGGGTGCCTTCTGCTGAAGAAGCTCTTCTTGCGGAAAACAAATAACCAAAAAAACAAATGCGTTGTAGAAGCTACAACGCATTTTTTATTTATATCGTTACAGTTATCCAACCAAAGGTTATGGAGAAATATGCTAAGTAAATACACACGAGCAATGCGCCCTGCCAACGCATAAAGCGCTTTGTTATGAAGGAAGGCACCAAAGTTAAAAGTGTTACTACGGTACATATTGTAATATCAATTCCCGCCTGCTCCCAAGTAAGAGCAATCGAACCGCCGGAAATAAGCGTAGCTAACGGTATAATAAGTGATAAATCTATAACGTTTGCACCTATAATATTACCAAAGGAAACAGATGACTGCTTTTTTGAGAAGGCAGAAATAGCTGTTGCAAATTCAGGCAACGAGGTACCTAAAGCGATAACAGTTGTTGAAATTACCCTTTCGCTTAAGCCTGCAGCCTTTGCAATTTCCGCACCGTTGTAAACTATGAGCTGAGAGCCCAAAAGCATAAAAGCGGCACTTAAAAAGAGTTTTAAAAAATCTAACGCGTGGTTACGCCTTTTAAGGAGCTTTGCCTCTCGGTCTTCTTCCTCCTGAGATTTAAATTTGAAAACATCGGGAACGGTGTTGCTGTATGCAGTTCTTATGTTTTGCATTATAAACAAAGCAAAAATAATTAAGAGTATAATGGCACTTGCCGCACCGATTTTACGGGTAAACGCGCAATAGCTTAAAACCCCTACCGAGAGCAAAAGAAGAATACTTTCGTGGACGTAGTCGAGCCTTTTAAAAATTGCAGGCATATAAATAAACGAAAGTGCTATCATAACACACAGATTTGCTGTTACGCTACCCACAGACGTACCGAATGCCATTGAAGGACTACCCTTCAAGGAGGCAAAAACTGAAACGAAAATTTCGGGAAGCGTTGTTGCAACGCTTACAAGCGTAGCACCTATTATAAATTTAGGTATTCTTGCTGCTGTTGCAATTCTTGTAGCTGTATCAACAAAAACGTCGCTTCCCTTTATGGTTAAGGTAAACCCTACTACCAATAAAAAAACCTCTAACGCAATTGACATTTCGGCACCTCCTTTTTTATAACGATTATAGTTAGTCGAAACAGTGTAAAAACACTGTTTCGATACCAAATTATATATTTCGGTATCGAATTTTCTTTGAAAATTCGACTAATTACAATCATTATAATCTAAAACATTTTTTCTGAAAATATACTCAAGCAAAGCTATTACTAAAACACACTTTTTGATGATGTTATCACAAATAAAATGCTATGTCAACAGAATATATTTTTTTATTAAAAAACACTTTAAACCAAGGATAAAATATGGTATCATCATAGCATAAAATCTATTACGAGGTGTTTTTATGAAAACTTTTCTTTTTCAGGGTGACTCCATAACGGATGCAGATCGCCGCCGTGACAACGAAGCAAATTTTGGCTACGGCTACCCTAATATAGTTGCTGCAAAATATTTAAGCGAGTACCCGAATGAATATAACTTTATAAACAAAGGCATAAGCGGTAACAGATGTGTAGACCTTTATGCGAGAATCAAGATAGATTTAATTAACCTCAAGCCGGATTACCTCAGCATTTTAATAGGCATTAACGACGTGTGGCACGAAATACATTCACAAAACGGCGTAGATAACGAAAAATTCAAAAAAATTCTTTCTATGCTTATTGAAGAAGTTAAAGAGGCATTGCCTGACATAAAAATAATAATGCTCGAGCCCTTTGTTTTAAAAGGTCCTGCAACCGAGGAAGCCTGGGATACCTTTAAAAGCGAAACCTTGTTAAGAGCACAGGCTGTAAAAGAGCTTTCCGAAAAATACAAATTAACCTTTGTTCCGTTGCAAAATAAATTTGATGAAGCTTGCAAAAGCACAGACACAACCTACTGGCTTGCTGACGGTGTCCACCCTACAGCGGCAGGGCACGGACTTATTGCCAAGGAGCTTTCCGAAGCCTTTGACAAAATCAGAGCTTAGTTATCAAGGCTCTTCACAATCAAACAACTCTATCATTAAAAGCTTCGGCTTTAAATGATAGAGTTGTTCTTTTTATACAAGAATTGGTTTTTGCGTATTTTTAGGCTCGGCTACTCTGAGAAGATAATCCCGGTTAACAAGCGCACCCATTTCGGTAAGCGCATTAGTAGAAGTCCGGTAAGCTAAATCAGGCGTATTATTCTCAAGGCTAAGGTGAGCTAACACAAACTGTGTTGTGCCGTTATTCACAAGAGCCTTTAAAAGCTCGGCACATGCATCATTTGAAAGATGCCCCTTATCTGAAAGAATTCTTTTCTTAAGTTCAAAATAATACGTACCGTTTTTAAGCATATTAACGTCATGATTAGATTCTACGTAGGCTAAATTGCAGCCCTTTATTGCATTCATAACCTCAGGTGTTACAATTCCCGTATCAGTAGCTATGGCAACTCTGGATGAGCCGTCGCTACCCGTTATGGTGTAGCCTCTGCCATCTGCACAGTCGTGAGAGGTTTTAAAGGGCTTAATAAGCATACCTGCAACCTCTACACCGTTTTCATCAAGCGTAAAATCTGTATGACAATCTGTAAGCACGCCCTTCTTTTTTAAAGCAAGAATTGTGCCTGCCGAGGCATAAATGGGAATGTTATTTCTTTTTAAAAATACTGAAAGACCATCTATATGGTCAGCGTGCTCGTGTGTTAAAAAAACCGCTTTTATTGAGCTTTCGTGGACGTCTATTGAGCTAAGCATCTCACGAATTTGCTTGGCACTTCTGCCTACATCCACCAAAACGCCTGCGTTGTTTTCCCCTATGTAAACAGAATTGCCGCTACTTGATGAAAATAGCGGGCAAAATCTTATCATATTATATTACTCCTCGTCAAATGCTTCACGGGTTATATCAACGCCGACAGCTCTGAGTTTGTCTACAATTTTTTCATAACCGCGGTCAATTAACTCTACATTTGTAACTGTAGTAGTACCTTTTGCCATTAAGCCTGCAATAACCATAGCTGCGCCTGCTCTTAAGTCATCTGCCTCAACAGGAGCACCTTTAAGGCCTTCCACACCGGTAATAATAGCTGTTTTACCATCTACAATTATATTTGCACCCATTCTTTTTAATTGTTGGGTATATTTAAAACGATTATCCCACACACTTTCTACAACATGGCTTGTCCCCTTGCAGGTTGTAAGCAACACAGCCATTTGCGGCTGCATATCTGTAGGGAAGCCCGGGTGTGGTCTTGTTTTAACTCTGCAAGCGTTAACTCTTTCCAAGTCAGAAATAACGCGAACGCTTTCATCCCCCTCAAGAACGGTAACACCGCACTCCTCAAGCTTGCTTGTTATTGATTCAAGGTGCTTTGGAATAACATCCTGAATTGTTACGTCACCGCCGACTGCCGCAACAGCTACCATGTAAGTACCTGCTTCTATTTGGTCGGGAATTATTGAATACGTACAGCCGTGCAAATTCGCAGTACCGCGAATTTTAATAACGTCAGTACCCGCACCGCGTACATCAGCTCCCATAGAGTTAAGGAAGTTTGCAAGGTCAACTATGTGTGGCTCTCTTGCAGCATTTTCAATAACAGTAAGACCCTTTGCTCTTACTGCTGCAAGCATTACGTTTATTGTTGCGCCAACAGAAACAACGTCCATATAAACAGAAGCGCCCATTAACTCCTCTGCACTTGCAGCAACAATTGCGCCCTCTGTATTTACGGTAGCACCCAATGCTTCAAAACCTTTAATATGCTGGTCAATAGGTCTTTCACCAAAATAACAGCCGCCGGGCATAGAAACACTCGCGTTGCCCGCTTTACCCAACAATGCACCTAAAAGGTAATAGGATGCCCTGAGCTTACGAGTCATTTTATCCGGAATGTTTTCGTTTGCATTAACGTTACTGCCATCTATAATAACTACGCCATCCTCAGGGATTTCCACCTCTGCACCAATGTGGCGTAATATTTTAATCATCATCTTTACATCGCTGATATCAGGAATATTTTCTATTCTGCAAGGACCATCTGCAAGAATTGCAGCAGGCATAATACCTAAAACCGCATTTTTTGCACCGCTGATTTTAATTTCACCGTGAAGCTTATTACCGCCACGAATTACAAACCGTTCCATTTGCGGCACCTCCGTAATTTGTTTTATATAAATAAAGGTAATTTTCCAATTAATAGTGCATAAAGCCACTTTTAATATTATAACACTTTTAAATGCAAATTAAAAGAGGTATTTAATTATCTAAAAGTAGTAAATGTTATAAAATTAAACTCTTTTTTTGTAATCTATATACAAATTTTGTTTTTTATTTCCAAAAAGAAAAATTCACGGAGTTATACTATTGGTGGTAAAGTATTTTACACCTAATTGGTAAAGTCTTTCCAGAGCTTCAATATCATCTACGGTCCAAGCGCAGGCTTTAATCTGAGCCTCAAGCACCTTTTTAACGGAAGCATCATCATTTTTCAAATGATTAAAGGCAAGCGCAAAGGAGTTGCTTTTACACTCCTTTAATGATTCCTCGGTAATTTCCTCAACAAGATACCACAGCTCTATGCTTTCGTCGAGTGCTCTAACTTTTCTGAGCATATCTACGTTAAATGAAATTATTATTGCATTTTCTCTTAAAGCATATTTATCAAGAAGCTCTAAAATCTCCTGCAGCTTTTCTTCAGAACCCGCCTTTATTTCTATTTGCGGAATAATGCCTACGTCCTTACACACAACAAGATATTCCTCAAGCGTTGCAATTTTCTGATTAGGATATTTGTTCACGTTAACGCCGTTATCCACTACGTAATTCTGCAGCTCCTCGTAGGTTGATTCTGCAATATTCAAGTACCCGTTAGTGAGTCTGAAAATATTTTCATCGTGATGCACAACCCACACACCGTCCTTGGTTAAATGCACGTCGCACTCTGCCGCATAAAAATTATACTCCCCTGCTTTTTCAAATGCCGCAAGGGTATTTTCCGGCGCAATACCCGAAAAGCCGCGGTGTGCTGTAAGGTATATTCCCTCTGTATTTTTTATACTGCTGTCACTTATACTTTTTATTTCAGGTGCCTTAAATCCGAAAAACAGGTCGGCAACAAAAACACCGCCTGCTATAACAAGCGCAGCTATTACTATTATTAAAATCACTTTTACTTTTTTCATAATTCCAACCTAGTATATCCGAATCAGATTTTGGGATAGTATTTTCCACTCATATTTAGTTAAAATACTCGTTAATCCGAAAGGATTAACTGCGTTTTGTGCCTTACCTGAGCGAAAAATACTTAATCACAAAATCCTTCAACCACTCTAAAAATAACACCCGAAAAGCTTAACTCTTCGGGTGATTTTTTATTCAAGCTTAATTTGCTTTTGCCTTTTCGTAATCTGCTATAATCTGTCTTGCTTCCTCTAAAGCAGCTTCTTTTTCTGCCTTTCTTGCTTCAACTCTTTCAACAAATTCAGAAATATCCTTATACTTAACAGGTGCATCTGCTTTTTTAATTAAAACCTCTATAACAATACCTGCTACGAAGCCTAAAATAGCAAGGAAGCCGCCAAATGAAAGTGAGCCATGGTACATTTCACCGAAAGAAGCGGAGATTTGGGTTGTGAACACCATAAAGCAAACCATGCTGAGTGCTGTGAAAATGATGCCCAGGGTTGCAAGAGTAATGTTTCTGTCGCTACCGTTTGACTTGATTGAGCAAGAGGTTGCTACAACAGGAATTCTTGCAATTGCGATAACTGCAGCTAAGAAAATATAAATAATTGCAAGCACGTAGAATATGAATGCTACTCTTGTTACCTGTGAGCCTGCAATCATATCTAAAAGCACCTCGAAATTGAGTTTCATTACAACGTCCATAACAACGTTGAGAATAGAAACGTTCATATCGATATCCTTATAAGGCAAGCTTGCCTCTACGCTTACAAGCGGTAAGAAAAGCATACCAATGGGGAGGAAAAGAAGCACTAAACGAGCAATTGAAAGCTTTGTACCAATAAAAGCAAACTTAATTCTGTCTACCTTTGGTTGCATTTGCACGTGCTCTGCCTCTGCCTTGTCGGCATCCTCTGCAAGTCTTTCCTGATTATTATAATACATAAGGTTTACGCCGCAACCGGGACACTCCGGTCTGAAATCAGTAAACTTAAGCTTATAACCACACTTAGGACAGTTAGCCATAACATTAACCCCTATCTGAATAAAAATATACTAATAACTACATCATTATAACACAACGTTTTTGCATTTTCAATAAAAAACACAATGTTTTTAAGAAAATTTTATATGAGTAGTAATCAATTTAAGAAATCCTCGTTCATTTGCACCTTGAAGTCCTTGGCAAGCTTTCTGAAGCCGTCATCTGTAATAGTCTGCTTAATTCCACCCATTGAATGCACCTTTACAAGTATTTCTGCTGCCTTTTCAATTGTATCCATAAGACCAAAGGTAATATCAAAATCTGTGCCCGAGCAGAAAACACCGTGATGCGCCCAAAGAATTGCATCAAACTTTTTCATAAGCTCTGAGGATTCAATAGCAATCTCCTCACCGCCGGGAACCATCCACGGAACCACCCCTATACCCTGAGGGAATATAATAGGACATTCCGTCATCATCTCCCAAAGCAGGTGCGAAATAACCTTTGCTTCAAGAGGGAAAACAAACGTAATGGCAATAGCGTTAACGGGATGCGCGTGGTAAATAACTCTGTGCTCGCCGTTTGTTGCTTCCTTTTTCACAGAATGATTCATAAGGTGTGCAGGCAGCTCACTTGTTGGTCTGCCGCCCTTTTCAAGTCCCCATATAATTCTGTAATTCTTGCCGGTATCATCAATTTCAATAATACAAATATTATCCTCGGGGCATTCCTTTATATTGCCAAAGAACTTGCCGCTTCCGGATACTAAAAAGAATTCGTTTTTCAAATTTTCAACCGTTGCGCCTATCGGCACAAATTCTTTAGAAAAATCTAAGCCGCCAAGTGCCTTTGCCGCCTCAATTTCTTCAGGCTTTATTCTGTAAGAAAGATTTCCGCCGTTTCTTTCGTGCCAACCTCTTAAATATCCCTCATTTGCCATTTTCACGTATTCTTTTACAAACGACAATTCTTTTATTTTTTCATTGTTACCCAACTCAATCAACCTCTGCTGCTTAATATTTCTTTTTCGTATTTTAAAATCTCGTTATACCACTCGAAGCCTGCTGCCACGCCGGAACGAGCACAAAACTCTTCCCACACGTCGTAAAGCGGAAGTGTTTTAAGCTCCTCTGAAAGCGCGAACATTTTTGTAAAGTCTGCGTTATTCTGACTCTCCTTCAATTCATTAAACGGTGTAAGAAGCGCTGCTAAAATAGCCTTTTGCAGATTTCTTGTACCTATTACCCACGCTGCAACACGATTTATGGATGCATCAAAGAAATCAAGACCTATGTATGCTCTTTTAAGTGCATCGCAACGAACAAGCTCCTTTGCCATTTCCTTTAACTCGTCATCAAAAGCAACAACGTGGTCACTGTCCCAACGAACGCCTCTTGTTATGTGAAGCGCAATGTTTTCCGAGAATAAAAGAAGTGACGGAATTTTATCGGAGCAAACCTCTGTAGGGTGGAAATGTCCGTTATCTAAAAGGCACATTACTCCGTCAGATTTTGCTGCGTAATTCATATAGAACTCGTGAGAGCCGACTGTATATGATTCGACACCTATACCAAACACCTTTGATTCAACTGAATCTACAAGATATTTTTTGTCGTACTTAACTGAAAAGATTTCGTCAAGAGACTCCTTAAGGCGCATACGAGGACCTAATCGGTCAGCAGGCACCTCCTTGTAGCCATCGGGAATCCAAACGTTATTAAGACAGGTTATACCTAATTCCTTACCTATATATGCTCCTATTTCACGCATAGCCTTACAATGGTCTATCCAGAAGCGTCTTACCTTTTCATCAGGATGAGAAAGCGTAAGTCCGTCTGTCGCCATCGGATGTGAGAAAAGTGTAGGATTAACGTCTATTCCCAAGCCTCTCTCCTTTGCAAAGGTAATCCATTTTTCAAAATGCTCGGGCTTAAGCTTGTCACGCGGGACTGCACTTTCCGTAACCGCATAAATTGCGTGAAGATTTATTTTGTGAGTACCGGGTATGAGCTTCAAAGCCATATCAATATCACTCATGAGTTCCTCAGGTGTTCTTGCCTTACCCGGGTAATTGCCCGTTGCCTGAATACCGCCTGAAAGAGCCTCACTGTTTTCGAAGCCGCCTACGTCATCACCCTGCCAGCAATGCATAGATATTTTTAAATCTGCAAGAGTTGACAAAGCCTTTTCCGTATCGACACCAAAAGAAGCGTATATTTCTTTTGCACTTTCGTATCTTGTTTTTGCCATTTTAACCCACCCTAATTAACGTGTTTATTTTTTTGAAATTGCAAGCTTTGCTTTTTTTACAATATTTTCGGCATCAAGTCCGTAAAGATGAAGTAATTCTACCGCAGGACCTGATTTACCAAATTCGTCATTAACGCCGACTCTAACAACAGGTACAGGGTATTCTTCTGTAAGAACCTCTGCAACCGCACTGCCGAGACCACCAATAATATTGTGCTCTTCAGCTGTAACTACGCAGCCCGTTTTCTTTGCAGAGCTAACAACTGCCTCGCTGTCGAGCGGCTTAATTGTGTGCATATTTATAACCTCAGCAGAAATACCCTCTGCCTCAAGCGTTTTTGCTGCCTCAAGAGCCTCGTTAACCATAAGACCTGTAGCAATAATCGTAACGTCGTTGCCTTCTTTAAGCGTAACAGCCTTACCGATTTCGAACTTATAATCCTCATCAAAAATTCTCGGAACAGCAAGACGTCCAAAGCGCATATATACAGGGCCGTTGTGTTCTGCTGCTGCAAAAACAGCTGCTCTTGCCTCTATATCATCTGCAGGGTTTAAAATAACCATACCCGGAATTGAGCGCATTAAAGCAATATCCTCACAGCACTGATGGCTTGCTCCGTCCTCGCCAACGGAAATACCTGCGTGTGTTGCACCAATTTTAACGTTAAGACCCGGATAGCAAATAGTATTCCTTACCTGCTCAAACGCTCTGCCTGCTGCAAACATTGCAAAGGTACTTGCAAATACTGTGAAGCCCGTTGTTGCAAGACCGCCTGCAAGGCTCATCATATTTGATTCTGCTATACCTGTGTCAAAAAATCTTTCCGGAAAGGCTTTTTTGAAAGCGCCTGTTTTTGTTGCTGCCGCTAAGTCAGCGTCAAGCACAACTATATTTTTATTTTTTTCACCAAGCTCTACTAATGCTTTACCGTAAGCATCACGAGTTGCTGTTTTAATTACGTCTGCCATTTTTTACGCCTCCAATTCCTTTAATTTAGCATCAAGCTCAGCCATAGCCTGCTCGTATTGCTCCGCATTAGGTGCAGAGCCGTGCCAGCTAACCTGATTTTCCATAAATGAAACGCCCTTACCCTTAACACTCTTTTGAATAATTGCCGTAGGCTTGCCCTTACATTCACGGGCTTTATTAAAGGCTGCTTCAATCTGGTCAAAATCGTGCGCATCTATTTCTATAACGTTCCAACCAAATGCAAGGAATTTTTCCGGAATAGGATACGGAGAGTTAACCTCTTCAACGCTGCCGTCGATCTGAAGATTATTGTTATCTACTACGGCTACTAAATTATCAAGCTTTTTAGCTGCTGCATACATAGCAGCCTCCCAAACCTGACCTTCTTGAATTTCACCGTCACCTAAAATTGTATATACTCTGAAGGTGTCCCCCTTAAGCTTTGAGCCTAAAGCCATACCGCAAGCGGCGGAAATACCCTGACCGAGTGAGCCTGTGCTTATATCCACACCCTCTAAATAGCGCATGCTTGGGTGTCCTTGTAATTTTGAGCCAACCTTACGAAGAGTTTTTAACTCCTCAGCAGGGAAAAAGCCTCTTTGTGCCATGACTGAGTAAAGAGCAGGCGCTGCATGTCCCTTAGAAAGAACAAAACGGTCTCTCTCCTCCATAACCGGCTTTTCCGGATTTATATTCATCTCTTTAAAATAGAGATAAGTGAGTGTTTCTGCAATTGACAACGAGCCGCCCGGATGACCGGATTTTGCATTAAAGGTACCCTCTATAATACCCTTGCGAACCTTTGTTGCAATAACAGAAAGCTCTTTTTTTGCATTCATATCCATTTTTAACCCTCCGTTTATTTTTCTGCTTTAATATATTTATTTTCTAAATAATTTATGAAGTCTGCTACCGCGCCCTTGTTGCAATGGCAGGTGACGTATTCTGCTAAAGCCTTTATATCGCCCGGTGCCTGACCGCAGCAAGCGGGATGGCTTACTGTTTTAAGCATTGCAACGTCGTTATAATAATCACCTATAGCGCCGATTTTCTCTTTTTCAATTCCTAAAATTTCTGCAAGCCTCATTACGCCCTTGCCCTTGTCAACGTCCTTTGCAACTATTTCTACCGTCAGAAGCGAGCTTCTGAAAGCATTGCAATGAGGCTTTATTTCATCACCGTCAAAAAACTCAATAACCTTTTTCAAGGTGTGTGGAAGTCCGAAGAAAATAATTTTCCCCCATTTTCCCCTCGGCACCTCGTCAAAGGATTTGCAAACGGTGTTATCTAAATCATCTACCCATGACATTATGTAACCAAAGCTTTTAGGCTTAACGTGGTAAATCATATCATCTGTAAAAACGGAAACCTCCGCCTGCTTTACAAGCTCTGCACAGCTTAGTATAGCTTGCTCTGCCTTTTCGCTGACACCTATAAAGCTTAACATTTTATTAGTTTTAAAATCGTATATTCCTGCACCGTTAAGAAATAACGCGGGGGTTTCTATTCCTAATTTTTTATAATGCGGTGTGAGAGACTGCAGGTTTCTGCCCGAGCAAAGAGTAAAGTAACCGCCGTTATCAACGTATTCTTTTATTTTTGCTTTGTTTGCCTTTGGCAATTTACGTAGCTTGTTATTGAGTGTGCCGTCAATATCAGAAACAACAAGCCATTTTGAATAGTCTGCCGACATTACTTAATTCTCCTTAAAAAATCTTTAAAATACTCAGGTAAATCTGACGAAAACTCAAGGTACTCATTTGTTATGGGGTGTATAAAGCCTAAAACTGCAGCATGAAGACACTGGCCCTTTAAGCCGTAGGTCTTTTTAGGATTACCGTAAACCGCATCACCTGCAACAGGGGTGCCTCTGTGAGAAAAATGCACTCTTATTTGATGCGTTCTGCCCGTTTCAAGCGTTATTTTTAAAAACGTAAAGCCGTTATAACGCTCAATAACCTCGTAATGAGTTATTGCCTCTCTTGAATTTTTATCTGTTACCGTTTGTTTTTTTCTGTCTGTAGGGTGCCTGCCTATGGGCAGATTTATTGTGCCCTTATCCTCCTTAATATTACCGACAATTACCGTACGGTATTCACGTTTAAAGGAATGGTCCTTAATTTGCTCTGCAAGGCCTACGTGCGCTGCATCTGTTTTCGCAACAACAAGCAGACCGCTTGTATCCTTATCTATTCTATGAACAATTCCCGGTCTTATTACGCCGTTTATACCTGAAAGCGAGTCACCGCAATGGTAAAGCAAGGCATTCACGAGCGTTTTGTCTAAATTACCTGCCGCGGGATGTACAACCATACCCTTAGGCTTATTTACTACGAGTAAATATTCATCCTCGTAGACTATTTCGAGCGGGATATTCTGAGGCTCCAAGGCCAAGGTCTTTGGCTCGGGGATTTCCACCGTTAACACGTCACCGGCTTTAACGCTTTGACTTTTTTTGGCTATTACCCCGTTCAAGGAAATTTTCTTTTCCTCTAACAAATTCTGCACGGCGCTTCTTGAAAGCTCCTCGCAAAGGACCGAAACAGCCTTGTCTATTCTGAAGCCCTGCACCTCTTCGGTGGCAGTCAAATCAATCATTTTCATTTTCCACCACCGCAGCTTCGCTTAAAAATTCACTTTCTGTTGCAGTCTTTTTGTTTTTGCCGTCTCTTATAATATCCACAACAAGGTAAGCCATAAGAACAAATGCACCTACCGTAATAAGACAATCCGCAAAATTAAAAACTGCAAAATTTATAAAGGTTGGTTCAATGTAGTCTACTACGTAATGTAGACGGATTCTGTCTATTATATTGCCTATTCCGCCTGCTATCATTAAAAGCAGAGTAAAGCTTACCAGCTTTGATTTATTTTTTTGTGAAATCAAAAAGTAAACAGTGACAATAAGCAGTACAATTGAAACTACCGTTAACACCGCGGTATGTGCCGAAAACGAGCCGAAAACCGCACCTGTATTTTCAACGTACCTTAAACGGATAAAGCCTTCAATTACCTCTAAGGTGCCTATCGGCATTAAATATTCAATTACAAAATATTTTATTACCTGGTCAACAGCTACAAGAGCTGCGACAAAAAGAACTGCACCTATAACTGACATTTTATCTCCTCTTGAAAAAACCTTTTCTTGCTGTAATGCCGTCATCTGCGTCATCCTCGTCGTCCTCGTCGTCCGGCTCCTCAACGCCAACGTTTTCAGCTTCACTTTCAGCTGCTAAAAAGTCAAGGTACGCAGAATCAACTGTTACTCTGTTGCTTGGTCTTTTTGTTGCAGCGTTATTCGTTTGTACTGAAGAGAATGAAAACGAACCCACATCAGGCTCTTTTTCCATCCCCTCAAAATCATCTATAAACTCAAGGTTTTCTGCATCATCAAAAAAGCTTAAGGGAAGGTCTGTTTTTACCACAAGCTCGCCGTCATCTGTAAGCATTTCATCATCTACTGTAAGAAGCTCGCTTGTTTTACCCGGAGCAAAATATTCAATTGTTTCGCTCTGCAGGCTGCTTTCCTCTGCCATTGAAAGAAGCGGGTCGTTGTTCTCTGCAAAATCTGTTGCGGAAAACGCTGTGGAATCATCAACACTTATTTGTATTTTATCTTCCATTAAATCGTCAAGATTTGCATCTAAATCTGTATTCACGCCAAAAATATTCATTTCCTCTTTGGCTTCTGTTGATTTCTCAAAAGGCTCTGCCTCAGCTTCTGCTGAGTCCTCTTTAACTGCATAAAACTCAGCTTTAATTTCGGCAACCTCTTCCTTTACGTCCTCCTGAGAGTAAACCTTTGCTTCCTCTACCTGCGGAATTGGCTGTGGCTCCGGCTCTTCTTCAGCAGCAGGCTCCATTTTCTTTGCCTCTTCCTCAGCTAAAGAAGGAAGCTTGGAAATTAACTCAATGTGAGTTTTGTACTGGCTGAGTATGTCTGACTTAAATTGAGAAACCTCTTTTTTGAGCATTTCATAATGAAGAGATTCGCTTGTCATAGTTCTTGTTGCGGCACCCATTGCATTCTTTGCATCTGAGTTTGCCTCCAACAATATACTTTGTGCCTCTTCCTTTGCTCTTCTTATAATTTCCTGAGCCTTGTCTCTTGTCATTGAAAGAAGAAGCTCCGAATCTGCAACAGCCTGTTTTTCAGCATCACTCTTAATAAGCTCTGCCTCGCTTTTTGCTGCATCTAAAATTGCTTTTGCTTCGCTTTCTGCATCTGCTACGGAATTCTTAGCGTCGCGTACGATAATATCTGCCGCTCTTTGCGCACTTACAACAGCACTTTTAATTTCGTCCTCTTCTTTTTTGTATTTTTCGAGTCGGTCTGCCAAAAGACCTACACGTCTTACAAGCTCACCGTTTTCGTGAAACATCTTTGTGTAATTTGCTGCAACCTCTGCAAAAAAATCGTCAACCTCGTCTGCTTTGTAAGCGTTACGACCTGCTGTTTTAAATTCGTATTCTTTTAATTGTGATGGTGTCATCATAATTTGTTACCTGCTTCCATATTTTTCTCTTCTTGTGATTAGTTACCGAAATACATACCTGTATTTTCAAGCTCGTCAATCAAATCACCGGAAATATCTACGTTGTATGGTGTAATTATATAAGTATTATTAGCAACTCTCTTAATCTGTCCGCCGTTTGCATAAGCAACGCCTGAAAGGAAGTCTATGAGTCTTCTTGCAGTATCACGATTTGTACCCTCAAGATTTAAAACTACCGTTCTTTTATCATTAAGATTATCTGCTATGCCTGAAGCGTCGTCAAATCTGTCAGGCTTTGATAAAACAACCTGAAGCTTTGCTGTTGTGTGAATATTCACAATTTTTGAAGGATCCTCCTCCTGCACGGGCTGAATTCTTCTTTGCGGTCTTGAGGTTTGTCTTTGCTCCTGATAATAATTGTCCTCGTTTCTTGAAGCTTGTCTTTGGTTATGGTAAGGTGCAGCAACCTCTTCATCCACCATATCTTCATCATCAAAGCCTTCGTAACCGTCATCACCTGTAAATCTGCTTAATACGTTCTTTAAAAAATCCATTTTTGTATCCTCCGTTTTTTATTTATAAATTCGTGCTCCATAAATTAAGGAGCCTATTCTTACTAAGTTTGCACCGCATTCAATGGCCAGCTCGTAATCTCCCGACATACCCATTGAAAGTATTTCCATATTAAAGTTTTTGTAGCCCTTCTCTTTAATATCGTTAAAATATTGTGACATTGTAAGAAAATACTTTTTCAACTCATTTTCATCATCACAAATAGGCGGTATTGTCATTATTCCGTTTACCGTTACGTTGGGCAGCTCCGAAATTCTTGCAAGAGAGTCGAAAAACTGTTCTTTGTCGAAGCCGGTTTTGCTTTCCTCGTTACCTACGTTAACCTCTAACAGAATTTTGCAGTTAAGCTTATTGTTTACTGCCTGCTTAGAAATTTCTTCCGCTAAGTGCAGGCTGTCTACCGATTGAATCATATCTACCAAGGGCAATATTTTTTTCACCTTGTTTGTCTGCAAATGCCCTATGAGGTGCTTACCGACGTTTTCAAGGTGAAGCTCATCCTTCTTAGAGATAAACTCCTGCACCTTGTTTTCACCAATTAAATCTATTCCGCAATTATCAATGGAATAATTTATATATTCTACAGGAACGGTTTTTGTTACCGCCATAAGCTGAATATCCTGAGGGCTTCTGCCCGATTTAACTGCCGCGGTTGATATGTTTTCACGAATAAGCTTTAGATTTTCAGATATTGAACAGCACCTTTCATCGTTAAACGAGCTTATTGTCATACATTTCAACCCCCTTTGTAACAACCTCGTCGTAAAGCCGTATGTAGCCCGACTCCCCCTTAGGATTGTCTACAATTGAATATTCGCCGTCATTATAAACAATATTTACTTTTCTGAAGCCTATCAGATTACCGCTTACCACATAAACACCCGTTTGCCCGTTAACGGTTCTGATGGCTGAATTTTTAATTTTATAACCGGTGTGCTCCTTGGTTATTATTTGTATTTCCTCTATTCTGAAATCTGCAAGTGCATCGTTCATTAAGTTACACTTTAAAATAACAAGCGTTTTGTTGCCTGTTCTTTCACCTATTTTATAAATACGTGCCTGCAGCTTTTCAACACCCGAATAAGGGAAGTTAACGTACAGCTCCTCGTCATCCTTTAAGTCAACCGTTTCGTCTGATGGTACTGCACAAAGTATATACCACTCAAAGCTTCCAACCGTTCTGCCTACAACGTCAGCTTTAACCTCTTTAGGCTTTGCCTTAATAGCTGCCTCAACGTCCTTCAGTGTAAGCTCGTCTATTTTGGAAAAATCGACCGTCTTTTCATAGCCGTCCGCACCCTTCAGGTAATAGCCTGCGGCAGGACTTTTTATTTCACTGTAAGCAATTTTCTTTGCTTTGAGTGTTTCAAGCTCGCCGTTCAAGGCGCTTATTTTTTCGTTAAGGTTAAGCACCTCACCTGTTGAAATCTGCCTGCTTGTAATGTAGTTTCCGAATGAATCTATGTGCTTTTCAGATTTTTCAAAATCACCCTTATCTACACTGTCAAGATAATCTGAAAGCTTATTTTCTATTTTTCTGCCGAGTGCTGCAACGTCTACCGTTTGAATGTTTGCCTGACCTGCTAAGGTGTTGTAATGCTCAAGCTCTTCTTTTATTTCTGTAATTCTTAAGTAAGTGGTTGCATCCTCATTCGTTTTAAAGACCATTGAAACAGTATCACCCTTTGCAACACGCTGTGCGTTTGCCGCAAAGGAAATTGTTGTACCCTTTGCAGAGTTTTCTATATATTGCTCGTTTCTTACCACAAAGCACTTTGTGTTGATTGTGCTGTAAACTGTTTCACTCATTGCAATTTGCGTTTCTATTCCCGATTTGGAAATTAAAACTAACTGGGTAATAAAATATGAAAGCATAAAAACTGCTACGAGACCTGCTATAACTAATTTCACTCGTTTATTAAGCATTTTTACTCTCCTTTCAAAAATTCCTTTACCAGCTTTTCTGCAAGCTCAAAGACCTGCTCGCTATTATTATACGTATCGGGATAAATCCAATTTATTTTTTCATTTCTGTTAAACCAGGTAAGCTGCCTTTTAGCGTAGCGCCTTGTTGCCTGCTTCAGGTGAGAAACACAGTCCTCTAAGGACTTGTTACCGTCTAAAAACGGTTTTAATTCTTTGTAGCCTATAGCGTTTGTTGCAGTCTGAGACGGATATTTTTCGTAAAACGCTCTTGTCTCCTCTAAAAGTCCTGCCTCAAGCATTAAATCTACACGCTTGTTGATTCTTTCATAAAGCTTTTCTCTGTCCTTGTATGCAATGCCGATATAAAGCGGCTCGTATTCACTTTCCTCGTCGTGAGAGCGTCTGTTTTGCTCTGTAAGAGTTTGACCCGTGGTGCGGTAAATCTCCAGCGCCCTTATAACCCTTACCTCATTATTCGGATGGATTTTTTCAGCCGCCTTACTGTCGACCGCAAGTAATTCTTGGTAAAGCTTTTCTATACCGAATTCCTTTAGTTCTTCGTAAAGCTTTTCTCTCACAGCTCTTGAGCCTGACGTCTCAAAAAAAGTTGTATTATTTATGAATGAATCTATATAAAGACCTGTACCGCCTACTAAAACCGGTATTTTACCCTTTGAGGTAATTTCCGCTACCGCTTTTTTTGCATCCTCACAAAAGGAGGCAACGCTGTACTCGCTTTCGGGATTCACAAAGCCTATAAGGTGGTGCTTTACGCCTTGCATTTCCTCAACAGTAGGCTTGGCTGTTGCAATATTCATAGACTCGTAAATTTGCATTGAGTCACCTGAAACAACCTCACCGCCTATTGCCTTGGCAACGTGAACACCTAACGAGGTTTTACCCGACGCTGTAGGTCCTACAATAACAATAATTTTTGTTTTTTTCATTAAATTATCCTTTTAAACTGTTTTTCAAGCTCACGTTTGGTTACCTCTACCATAACCGGTCTGCCGTGCGGACAGTAACGAATATTTTCACGCGAAAGTAAATCCTTCACGAATTTTTCCATTTCATATTCCGTTGTGGTGTTCCCTGCCTTAATTGCAGCCCTGCAAGCCATTGAGTGATAAATCCAATCTAACTTTTCGGGCATTACGGTTTTAGCGTTAGAAGAAAGGTAGCTTGCAATTTCTGTAATAATTGCTGCTATATCTTCATTTATAAGCTCCGTAGGACAAGCGCTGACCTTAACGCATCTGTCACCAAAATCTGAAACCTCGTACCCCGCCTTGTAAAGCAGCTCCTCGTTTTCAAGAATTGCGTTATATTCATCCGGTGACAAGGAAACCGTAACCGGTATTAAAAGCATTTGCTGGTATGACTTTTGCTGTGCTTTGAATTTCTCAAACAAAATTCTTTCGTGTGCAGCGTGCTTATCTATCATAAGCAGCTTGTTTTCGAGCTCAACAAATATATAGGTTTTAAAAGCCTCACCAACAATTCTGAAATCAGGTACATTGCAAGCGGCTTCTGCCGGAGCCTCAATTTCAGGTTCAACAGCTTCACTTGGCTGCTCTGTTATTATTTTCTCCTGCTCTTCATTTTTGGGCTCAGTCTCTTTTTCACAAGACTTTACAGGCTCTTGCTTTTCCTCAGCCTTAGCAGAATTTATATTTATTGAAAAATTTAATTTTTTCTCGGAGTTGTTTACGTATTCATCCTTAAGAAAATCTATTGTTTCTGTTTCTCTTGAGTTGAAGGTAAGCGTTGTTTTAACAGGAGTTTTTTCTACTCTTGCAGCAGGTTGCGCCTCTGCCTTACTTTCTTCAACAATTTTTATTACGTCGTTTTTAACCTGAGAAGCAGGAGCTGTTTCTGTTTTTACAGGTGCAGCCGCCTTTATGGTTAACTGCTCACCCTTAATAGCCTCGGGCATAAAAGCCTTTGCCATAGAAAAGCTTGCTTTAGGGCGTGTATCCTGAGTCAGGGCGTTAAGTGCGGCACCGTAAACAGCATCAAAAACCTTTTTCTCTTCAAAAAATCTTACCTCTGTTTTTGCAGGATGCACGTTAACGTCAACTGCAGAAAAAGGCATTTTTATAAAGATGACGCAGGACGGGAATTTGCCGGACATAATAGAATTTTTGTAGGCAGTTTCAAGTGCCGTAATGCACATAGGACTTTTAACGTATCTGCCGTTTACGAAAAAGTGCTGTCCGCTTCTGCTGCCTCTGCCTGCGGTAGGCTTACCTGTAAAGCCCGAAACAGAAATACCGTTACCCTCATACTCTGCGGGAATAAGGCCCTCAGTATATTCCTTGCCGAATACGGCGTATATAGCTGATTTTAAATCACCGTCACCGGGAGTTGAAAAAACAAGCTTACCGTCTCTTATAAATTTAAAGGCAACGTGTGGGTAGGAAACAGCAATTTTTTCTAATATTGCCGCTATGTAGTTACCCTCCTGCACGTCCTTTTTCAAGAATTTCATTCTTGCAGGAATATTAAAAAATAAATCTCTGACAATAAGCGTTGTGCCTACGGGGCAGCCTGCATCCTCAAGCTCTACTTCCTCACCGCCGAAAATTTTGTAGGAGGTACCTACCTCCTCTGCCTCGGTCCTTGTAAGAAGCTCAACCCTTGCAACTGCAGCAACCGACGCTAACGCTTCACCTCTGAAGCCGAGTGTTGCTATGCTGTCTAAATCCTCTGCCGAGCTTATTTTACTTGTGGCGTGGCTCAAAAAGGCTTTTCTTACGTCCTCACGGTCAATACCGCAGCCGTTGTCAGTTACCCTTATATATGTTTTACCGCCGTTTTTAATTTCCACGGTGATATTTTTTGATTTTGCATCTATGGAATTTTCTAAAAATTCCTTTATTACTGAAGCAGGACGTTCAACAACCTCGCCCGCTGCAATTAAATCTGCAATATTTTTTGGTAATACGTTAATACGCGGCATATTGAACGCCCCCTTTCTTGCCTTAAATTTAAATATTTTGTGCTTCCTTCTGAAGCTCAAACAGCTTTGTTAAAGCCTCAATAGGTGTAAGTGTATTTACGTCAATATCCTTAACCCTTTCAATGAATGCCTCTTTATTGCTTGAGGCAAATGAAAGCTGAAGCTCTTCCTCTGCCGGCGCTTTTGCCACTACCTTAGGAGCGGCACCTAAATTAACCCTTTGCTGCTCCTCAAGTGTTTTTAAAATAACCTTCGCATTTTCAACAACTGCTTTCGGAATGCCTGCAAGCTTTGCTACCTCTACACCGTAGCTGCCGTCTGCAGCACCCTTTACAATTCTTCTTAAGAAGGTAATATCATCACCGCGTTTTTTAACGGAGGTGTTGTAGTTTTTCACACCCTCAACAGAATTTTCCAGCTCGGTCAATTCGTGGTAGTGTGTTGCAAAAAGAGTTTTTGCACCTATTCTCTTTTTGTCTGCCGTGTATTCTAAAACTGCTCTTGCAATACTCATACCGTCAAAGGTAGAGGTACCGCGACCAATTTCATCAAACACGATAAGGCTCTTTTGTGTTGCATTCTTTAAAATATCAGCAACCTCGGTCATCTCAAGCATAAAGGTTGACTGACCCTGAGACAAATCGTCGGATGCACCTACACGGGTAAAAATTTTATCTACAATGCCTATTTTTGCACTGCTTGCAGGAACAAAGCTGCCTATTTGCGCCATTAAAACTATTAAAGCAACCTGGCGCATATAAGTAGATTTACCTGCCATATTAGGACCGGTAATTATTGCGCTTCTGTACTCACCGCAGTCAAGATGCGTATCATTAGGCACGAACGGTGCACCGCCAAGCATAAGCTCTACTACCGGGTGTCTGCCATCCTTAATAATAACCTCGTCCGAGGTATCTACGGTAGGTCTTACGTAGTTGTTAGTTACCGCCGTATAAGCAAGCGAACACAAAACGTCGAGCCTTGCAACTGCCTTGCCGGTTACTCTTACCCTTTCAAGCTCGTTTGCAATTTTAGTACGGATTTCAGAAAATAACTCAAACTCAATTCTTACAATTCTTTCCTGAGCACCCAAAACCTTTGACTCAAGCTCTTTTAATTCTTGTGTTATATATCTTTCGCAGTTTGCGAGAGTTTGCTTTCTTATGTAATGCTCGGGTACTAAATCCTTAAAGGAGTTAGTTACCTCTATATAATATCCGAATACACGGTTATAGCCTATTTTAAGTTTTTTAATGCCTGTTTTCTCTTGCTCGGACTGTTCAACCGCCGTAAGATATCCCTTACCGTTTTCAACAATATCGTGAAGAGAGTCGAGCTCCACGTTGTAGCCTTTTTTAATCATACCGCCTTCTCTTACGGTGAGTGGCGGCTCGTCTACAATTGCAGCATTTATAAGTGCGTTTACGTCCTCGAGCAAATCTATCTCCTCAAAAATGCCCGAAAGCATTTTTGTTTTTGCACCGCTTAAGGATTCTTTAATCCCCTGAAGCTTGTCTATTGTAAGACTCAACGTGCGAAGCTCCTTTGCATTTGCTGTGCCGTAAACAATTCTTGTCATAATTCTTTCCAAGTCGTACATATCTGAAAGAAGTGACATTTCGGTATCTAAAAGGATAGTATTGTTAACCAATTCCTCAACCGCATTTTGCCTTGCGGATATCAATGAATAGTTAAGGAGCGGCTGCTCTACCCAGTTTCTTATAAGACGCTTACCCATTGCAGTTTTTGTGTGGTCTAAAACCCATAAAAGACTGCCCTTCTTTTCACGTCTTATTTGTGTTTCTGTAAGCTCTAAGTTTCTTCTTGCGGTAAGGTCTAAATTCAAAAACTTATCCGCACCGAAAAATTCAACGTCGTTAATATTTTCGAGCTTGTTTTTTTGCGCATTCTCAAGATAATTAAGCGCAGAGCCGAATGCTAAAAGCAAAGCATTGTTTCTTGTAAACTCTGCAAACTTCTCACTGTTTTCATCAATATGCGAAACAACTGCTTTTCTGCAAGTTTCCTCGTTATAATCGTCATCAGCTAAAACCTGATACCTTGCAGAAAGCCTATCTTTAACGAAGCTTACCACCTCTTTTATTGAGGAAGCGTACTTGTTAAGTAAAACCTCGCTTGGGTCAAAGCAGCCTAACTGATTCATAAGACGGGCTGCATCTGAGGAATCCGTAAAGGAATCAAGATGCACCTCGCCGGTTGAAACGTCAACGAAAGCTGCTCCGCAGGATTTGTCCGTAATATAAACAGATGCTAAGAAGTTGTTTTTACCCTCATCTAACATGCTGCTTTCAATTACGGTACCCGGTGTTACGATTCTTACAACATCTCTTTTTACAATACCCTTTGCCTGAGCCGGGTCCTCAACCTGCTCGCAAATAGCTACCTTGTAGCCTCTTGAAACAAGCTTTGCTATGTAAGAATCGGCGCTGTGGAAAGGTACACCGCACATTGGTGCCCTTTCCTCCTGGCCGCAATCTCTGCCCGTAAGAACTAATTCGAGCTCCTTAGATGCAATTTTTGCATCCTCAAAGAACATTTCGTAAAAGTCACCTAACCTGAAAAACAACAGAGTATCGGCATATTCTTTTTTGATTTGAAAATATTGCTCCATCATAGGGGAAAGACCGGCCATACTACACCTCAATCAACAAAATTCAATAATTAGTGGCAACCGCCGCAGCTGTCACAGCTACCGCTGCAAGAATGCTCGTGAGCAGGCTCACAGGTTTCAGGGTCTTGTCCGTCAATGCAAAGAGCAAGAATACCCATAATTTCATTCATCATATCATCAATTGCTGCTTTTGCTGCTTCAAATTTAACCATATTGCCGTTAAGCATTACTGAACGGTAAAGCTCTTCAAACTCCTTGCCGTATCCTTCCATAACGCTTTCGTCTGCAGCATCACCCTTTGCAGCCTCTTGCTGATAGTTGAGCTGAACAAGGTTAATTTTGCCGATAAGGTCGTTTAATTCCTTGTCATTGTCGTTTGCTTTTTTTGCTTCGTCAAAAGCCTTGTAGCGTTCGTCAGCCTGAATAGCTGCACCTAATTTTCTTGTAAGTTCGATAACTGTCATTGTTATTCTCCTTTGTTTTTATATTTATGTTTCAATGAAACATTGTTTATGAATTTATTCGTTACCCTTTGCAATTTCCTCCTGCACCTTAAGAAGCTCCATAAACCATTTGGTTTTTTCCTCCTTAGATACGTTATCGGGAAGCTCGGCTGCCTTTGTACCCTTACGCTTTGAATATATAAAGGTGAACATAGAGCCGTACCTTACCTCCTTCACAAGGGAAACGGTGTCAAGAAATTCCTCGTAGGTTTCACCCGGAAAGCCCACAATTATGTCGGTGGTAATATCCACACCCGGTATTTTTTCTTTTGCGTAGTTAACTAACTCGAGATAATGCTCTCTCGTGTATTTTCTGTTCATCTCCTTGAGAATTCTATTATTTCCCGATTGAACAGGCAAATGCAAATGACCGCAAAAATGCTTTGCAGAGGCTAAAACGTCTATAAGCTCCTTGGTGCAATCCTTTGGGTGAGAGGTCATAAAATCAAAAATATAATTGCCCTCAATTGCATCAAGCCTTCTTATAAGCTCTGAAAAGTTTATGCCGTCCTCAAGGCTCTTGCCGTAGGAATTAACGTTCTGGCCTAAAAGAGTTATTTTTTTATAACCCTCACGAATTAAGCTTTGTGCCTCTTGTAAAATTACGTCTGCCTCACGGCTTCTTTCCCTGCCCCTTACGTAAGGCACGACACAATAAGAGCAAAAATTGTCGCAGCCGTACATTATGGGAAGCCAGGCGTTTTCACCGCTGTCACGTTCGTTTGGCATACCCTCGGCAATTACACCGTCGCACTCATCTGTACTGAACACTCTTTTTTTCGTTTTGAAAACCTTGAAAAGAAGCTCCGGTAATTTGTGAAGTGCGTGTGTTCCGAAAACAAGATTCACGTAAGGATAGCTGTTTTTAATTTTTTCTGAAACGTGCTCCTGCTGCATCATACAGCCGCAAAGACCTATAACTAAATCGTGATTTTGTTTTTTTAAAGACTTCAAGGCACCCACGTTACCAAAAACTCTGTCCTCGGCGTGCTCGCGTATTGCGCAGGTATTATAAATAATTATATCTGCCTCTTCGAGCGTTTGTGTCATAGTGTAGCCCATTTCAACAAGCTGGCCCTTTATGTGCTCGCTGTCTGCAACGTTGCCCTGACAGCCATAGGTGTGCACAAACGCTTTCGGCTGCTTATCCTTGAATTTTGCCGATATAATATTTTTAACTTTTTTCTTGTACTCGTTCTGCTCTGCCATCTCCGGCTCGGGAACAAAAAACTTATTTTTTTGCAAAATACTAAACTACCTTTCAAAATGCTGCGGTGTTAAGAAAGCCTAAAATATCAAGGTACACCTTTTCATTTTCCTCTTCGTTCAAAATTTCGTGGCGCATGCCCGGGTAAATAATAACCTCAGGGTCGTGACCGCAGGCAATTAAGCTGTCCGCACAAGCAACCGGACCCTTGCCGTTCATGCCAATGGGGTCCTCAGCACCGGATATAATGAGAATCGGAAGACCTACTCTTATGGATGCAGGCCATAATTTATCTGACGCCAAAAGTGCGATTGAACCTAAATCCCTCATACCTGCAACAGTAAGCTCAATACCGCAGAGCGGGTCGTTTTTATAATTTTCAACGTTCTTTTTGTTGTAGCTTAACCAGTCTAATTCCGAGGTTTTGTCCTTAATACCTAAGGAAGAAATTTTGTTAAGCGCACCCGCCATAACTTTATTTCGTGTTCTTGTGCCGACCTTTTGCGTTAACTCTCTTAACGAGTTGATTGCAAATTCAAGACCCTGCGGAGCCTGACCTGTGCCGCAAATAATGAGTCCTGCCAATTCTTCAGAAAAAGTACCGGCATAAACTCTTGCACAGAAGGAGCCCATGCTGTGGCCGAACAAATAATATTTCAACTCGGGGTAACGCTTGTGCATAATGTTATAAAGAATGTGCATATCATCCACAAAGCGACGGAAACCGTCCTCCTCCGCGGTGAAGCCTAAATCCTCCGGTGAGGAAACAGACTTACCGTGACCTATGTGGTCGTTACCGCAAACAACGTAGCCCCTTTGAGCTAAAAATCTTGCAAAATGGTCGTAACGGTCAATATGCTCGCTTACGCCGTGAGCAATCTGGAAAACACCGATATGCTCAACCTCATCATCAAGCCAAATCAATGCACGAATTTTGTTCACACCGGTTGAAGAATTGTAATACGCTTCCTTCTTGATAATTGCCATAGTCTGTTACCTCTTTTCTGATTGTAAGTCGGCGCTTTTAAGCACAAAAACCTAAAAAAGCGCACATTTCCACAATTAAAAATATAATACCATAGATGCAATAAAATTTCAATATAAATTGCTTATATATTTATATATTTTTATAACTTTTTTATCCCGTTAAAATTGGGGTTGCAGAATTAAATAAAATGTGGTAAAATGGCGAAAGAATTGCTTAAAAAATGTGCATGCACATTAAACGGAGGTAACCTATGGAATACAACACAAATTCCAAAGCATTAATAGTCGGTCTCACGGATACAGGTGAGCAAATTCCTGCTGCTTCCGGCAGAATTTCTACCCAACCGGGTACTGCGCTTGAAATTCTTGAAGCCTCAAAGGATGCCGAAAAGAACGCGAGCCTTATTTCTAAGGTAACACGCTCCGGACACACGTCTACCATTGAGCACACTGTTTTCAACCTTGCTTTCCAGAACGTTTCAGTACTTGTTGAGCAGTTTGTTATTGAATTCAGACTTGCATCCTTCACGGTAAAATCAAGAAGATACGTTGACTTTGGCGGACTTGGTTATTTCACTCCAAAATTCGACTCACAGTCTGTACAGGACAAATACTCTGAGCATATGGCTTACCTCTACGAAGAATACCGCGACTTTATTGACAAGGGCATTCCTAAGGAGGACGCTCGTTTCCTTCTTCCATACTCACTTTACAGCAACTTTTACTGCACACTTAACGCAAGAGAGTTAACAAATATGCTCTATGCCATGATTTACGGCAGAGGAGCCTCCTTCCCGGAAATCAAAAATTTAGGTATTTCTCTTTACGAGCAGGCAAGAAAATTAACACCGGGTATTTTCACAGACTTTGAAACACGCCGCCCTGCAATTCAGGACGTGCCTCGTTTTAACTACAAAAGAGACGATTCAATTATTGAGAGCGAAGATGCTGTTGAGCTTCTTAACTACACACCGAATGCTTCACAATGTGTTGCAAGAGCCGCTCTTATTGAGTCCTTAGGCTTACCTACCTCACAAATTGAAAGCATTATAAGTGACGAAAAGGAATGTGCAAAAATAATAAAAGAGGTTATAAACTCAAAAAGACAAAGACCTCTTGAGGCAGTTACCTTCACCTTCAGAATTAACAACGTTTCTCTTTCCTGCCTTACACACTTTGCACGTCACAGAATTCAGTCTATAGGCATACCTTCTCTTACACTTACTAACAGAAGAAGGTACATTTTGCCCGAAACAATTGTTAAAAAGCCTGAGCTTCTTGAGCGTTACAAGGCAGCGTTTGAAAAGACTGCAAACCTTTACGACTCCTTAAAGGCACAAGGTGTAAACGAAGGACTTTTAGCATACGTTCAATTGAGCGGTAACACGGTAGATTTTGTTACAACCATTAACGGCAGAGAGTTACTTTTATTTATGAAATTACGCTCCTGCAACCGTGCACAATGGGAAATAAGAGATTTTGCAGTAGATATGCTTAAAAAGCTTCGTGCGGCAGACCCAACCATATTCAATTTCTACGGTCCGAGCTGTTACGTAAACAAATGCACTGAGGGTGCTATGACCTGCGGACAGTCTGCAGAAATTATTAAAAAATTCAAATCACTTTAAACGAAAAGGGCGCAAAAATTTTTGCGCCCTTTTTTCGTACTTTTCGGTATATTTCTTTAAAATTTTTAATAAATAATCCAAAAACTTACAATTTTATATTGCAAGATTATAGTTTTAGGATTATAATATTCGTTAGATTTTCTTTAATTAGGCGAGGTTTATTTCATGTTAGGCAAATTAATAAGACTCAGTATAACTGAGCAGGTAGGCACACCTTTGGGTGATACCGGCAGAGTTTACAAGCTCAACCAGGGTCAGCCAATAGGCAAATTCAAGCCCTACACACCCATTAGCGGCGTTCTTGTAATGGGAATTGACAACCCTGTAAGGCACTTTGACGGCAGAGTTATTGCCTCTGTTCGTTTTCTTGACAACGGTGAGGTTAAATTGATTGCCGCACCAAAATCTAAAAGATTTATAGATTGCGAAATACGCAATGCAATTGCTTTTATTACAGAAGGCAGAAAATACAACCTTGAGTGCAGGTACGAGCGCTCCTGCGGTGCTGTAATTTACAGAAACATAAACGGTCAAATACGCTATCTTCTCATAAAAAACAACCGCAGCTCAAACTGGGGCTTTCCTAAAGGTCACATGGAGGACGGCGAAACTGCAGAGCAAACCGCTATGCGAGAGGTGCTTGAGGAAACGGGTATTCATATAGAAATTATACCTGACTTTGTTTCAAAATCAGAATACACAATTCAGAATAAAATTCATAAATCCGTTTTTGTTTTTGTGGCAAAAACAAATGATACCCAAACAATTATTCAAAAGGAAGAAATTGAAGATTACATTTGGTTAACCTACGAAAACGCTTACAAGAGTTTAAAATTTGAAAATGACAAAACAATACTCCATGATGCAAGAGAGCACTTGATTTCAAAGGGTTTAATTACACCGGACGAGGTATAAAAAATGGTAGACAGTATAGTAAATGCGGTAGTTGATTTTTTTAAAAACGACATCCCCGCAGAGGTTATTGCTTTTGTTATTTCGCTCTTTCCCGTTTTGGAAATACGCGGCGGAATGATAGCGTCACGTCTTCTTGAAATTGACTTTATAAAGGCCTTTGTTATTTGTTATTTGGGCAATATGCTTCCTATCCCCTTTATTCTTCTTTTTATTAAAAAGATTTTTGCTGTTATGCGAAAAAACAAGCATCTAAAAAAAATAGTAGAAAAGCTTGAGGCACGCTCAGACAAGAAAAAGGGCACAATGGAAAAATACAAGGAATGGGGGCTTCTCTTTTTCGTAGCAATTCCCCTCCCCGGCACAGGCGGCTGGACAGGCGCTTTAATAGCCGCACTTATGGATATGCGAATTAAAAAAGCCCTGCCCATTATAGCGCTCGGCGTTTTTATTGCAGGTCTTATTATGTCGCTTATAACCTACGGAATATTTTAAAAAAAAGAACCTTCTATCTTGCGATAGAAGGTTTTATTTTTTAGTTTGCACTTAATAATAAAAGCAGGAAAATAACGAAAAGCAAGCCCGCAGTTATTGCACCGAAAACGGTGATTGCAGCCTTTATTGATTTTAAAAGCTGTAGCTTTCTCATTGTAAGAAATTCGTTAATTTCTCTTTCGGTTAAATCCGGCTCATATACTGTGTAAAACTCCGAGTCAGAGTTTTTGCCGTCTGCTGTTCTGTAACGAAAAACGCCCTGCGGTAAATCTACACCGTCATCAAGATAGCGTTTAAACGCTCTGTTTTCATCTTCAGTACAAGGAATTCGCTGTAATAAATCGAACTCAAAGCGCATTGTACGAAGCTCTGTTCTTAAATCTTTTCTGTTGTTTGCCACATCTCACACCTCAAAACAATATGTTGAATAATTAACGCTATTTTAACACCTATTCATTCTTTTTTCAAGTGTTATTCAGTAAGATGTTACTTCAGATAAAAAAACTGACGCGTTTCATAGCTTGCAGCATCCTCTCTTAATTTGTACTCAAAAGAAAAACCATCATCATTCCACACTATATTGTAAGCACTATTCTCAATTGGCAAAAAGCCGTCATCTGTATGTACACTACCAAGCCGTTTTACTGAAACAGGTGAATTTTTTTCATAAAAAGCAACTGTACCCGACAGCAGCCAAGACTTTTCCGAAGCGTAAATAACGTGTTCACCGTTTGCGGAATCAAGCTCCACAAAAACATCCTTTTCATAAAAAAGAAATTGCAAACAAATAAAAAGCACCGATAAAACAGCGACTAAAACAAATATTAAAATACGAAACTGTTTACGCTTGACTTTTCTTAAAGTCAAAGTATTCACAGCAAGCCCCAGCCAAAGAATTGATGCTACGTAAAAGAACGGTACAAAATTTGTAAAATTTAAATTTATCGACTGTACGTAGCAAACAATACCTGCTTCTTTCTCTAAAAGATTTAACACAAAAGCCAAAGCAAAAAACACAAATGCTATAAGCGCACACTTAATCGGTTTGAGCTCTTTTTTCATATTTCTTCCCCCAACTATTTATCAAGGCTATTATAACGATTATAGTTAGTCGAAACAGTGTAAAATAACACTGTTTCGATACCAAATTATATATTTGGTATCGAATTTTCTTTGAAAATTCGACTATAATCCTTTCAATGACTGTAATGCAAAATTATGTTTTTGCAAAACAATTTTGCTAAAAGCCGATAAAATCGGCTTTTACGAAACGCTACTGCGTTTCGACTAATTACAGTTATTATAACACAGTATAAAAGAATGTAAAGAGTACATTGTGTTTTGCAACCCAGACCTTGTTACATAATACTATTCACCTTTATAAGTCGGTGCATTTTTCGGTGTGCTTCCCTTAACCACTTTATGATAATAGCTATACGTCATAGGTGTATCTTTTGAGAGATTTCCTGCATCTGTCACCTGACCTAAAAAGATAGTGTGTGTATCGGTTTCCATAGTGTTAATAACTTTACAGGTTATGTAAGAAATTGCTTGTGGTAATACAGGAGTAAACTCTTTTACAAGAGGCTCTATTCCCTCAAATTTATCAACATCTTTACCGCTTCTGAAGCCGAATGAGCCTATTATAATAGGGTCAACATTCTCACCTAAAATATTAACCGCAAAAATGCCGGTATCCTTAATGCACTTATTTGTGTAGTTATCGTGGTTAATTGAAACAGCAATTGTTGCAGGGGTTGCGGTTATTTGCATAGCAGAATTTGCCGTACAGCCCGTTGCTTTGCCCTCACCCCAAGTAGTAATTACATAAACGCCGTAAGATAAGTTAAATAATGCAGTATTATCCATATTTTTCCACTCCTTATATTTTAAAATAAGCCGACAGGATTTTCCTATCGGCTTTTTTAATTGCTACGAAGATTTTTAATTTATTATCCAAAATATCTCTTTAAGAGACCTTCGAATGCTTTACCGTGTCTTGCTTCGTCACGAGCCATTTCGTGAACTGTGTCGTGAATAGCGTCAAGATTTTGTTCTTTAGCCATTTTAGCAAGCTCGAATTTACCTAAAGTTGCACCGTTTTCAGCTTCAACTCTCATTTCAAGGTTTTTCTTTGTTGAATCTGTAACGAGTTCGCCTAAGAGTTCAGCAAATTTTGCAGCGTGCTCTGCTTCTTCATAAGCTGCTTTTTCCCAGTAAAGACCAATTTCCGGATAGCCTTCTCTGTGAGCAACTCTAGCCATTGCAAGGTACATACCAACCTCTGTGCATTCGCCGTTGAAGTTTGCACGAAGACCTTCAAGAATCTCCTCGCTAACGCCTTTAGCAACACCTAAAACGTGCTCTGCTGCCCAAGTCATTTCCTCATCCTTAACCTCTACAAATTTCTCTGCAGGTGCTTTGCAAAGAGGGCAAGCCTCAGGTGCTGTTTCGCTTTCAACGATTTGACCGCATACTAAACATTTCCACTTTTTCATAATTAAAAACTCCTTCATGTAAATAATATATTATAGGCTTTCACCTATGTATTCTGACATTCCTTGCAGATGCCATAATAGACTGTTTTTTGTGACTCTATGCGAAAGCCTGTTTCAGAGTAAACATCCGGAACTAAGCTTTTCATAAAGACGTCTGTAATATTACAACACTTTTTGCAAAGCAAATGAACGTGCTCGTTAAGGTTACCCTCGTAGTGTACCTTTTTATCACTCGTTTCAACCACTGTAATAAAGCCTTCATCTACAAGTTGATTTAAGTTCCTGTAAACCGTACCAAGACTTATGTTTGGTATTTCGGTTTTTACCGCTTCATAAATCATATCTGCCGTAGGATGCTCCACTGAGCCTTTAACGTAACCGAGAATTGCATCTCGTTGTCGTGATTTACGCACTCATTCACCGCCTCTCAAATAAGTAGTAACAATTACTGTTATTACTATAACAGAGATTTTTAATTTTGTCAACACTTTTTAAAAATTTTTTTCTAATAATTTCAAAAGTGATTCATACTCATTAAAGTTTTCGCAAAGACTTAAATAAAATACCCTTGTTTCTTCATTTTGCAGCAAATACTTCCCTACTCTCTTAACCCTTTTTACAAATGCCCTGTTAAAATTATATTCCCCGTTTTTCAAGGGACAGTCTGCTCTGTAATCTAAAACCGATTTAATTTTCACCTTTTCGTTTTCCTCTGAGACAAGCGGAAACAACGGATAAATTCTGCATGCAAGCGGTCTTTTGTTTCTGTTACAGCTGCCGTTACACACGGCAATTTTTTCACCCGACTCTGTTTCCTTTATTTCTATGTTTTCATCTATAAGCGATTCTTCACCGGGAAACAAAAGCATTCCTGTTTTTTCATCTCCCTTGCAGCAGCTTCCGCCGCAAATTTTTCCGCAATCAAAATTTAAAGGTGTTTCTCTTCTTAGAAGTGAGTAACAGCTTAAAAGCACGTTTTCTTTTGTCATTTTATTTTTTCCTTTTGTTTATTTTTATAATTTTTGCTCATACTAAAGGTACAAGCGAGTAAACTCAAGCACTAACGCATAGTGTTTATTACGCTCGCTATGAAAAATCAAGGAGGTAATTAAAATGGATAAGAAGAACAATTCTATCGGCTGCACAGTAGATACCTGTAAGTACCACTCAAAGGACGCTAACTATTGCACAAAAAACGTTATTGAGGTAAGTGCTTGCAACTGCAACGCAAAAACAGTAGATAACACTTGCTGTCAATCATTTGAGGTTAAATAAAAAACGGGTTAAATAAAAAATTGGCAGATTATTAAAAAAATAATCTGCCGATTTTTACTTATCAGGGGTGTCGGCAGTTAAGCCTTCTACATTTTTTGTAATAATATATTTACCGAACGAGGGTTTTCCCTTGTAAACGTTTGCCTTCATTGTAACGTTTTTGGTGGAGCTGACATTAAGTGCAGGAATTGAATTGAGCATAAAAAGATTATTTTCTATAAATATATTTTCGTGCACAAAGCCTGCAAAGCGTCGGTTTTCCGGTGATATGAGAATTGCGTTTTCCTCGCAATTCATAAAAGCATTACCACGAATCATCATAGATTTTACGCCGCCGCTTTCAAACCAGGTAAGGGCATCGTTTGAAACGAACAGTCCCGACTTACCCGTGTTTAAGAACTTATTGTTTTCAACCAACACCCTGCCGCGCGTTGTAACAAGAAGTCCTCTTGAGGCAACTCGGTTAAGCGTATTACCGCAAAACTCGACCTCCGGGCAGGCTGTAACGTCCTCAATAATTGCACCTGTAGGATTATTTGTTGTTGAAAGCTTCAGCTTTATGTGGTAACGGTCAAGCATTTCAGACTGAAGAATTTTTGAGGTGCCGTGCTCCATAAGAGTTTTAGGGTCTATAAATGCTATAACGTCATTTACTCTTAACGGATTAAAGCCATAGGTACGCCTGTGAGCATAGCGTACTATAATTGTATCCCCGCTGCTTTCTACCGTTTTAAAATATATTCCGTGAATATTGCAGCCATCATCACCCGAGGAATTAAAGTTGCAGTCCTTCACCCTTACGCTGCCGCGGCACATACACGCGGTTACAAAATTTGCAAGTGAAGAAAAATCAACCTCTGCACCCTCTCGTGGTGAAAAGTCAGCCCTTTCAAGTGTAACGTCCTCGGAATTTTGTGCCACAAAGCCCAGGGAATAGTTAAAGGTCTGGCGAACGTTTTCGAGTCTTACGTTTTTAGAGCCGTCTACAAAAATTCCCACGTTTTTACGTGCCTTGGGGAAAACGTAAAAAACCTGACCGGGCTCAAAATCCTTAGGGATTAAATACCTCGCCTTAAAAACTCTCGGCGATATTTCTTTTATGGTCGAAACACCGAAGAACGGGTGCGAGCCGTTTCTTTTTATATGGTTGTAGTTAGAGGCCTTCGCAGTTGGTGTCCAGCTGCCCGAGTTTTTAAGCTCTGTAAAGCCCAACTCGTAATCAGTACCGTACCAAAAATACTCACCGTTTTCTTCCTTGTAGTTACTTGTTTCATCTATTTTAAACGTAACGTAAAAGGGTGAGGTTTGCATAATGGTTATTTTGTGTACGTTTGGCTGAACTGTTTCAATATTAAGGTTTTTAAGTGTAACGTTAACGCAGTTTTCTATAACAATATTTGTCATAATACCATCAAAAATGAAGGTAGAATCGTTAAAATCTATTTCTAAATCGTTAATACCCTTTAAATCAAGCGCAATTTTATGGACGTGCTTTTTTTCGCCCTCAGAATACTCCTTTTCACTAATTGTGTTTGTAATGTAAAGCTTACGTTCACCTGCGTATTTACTCAAAAAAACATAGTTACCTTTTTCTAACAAAAGGCTTTTTGGGTGAGCGTTTTCTGAGGCTGTATTTAAAAGATTACTAAAGGCAACCGTGACCTCTGAGTCAGGCTTTACGCCGAAAGAATCCGGATAAATTACCAAAGTTTTCACCTACTGTTATTTAGTTATATATTTAAAAAAGTTGTAATTTTTGTTGCCTTTAAATAATATAATAAAAACCGATAAAATGCAATATATTATTTGTTAAAAAACAATATAAAAACAAAACAAAAAGAAAAACCCGTCGCAACATGCGACGTGTTTTTCTTGAATAGAAGAGTTTTACCTCTTGCGTACTCGTATTGGCAACTATATAGTAACCTTTGCTTTCTACTTATATGTTGCAAAAAAATGAACAAATTGTTAACAATAAGGTTTACGTTTAACTTTTTCTGAAAATTCTCCAACTTTTCGTTAAATATCACACAATATATTGTGTGTATTTGTGTATTTTACCACTATTAAAAATTCTTAATTTCTCTTGAAAGAATTGTATTTATGTGGTAATCTTAATATGCTAATTAAAATCTGTAGAACAGGTTCAGGAGGTCAATCATGGCAAGTATTTTAGACGCTTTTAAAGAAAAGCAAACAGAAGAAAAGGTTTATACCGGCAAAAAAATAAAGGTTGGTATTATTGGTTGTGGCTGGATTGCTGAAGCTCACGCAAGCAGCTTTTTGAAATGCGACGACGTTGAAATTGTTGCTCTTGCAGATATTATTCCGGGCAAGGCAGAGGCATTTGCTCAAAAATGCGGCATTGAGGGCGCAAAATTCTACAACAGCGACAGAGAGCTTATTGATAACGAAAAGGACATTGATGCTGTTTCTATTTGCACCTACAACAAGCAGCACGCTCCTTGTGCAATTTACGCTTTAGACCACGGCGTTCACGTTCTTCTTGAAAAGCCAATGTGCGTTACTTTAGAAGAAGCCGTTGAAATTTGCAAGGCTGAAAAGAGAAGCGGCAAAATCCTCTCCATTGGTTTCCAGCCTCGTTTTGACGAAAATATGAAAATGGTTAAGAAAATCTGCGAAAGCGGTGTTCTTGGTAAAATTTATTACATTCAGACCGGCGGCGGCAGAAGAATGGGTATTCCTACCCCTTTCGGCACCTCATTCATTCAGGAGGATACAGCAGGTCTTGGTGCATTAGGTGATATTGGCTGCTACTCACTCGATATGGTGCTTAATGCTATTGGTTACCCGAAGCCGCTTACAGTTACCGGCTTTAAGGCAGGTCTTTTCGGCAAAAAGCCTGAATACCTTCAAAAGCCTGAATACACTGAGGTTTTCGGTGTTGATGACTTTGCTGCTGCATACATAAGACTTGAAAACGATATAGTTCTTGACTTCAGAATTGCATGGGCTATGCACTGCGACACACCCGGTGACACAATCATTATGGGTACAGAGGGCGGTTTAAGAATTCCTTCAACAGAATGCTGGAACGGTTCAATTGGCGGCCCAATGACAATTTACCACAACATTGCCGGTGAATGTGTTGAAACAGTTATTCCTGAATGTGAAAATGATGAAGACAACTTTGACAAGAAAATTCGTTCATTCATCGACGCTATTGAATTCAACCTTCCTTCACCTGTTCCGTCAAGCCAGATTATTTACAACCAGGCAATTATTGACGGCATTGCTCGTTCCTCAGATTTAGGAAGAGAAGTTGAAATTGTTATTCCCGAAATTTAATTTAACAGATTTAACAAAACAAAAAAGTTGTTGTAGTTTCCTACAACAACTTTTTATTTTTTATAGTAAGCCTTCATTGTAATTGGCTCTTACACCACCAATAAATTTTGGTCTTGTTCTTGCTGCCAGAAGCAAAGCCTCACCTATTTTCTTTTCAGAAAGCTTTACCGGCACCGCAACGTTTTTTAAGTGCATACCAATTAAAACTCCGCCTATATCAAGCCCGGCGTCTGCTTTTATGGCTTCAACTGCAACGGGATTTTTCAAGTGCTTGTAAGCAGCTGTTGCAAATGAGCCGCCTGCCTTAGGCACGGGAATTACGTTTACCCTTTCAAGACCTTTTGCAGCCTCTGCTTCGGTTATAATTGCTCTGTTCAAGTGCTCGCAGCATTGTGCAGCAACAAAAATGCCCTTACCTGCAAAAACCTCGTTAAGGGCTAAAAACACAGCCTCGCCTAACTCAGGGCTTGAGTTTGTACCCATGTTATCGCCAAAAATTTCGCTTGAAGAGCAGCCAATTACAACCACGTCACCTTTTTCAAGCTTCGCTTTTTCAATAAGTTCCTCACCTGCGACCTTTAATTGCGATTTTACCTTTTCTATGAATTCCATAAATTATCTTTCACCGTATCTTGTAAGCAAATCAATTGCCGTAACTCTGTCCTCTTCTAACTGAATGTTTGTTTTACCATACAATTCAAGCTGTAAGGTCTGTGCTGCAAGCGGATAGTCGACAGCCCAGTACCACATGGAAGAGCCGCTTACACCCTTGCATGCCTCTTCAGTAGGAACTAAAACCTGCTTGAATTCAAAGGTAGGCCAACCCTCTTTAATTGCCCTTGTACCTAAGTCTAAAACATCCTTTGTGTTATAGTTGGTTTGAATATAAGGCAAGAAGGTTTTTACGTAATCATCAAGCTCAGTAAGCTTAATATCCTGCGCTTTTAAAAGCACTGCCTTAACAACGTCACGCTGACGGCGTGTTCTGCTTACGTCACCGTCACTGTCGCACTTACGGCTGCGGCAAAATGCAAGAGCCTCATCACCTGTTAAGGTAACAGCGTCACCTGCTTCTACACTGCAGTTGGGATAATTGTTATTGATGTAATTAGCCTCGTATTGCTGAACAGGCACTGTTACGCCGCCTAATTTATCTATAGCAGCCTTAAAGAGCGAGAAGTTAATAAGAGCATAGCCGTCTATTCTTATTTTAAAGTTATTTTCAATTGCGGGGATAAGGCCGTCCACACCATAGAACGGGAACGCAGCGTTAATTTTATTAAACGTACCGCCCTCACCGTCAGGATTCTGAATATATGCAAATGAATCACGCATAATTGAGGTAAGTGTAAGAGTCTTTGCCTCTGTGTTAATAGATAAAATAAGAATTGTATCTGTAAGACCTGCAATAGCGTTCGGGTTTCTTGTATCTACACCACAGCACAAAATATTTATTACGTGGTGGCTGTACATAATTTCACCGTCGTTTGTAGCCCAATCCTTTACAGCTGCCTTATAGCTTTCTGCAGTTCTTTCGTAAATAGTGTCAAAAATAGGGTCAGACTGCAAGGTTTCAGGTACAGTTTCATCCGCATCAAAATCGTAGGTTAAAGTATCCTGAACAATCTCGTCAGGAGGGGTTATAATATCCTTATATTTAAAGAATACTAAAGTACCTGCCACAATAGAAATCACAAGAATTACCGAAAGAGCAATTAAAAAGCTCTTCTTACCGGATTTTTTACTTTTTGCCATTTAAAATTCTTCTTTCTGTTTAGGGTGAATTGAATTATCCGAACCGTGTTTTTTACAGACGGATTTTCATTCACTTTTCGTTAAAATACTCGTGAATCCACAAAGGATTCACTGTGTTTTTGCCTTAATTGACTAAAAATCCGTTTCGCAAAAAATCTTCGACCTATAAAGCGAAGGATTTTTATTGGATTTTTGGGGTTGAGGGTGAAGGAAGGCTGTGGCCTTTCAAGACCGAAACGCCGAAAAGACTTGGAAATACTCGCTTTTAGGCAGGTTCGGATAGCTCAATTCACCCTAGAGTAGAGTATCCGAATCAGATTTCGGAATAGTCTTTTCCCCTTTAATCTTTCAATGCATCTAAGCAATCGGGGCAATCGCACAATACAGTTGCATCACTAAAAATGTAGTAATTATATTCCTTACCGTGAGGCTCCTCAAAAGAACATTGCGGAATCTCACTGTTTGCTAAATAGGTGTAAAATTTAACGTCCGCTAAATCTCTGCGCTTTAAGTAGTGCTTAGACTCGCAGCCCTCATCATAGGTACCCTCGCTTCTGTAGCCGCCGCGAATATCGCCGAGAGTAAACGCTGTATTTTCATCCTTTGTAAGAATAAAGCAATCCACGTTAGCGTAGCCTTCAGGAAAGTTCGAGGGCGATTTAACAACGTGTAACGGTTTTGCAAAAGCCATGTTAATTTCTGTTTGCTTTTTGCCGTTGTCACGCATACCATACATTGCTTCACGCAAAATATTTTCAATTATAATTCTGTTGCCTAAGCAGTCGTCTAATCTTCTTGTTTTAGACACAGCGTTGTAGGTAGGCACAGCCACTACAACAAGCACAGCCAAAACTGTAACAACTACTATAAGCTCTGTAAGTGTAAAACCTTTTTTGCTTTTTAAAAACCTCATAATTTTCACCTCTAAATTTAATAATAACACAGCTATACAATTTTTTCAACAAAATTACCTTTTCTTCACTTTTTGTTAATATTTGTAAACGCTCTTTAAAAACGCTATTTCTTTTTCATAGCCGTCAATATCATTAGGTGTTTCTAAAAAGAACGGTAAAGCTCTTAGCTTTTCGTGGTTTATAATACGGGTAATTGCCTCGGCACCCAAAAAGCCGTCACCTATTTTTTCGTGTCGGTCCTTATGACTTTCAAAAGGATTTTTCGTATCGTTCAAATGAATTGCCTTTAATCTGTCAAGACCTATTACCCTATCGAATTCGTTTAAAACGTCATCTAAGCTGTTTACAATATCGTAGCCGGCATCATAAACGTGGCAAGTATCAAGACACACGCCCAATTTCTCGTTAAGCTTAACCTTATCTATAATAGCTTTTATTTCCTCAAAGCTTCTGCCGACCTCACTGCCCTTACCTGCCATTGTTTCAAGTAAAATTACAGTTTTCTGGTCCTTTGTTATTACCTCGTTAAGCATTGAAGCAATGTAGTCTATACCTACCTCTGCACCCTGGCTAACGTGACTGCCCGGGTGAAAATTGTACATAGCACCGCTTACGTTTTCAAGGCGCGATACGTCGTCGAGCATAGTGTTTTTTGCAAATTCACGAAGTCCCTCATCCTTTGCACAAGCGTTCATTGTATATGGTGCGTGTGCTAAAACCGAAACGATTCCGTTTTCTTTTCTATACTCCTCAAATGCTTTAATATCCTCTAAATCAAGCGGCTTTGCTGCACCACCACGAGGGTTGCGGGTAAAAAACTGAAAGGTGTTTGCACCTATCCGTTTTGCCTCCTTACCCATTGCAAGGTAGCCGCCCGAGCTTGACAAATGACATCCTATTTTCAACATTTTCTCACCTGAAATTTTTTAGTCTAAT
Organism: Acutalibacteraceae bacterium; assembly: GCA_045588735.1. GTDB lineage: Bacteria > Bacillota > Clostridia > Oscillospirales > Acutalibacteraceae > DTU089. The sequence continues at coordinate 16,238 of JAZNET010000046.1, read as the reverse complement.
TTATGAATAAACAATCCGCTTAAAAGCTTTGGCTCGAACCAAGTGGATTTTGGCGGCATTATTTTGTTTGCATCTGCAATATCCGTTAAATCGTCAAGCGTTGTAGGATACATAGAAAACGCCACTGTCATATCATTACTAACGCGGCGCTCTAATTCCTTAAGACCTCTTATACCGCCAATAAAATCTATTCTTTTATCTGTTCTTGGGTCACCAATTGCAAGCACAGGGCTTAAAAGATTGTTTTGAAGAATTGAAACGTCAAGCCTTTCAACCGGGTCTGCCCGGTTAAAGGTGCCCTCCTTTGCCTTTAAAACGTACCATTTGTTATTGAGATACATTCCGAAGGTATGCTTTTCCGTTGGCTTATAGGGCTCTTGTGAGCCGCTTTGTGTAACAGAGAATTTCTCCTCTACCTTTTTAATAAATTCCACTTCTGTGTTTCCGTTTAAATCCTTTACAACACGGTTGTAGTCCATAATTGAAAGAGTATTTTTAGGAAAAAGCACTGCAAGGAAGAAGTTGAACTCCTCATCACCGTTAAAGCCCTTGTTTTCTTCACGGCGTTTTTTGCCTACGTTTACCGCAGAAGCACAACGGTGGTGACCATCTGCAATGTAAAAATCACCTACTGTAGCTAAAAGTGATGAAAGCTTGCTTATTGTAGCTTCATCCTCTATTACCCACACAGTATTTGAAACGCCGTCCTCAGCAACAAAATCGTAAACAGGCTTATTATCCGTTTTAAAGCCTGCTATTATTTCGTCTATCTGTTCGTTTTCCTTATAGCATAGGAAAATAGGTCCGGTATTTGCATTGCAGGTATCCACGTGACGGATTCGGTCTGCTTCCTTATCGGCACGGGTAAGCTCGTGTTTTTTGATTTTATTGTTAATATAATCATCAATTGAAGCACAGCCAACAAGACCCGTCTGCTCTCTTCCGTCCATAATCTGGCGGTAAATATAGAAGCAGTTTTTTTCATCCTGCACCATAACACCGTTTTTTTGAAGAGACTCAAGATTCTCCTTTGCCTTGGCATAAACCTCGTCGGAATAAATATCTACACCTTTTTCCAAATCGATTTCTGCCTTGTCAACGTGGAGAAATGAGTGCGGGTTACCCTTAACCATTTCTCTTGCCTCTTCACTATTCATAACGTCGTACGGTAATGCCGCTACGCGACTTGCGTATTCTTCTGCGGGGCGTAATGCTTTAAAGGGTCTGAAAACTGCCATAGCAAAAACTCCAATCAAAAATATTATTCAAAGCTGATAACTGTGTTCTTTTCAGCAGATTCAAAAATCGCCTCCATAAGACGCATTAATCTTACCTGCTGAGCGTGGGTAATGAGCTGCTTGCCTCCGTTTCTTAAGCAATCGTAAATATTATTATAATAATCTGCCCATTTAACCTCTATTTTTTCAAGCGGGAATTCCTTAATGGTTTCATCTGTTCTTGGTGCCATAGTTTTTGTAATACCGGCACCTGCCTGAATCGGTACTGCATCAAGCTTTTCCCAATCCTTAATTTTAACAATTTTTCCGTTCAAATCCCAGTCGGTAATAATTGCAGTGCCGTTTTCACCGCAAACATACCAACGCGGTGCTTCAATAAAGTTATTTGTAAGCACCTCTACAAGACACTCGGGTCCGTCCTTAAATTTAATAAGAGCCTTAAAGCCGTCGTCAACCTCATCGTTGGTTATGTGAGTAGTTGTAGCGTAAACCGACTCAATTTTTTTATCCTCGTTTATCATGAGCATCTGGTCAAGAAGATGAACACCCCAGTCGAACACCATTCCGCCTCCGTGCACCTTTTCCTGGCGCCAATCACCCGGAATACCACGAGAGCCGTAAACCCTGCTTTCAATTGTAAAAATCTTGCCTAATTCATTTTTATCAATTACGTTTCTTATAGTACGGTAGTCGTTATCCCAGCGTCTGTTCTGGTGTACCGTAAAGAGCATACCGGTTTCCTCAGAAGCCTTTATCATTTCTGCTAAATCTGCTGAGCAAAGTGTAACAGGCTTTTCAGAAATAACGTTTTTACCCGCCTTCATAGCACGAATAGCAATATCCTTGTGAGAATCGTTATAGGTTGCACAAACAATAAGCTCTATAGCATCATCCTGCAAAACAGCCTCAAAGCTTTCGTAAGCCTTAACGCCGTTTTCAATTGCTAAATTACGTCTTTCTTCTTTAATATCATATATACCTACAAGATTAAAATTTTCAAATTTTGAAATGTTGTCTGCATGGTATTTACCCATTCCGCCATAGCCGACAACCGCTACGTTGATTTTTTCCATTTTTCTATCCCTTTTCATTTAAAATACAAACACAAAAATTTGCCTCATACACCCAAAGCAAAACTGAGGCCTTGGGTGTACGAATGCAAATTATAAAATTAACTTAAATCCACCAAGCGTCCTTAAGGTCTTCCTTAATGATGCATTTTTTAAGAAGCTCAACAGCCTTTTCAAGACCCTCGTTCTGGCTCATTAATGAATCCTCGTGTTCAATTGAAATTGCGTAATCGTAGCCAACCATACGAAGGTTGCTCATAACGTCCTTCCAGAAGAGCTCGTCGTTGCCGTAGCCAACTGAACGGAATATCCATGAACGGTTGATTTCGTCTGCATAAGACTTTGTATCTAAAACACCGTTTACTGCTGTATTCACCTTATCAATACGTGTATCCTTTGCGTGGAAATGGAAAATAGCATCTCCTAAAGCACGGATTACCGGAATAGGCTCCATACCCTGCCATATAAGGTGTGAAAGGTCAAGGTTTGCGCCAATTTCTTTACCTACAGCATTACGAAGCTTTAAAAGACTTTCTGTGTTATAAACACAAAAACCGGGGTGAAGCTCAAGCGCAATTTTATCTACACCGTGAGCGGTGCTGAATTTAACAAATTCCTTCCAGTAAGGAATAAGCACCTCGTTCCATTGCCACTCTAAAATTTCACCAAAATCATTCGGCCAAGGGCAGGTTACCCAGTTAGGATGCTTTGCTGTTTCGCAATCACCCGGGCAGCCTGAGAAGGTGTTAATTTGATGCACACCTAATTTTTCAGCAAGAAGCACAGCCTTTCTTAAATCGTCGTCAAAGCTTTTTGCAATTTCCTTATTTGGATGCACCGGATTACCGTGACAACTGAGTGCGCTTATTTCTACGTTATATTTTTTAAGAAGCGCTTTAAAGTTTTCTAATTCTTTTTCATCATTTAAAAGTATATCAGGGTTAGCGTGCGCGTTACCGGGGTATCCGCCGCAACCGATTTCTACCATTTCGAGACCCAATGAGTAAAAATATTTTAACGCTTCCTCTAAGGATACGCTGCCTAAAAGATTTGTAAGTACACCTAATTTCATTTTTACTACTCCTTAGAGTGAGTGCATTCGAATCAAATATGCCTTAAATGTCCGAATTCACGCACCTTTATATTTTTTGTCTTGTAATACTGTCGTATTTCAAGAGTTTTAACAATGTTACCGGGAAAAGTGACTGTATTAAACCATATCTGGCTCGGATAGCTCAATTCACCCTAAAAGTTTTCTTTAAGCCATTTATAACTTCTTGTAATATCATCAAGACCTGTTGGTACCGGGTCGTCGTTTTCTAAAATTACCCAGTCAAGGCCAATTTCCTTAACTCCCTTTACAATATCTAAAAGGTCGTTTTCGCCCTCTCCTAAGGCTGTAGGCTTTCTATCCTTACCGTCCTTAATATGTATTAAAGCAATTTTATCCTTATGCTCCGCTAAATAAGCAGAGTTTTTAATTCCTGCGCAGAAGCTCCAATAGGTATCTAATTCAAGCTTACATTGCTCACCTATAATATCCATAGCGGTTTTGCCGTCCTTTAAGTCTGCAAACTCCTCTGTATGGTTGTGGTAGTAAGTATTCATACCTATTTTTTCTGCTTCGATATTTGCTTTACCTAATACGTCCGCTGTGTTTTTAGCTTCCTCGTAGGTTGAGTGCGGTGCACCGCCTACACCTAAATATTTTGTTCCGAGTGTCTTGTGGAATTCCAAGGTTCTTCTGAGGTTTTCGCCTTCAAAATCACCAAGGCCTAAATGTGTACCAACTATCGTTAAGCCTAATTCATCACATTTTTTCTTTAAGGTCTCTGCAGGAAGGTCCCAGTAGCCTGCAAATTCAACGCCCCGGAAGCCTATACCCTTAACCTTTTCTAAAACGTTTAATAAATCGTCTCCGGTTTCAATATGGTCACGTACCGAATACAACTGAACTGCAAATTTCATAATTATTACTCCTAATCATTAAAATAGACAGGCTTGCCGGTCTTAGCAGACTCGTAAATGCCCTCTAATATTTTTGTTACGCAAAGTGCCTGTCTTGGTGGTACGGGCACCTCTGTATCATTAAGAATTGCGTTAACCCATTTTCTTGCTTCAACGTCCTTGGGGTTGTCGCAGCTTATGCCGTCAAAAAATGCAGCGCCGCCGCTTTCAAAGCTTGGGGTTTCAATGACCTGACGGTCATTTTTAACGTAATTTATAGTAACCTTGTCGTTTCGTGTATCTGCTCCTCCCTTATCGCCGCAAATTGTGTAGCAGGCTTCATCGGGGTCGGCAATATTGAGCGCCCAGCTCGACTGAAGATTTATAACTGCACCGTTCTTCATTTTTATAAATCCAAATGCAGAATCCTCCACAGTGAATTTTGCAGGGTCCCACGGACCCCAGTCGTTTGCCTGCTCCTTTTGGTCGGCAAGCTTTCTGAAGGTTTGACCTACTACCATTTCAGGCTCGTAGTTGTCCATAATCCATAAGGTCATATCAAGAGCGTGGGTACCAATATCTATAAGCGGACCGCCGCCCTGCTCGTACTCGTTAAGAAAAACGCCCCATGTGGGAACCGCTCTGCGTCTTACAGCGTAGGCATTTGCAAAATACATATCACCGAACTCACCGTTTTCTGCACACGCCTTAACGTATAAATTTTCTGCCGTATTTCTGTTCTGGTAGCCAATGCAAAGCTTTTTGCCTGTTCGTTCTGCAGCCTCACACATTTTTACTGCCTCCGCATAGGTTTTTGCCATCGGCTTTTCGCACATAACGTGCTTACCGCTTTCAAGTGCATCTATTGTTATAAAGCTGTGTGAACGATTTGGTGTGCACACGTGAACAACGTCAATTGTTTCATCCTTTAAAAGCTCCTTATAATCCTCGTAGGCTTTTGCATCGGGAGTACCGAACTTTTCAACAGCCTTTTGAGCTTTTTCAAGAATAATATCGCAAAAAGCGACCATTTCCACCTCTTTAATTTCCTTTAAAGCAGACATATGCTTACTGTTAGCAATACCTCCGCAGCCAATGATACCTACTTTGAGTTTTGCCATAAAGCAGTACCCCCTACATATAGTTTTTAAATACCCTTTTATTATACTACAACTACAATATATTTCAATAGGAATTATGCTTTTTTTGCATTATTTATTGAAAAAACAATACAAGTATTGTATAGTATTCTCAGATGATTTTTGAAAGGATTTTTAATATGGCTGAGAAAAAAGTTTACGCTGTCGCAACCTCACACTTAGACACCGTGTGGAGCTGGGATTTAGAGGAATCTATAAGAGAATATTTAAAAGCTACCTTAGATGAAAATTTTCTTCTTTTTGAAAACTACCCAAGCTATACATTTTCCTTTGAAGGCTCTTACAGATACGAGCTTATGGAAGAGTATTACCCCGAGCTTTTTGAAAGAATGAAAAAATATATAGATGAAGGCAGATGGAATGTTTGCGGCTCTGCTTTTGAAAACGGTGACGTTAACGTGCCTTCGCCCGAAGCGCTTTTAAGAAACATTCTTTACGGAAACTCCTATTTTGAGGAAAAATTCGGAAAACGCTCCGTAGATATTTTCTTACCGGACTGCTTCGGCTTTGGCTGGGCGTTACCAAGCGTAATGCACCACGCAAATTTAAAGGGCTTTACAACACAAAAGCTTACCTGGGGCTCTGCTTACGGTATGCCGTTTAACATAGGCAGATGGCGCGGCGTTGATGGTAACGAGGTCTTTGCCGTATTAAACCCGGGCTCATATTCACGGGCATTCAAAAAAATACGCGACTGGGACTTTATTTCAAAGAAATTAGAGGAAAACGAAAAATTCGGACTTAACCTTGAGTACCAATTTCACGGCACAGGCGACCGTGGAGGTGCAACAACAAAGGAAAGCGCCGAACTTTTAGAAAAAGCAATAAAGGCAAATGACGATAAGCTTGAAATTCACGCTGCCGCTGCTGATGAAATTTACCGTGATTTAGACAATTTCAGCGACGAGGCAAAGGCAAGCTTGCCCTTATGGAGCAACGAGCTCGTTATGCAAAACCACGCTGTCGGAGGCTACACCTCAAGAGTAATGAGCAAGCGCTGGAACAGACACGCTGAGGAGCTTGCCGATATGGCAGAAAGAAGCGCTGTTATTGCAACCTACCTTGGCACAGCGGAATATAACGGCAAGGCTTTAACACGTGCCTGGAAACGAGCTATAGCTCACCAATTCCACGATGATATGCCGGGTACCTCCTGCCAAAGAGTTTACAAGCGCTCCTGGAATGATTTATTTGTTTCTATGAATCAATTCAGGAATGAGTTAAACGCTTCTCTTGCATCAATTACCTCCATTATGAAAACAGATTTTTGTAAAGGACGCGCAATTACCGTTTACAACTCTGTTGAGGCAAACAGAAAAGGTGCGGTTGTTGCAAGACTCGAGGACTTCAACTCAAAATACGTAAAAGTATTTGACGAAAACGGTAACGAGGTCCCTGCACAAGTTAAATCCAAAAACAAAAACGTAACGGAAATCATTTTTATTGCAGACGTAAAGCCGCTTTCCTTGAAGGTATATGACGTCAGAGAAAGTGATGTCCCTTGCGGCGTAAACACAGCCTTAAAGGTAAGCACTAAGAGCTTAGAAAACGAAAAATATGCAGTAAGACTTAACTCTAACGGTGATATTGAAGCTATATTTGATAAAAAGCTTAACAAAGAGCTTTTAAAGGAACCTATAGTTACAGGCTTGTTTAATTACACAGGCTCAAAGCACTGGCCTGCCTGGGAAATGAATTATGAAGAAGCAAACAAAAGACCTGACAGAATACCTCAACTTTCAACAATAGAGATAATTGAAAATGGTCCTGCAAGAGTTGCTCTTAAGGTTGTACAAAAAGACGACAGAAGTGAATTTGTTAATATTATTTCACTCGCAAACGACAGCGGCATTGTGCAGGTAAACAGTGAGGTTGAATGGCAGTCGCTGCGTACAATGGCAAAAAACATTTTCTCATTTACTGCTACAAATGATAAGGCTACCTTTGACTTAGGCTTAGGCGCTATTGAAAGAACAAATATGAGCGACAAGCTCTTCGAGGTACCTGCACAGAAATGGGCAGATATTACTAACCAGGATGATGCCTTTGGTGTTTCCGTTTTAAGTGAGTGCAAGTACGGTTGGGACAAATTCAACATCAATACGCTCCGCCTTACGGTTGTTCACACACCGCAGAAAAACTACAGAATTGACTCTATGCAGTCTATGATGGATTTAGGGCTTAACAGATATTCCTATGCTATTTTCAGCCACGAGGGCAAGGTTGCAGAGGCAACGCAAGTAGAGGCAAAGTTTTTTACACAGCCACTTGTTGCTGTTGAGTGTGAAAAGCACAACGGTATTCTCGGTACGGGCTATTCATTCATAACCGCCTCTGACGATTCGGTAATTGTCCGCGCTGTAAAAAAGGCAGAGAAGAGTGATGAGATTATTATACGCCTTAACGAAAGCGCCAACAAAGATGTTGAAAATTACACGCTTATGCTCGGCAGCGGAATTGAGTCTGCTACAGAGGTTTTTGCAAGCGAGGAATACATAAAGCCTGCTAACGTAATCGACGGAAAGCTTGTTACATCATTTAAGCCGTACGAAATCAAAACCTTCGCGTTAAAGCTTAAACCTGCTCAATATAAGGGAAGTCCTGTTACATCAACCGCTGTTGCTCTTGATTTTGACAAGAACATTATTACAAAGCAGGGTGAAACGGCAGACTTTGAATTTACGTTACCTTACGAAATAACACCGGAAAGCTTTACGGCAGGTAACACAGAATTCAAAATAAACAAGGACGAAAAAAATGCTTTAGTCTGCAACGGACAAAGACTTGAAATTCCCGAAAATGCTAAAAGAGTTACTTTACTTTGTGCATCTCTTAAGGGTGACAAAAGCGCAAGCTTTAAGCTTGACGATGAAAGCACGAAAAAATACGTGCCCGATTGCTTTGAAAGAATTGCCCGTTGGGATATGTATGACTTTAAAGAAACCGCACGAATTAAAAGCTGTGAGGTTGCTTTTGAAAGCACACACTGTCACAAGGATGGCAAGGATGAAATTGCAAAGCTCATGTATTTCTTTAGCGTAGCCTTTGACACAGCAGGCAAAAAAGAACTTGTTTTACCTGATGATTCGGACATAGTTATTATTTCTGCAGCAGCAACAAATTGTGAAAACGCAGAAATAAAAACACCTCTTCTTGAAGAGGTGCCCGAAAGAAAATTCAGCTTTAAAATGACAAGAAAAGAAAAGCATAATTACAGAGTTGAAAGACGCTACAAAAACATGGGCGACAAAAAATTCTACGAAAGAAAGAATTGGGGCAAGGACTACTAAGCAACAAAAAAGCTTCTACCAAATGGTAGAAGCTTTTATTTTTACTTTTTAATTGCTAATTAAAGAATACCGCCAAGCAACATTTTGATGTATGTAACTATAAGGCTTGGAATAGCAACAATAAAGTTAGCAATTGTCTTGTCTATTGTACCGAGCGGGTCAGTTGGAAGATATGTATCCTCAATATCATCTGCTAACTCAGTCTTTTTAATTGCGTATGAGTCAATTTCTGTTATAACCTGCTCTTGCTCCGGGTTTTCAGCATCTCTGTCAGATAATACGTAAGCATTGTAGATGAGCTTGTCACCATCAATTGTAATACCCGCGAAGCAGCCGCCTGCATTCGGATTTGTTTCGTTACCCTCTTCATCCTTTTCTGAGCGTGTTGTGTAGTAAACGTCTGCACAGTCAAAAATAGGAGCCATAGCGTCGTTGTTTACACCGTATCTCTTAGTACCTGCTGTACTCGGAAGTGCATAAACTGTGCCCTCCGGATTTAATGCGAAGGTTCTTTCAACACCGTTGTAAACCTCTGTTATAAACTCTGTTTCACAAACAGCGTCACCCTTAACCTGCTTTGTTCTCATGTACATATGGTCGTGACCTGAAAGAACTAAGTCTACGTCAGTTTTATCCATAATCTCAATAAGAACCTCACGTAATAAAACGGTGTCAGGCTTATTGATGTTTTTACCTGCAGAATATGGTGCACGGTGTGTTAAAACTATTTTCCATTGTGCATTTGAAGCTGTAAGGTCGTTAATAATCCAGTTTCTTTGAGCCTCGGTCATTGGGTACATATCATTTGTGTTAAGCACGCAGAAATGAGCGTTGCCGTAGTCAAATGAATAGAAGGTACCGTTAGTACCGTTTAAAAGACCGTCTTCTGCCTTAAGATTGAAGGTTGTGTCAAACCAGCCAACGTTTAATTTATTTGTAATGTTACCCTCGTGGTTACCTACAACAGGTGCAAGTGTAAGCTTATCGTTATACTTGCCGAAGGTTTCACTGTAATATTGCCATTCCTCATTAGTACAGTCGTTAACAAAGTCACCCATATTAACAACTAACTCTGCCTTTGGATACATCTGTACAGCAGCATTCATAACAAGTGAAGCCTCATAGAAGTTTTCGTAATTGCTTGCCTGTACGTCTGTAAGAGCAATAAAGGTAAAGCTGCCGTCACCGTTATCTGTAAAGAAACGGCCTACAGGTCCCCAAACGCCGTACTCTGCGCTACCTAAACGATAGTAATAAGTAGTACCCTTTTTAAGCCCTGTTGCTAAAACCTTGTGGTTGTAATAGCCCTGGAAGCTTTTTGACTCACCTGTAAATTCAACAGCATTGTCAAAGCCTGAAACAAGGTAATCTGAAGCCTTAACAACCTGTGCTACTGAATCACAGTCATCCGGTGTAAACCAAGAAAATCCCCTTTGTGTTTTTGTATCACCGTAAACTGTACAGCTCTGACGCTCAACCTGATAGCCTGAAACGTCAACAGCCTCTTCTGCTGAAGCTGAAAAAACAAAGCAAGAAAGAAGCATTACTACAGCAAGTACAGCTGAAAGCGACTTTTTAACTGTATTTTTCATAACAAACCTCCAAAAATAGTACACATAGTACATCTATTATGATTACCCAAGTATTATACACCTGTTTCCATATATTTGTCAATGAACAATATGTAATTTTTAAATAAATTTTATTGTGCAAAATGATAGTGATAACAAGTCGAAAAGCCTTATGCTATTCCTAAAAAACAAAGCATCCTGCTACCGAAGCAGCAGGATGTGTTTTTGATTTTACTCAAGCTTAATTAAGCTCAACAGAAAGGCAGCTATACCCGCAAAGACTATTACTTTTTTCATCCGGCTGGTGACCGCCTGCAAAAAGCGTTACCCTGCCGTCAGGGTCTACCCTGCTGCCGTCCTCAAGCACAGCCTTAACAAAGAATTTATCTACTTCTATTTCAACCGTTTTTGTTTCGCCCTTTTTAAGCTCTGCCACAGAAACACCGCAAAGCTGATATGTAGGTGTGGAGGTTCTTGAATCACTGAATTGTGCAAAGGCAAACACCTTTTCCTTGCCGTCAAAGGCACCTGTGTTTTTAACGTCAACAGAAAGCCTTACAAATTCATCATCATTTGCAATAACCTTAAGATTACTATATACAAAGCTCGTGTAGGAAAGTCCGTAGCCGAAAGGATACAATGGCTCGTCCTTATAATAGCGGTACGTTCTGTTTTCCATACTGTAGTCTTCTATGGATGGAATTTCCTTATCAGCATAATAGAAGGTAAGCGGTGTTTTTCCGCAAGGTGAATACTCACCTGTAATAAGCTTTGAAACCGCAAGACCGCCCAAAGCACCGGGGTACCACGCGTGTATAATTGCCTTTGCGTGCTTTCTTACCTTTTCACCTAAATCTATTGCGCTGCCGCAGGTTATTACCACAACAAGGTTTTCTGTAACGTCACAAATTGCTTCAGCCAGCTTCATTTGTGTAGCAGGCAGATAAAGTGTATTTTTATCGCCGCAGCTTGAAAATTCGTTAGAGTGGTTTGTATCCTCACCCTCAATAGTTCTATCAAGGCCTACACAGAGAATTGTAAGGTCCGCCTCAGAAGCTGCTGCCATACCCTCGCTGTAAAGATACTCAAAGCCATCCCAAGAGCTTTTAACCTCACTGCAAAGATGTGAGCCGTCAGCAACGAATATTTTAGACTCAGAAAACTCACGGCGGATACCGTCTGCTAAGGTCACGTACTCCGAAGCGTGTCCGAAGTAGTTACCCTCAAGCGCTAAGTGAGACATAGAGTTAGGACCTACAACAGCCACCTTTTTAAAATCTTTTTTATTAAGCGGCAAAAAGCTGTTTTCATTCTTAAGAAGCACCATTGACTCCTTAGAAGCCTTAAGGTTAAGCGCCTTATTTTCATCTGAATCAAGCTTTTCGTAGCCTATATCGGAATACGGTCTGTTTTCCTCAAATTCACCTAAAGCAGCACGAATTGTGTAAAGATACTCTGCCGCCTCTGTAATTTCCTCATCTGTAATTAAATCCTCCTCGTAAGCCTCAACTAAATATTTGTAAGACTCACCGCAGTTCAAATTACAGCCTGTTTTAAGAGAAACTGCTGCAGCATTTTTCATATCCTCTGCAAATTTATGAAATTCCCAGATGTCGCGTATAGCTCCGCAGTCAGAAACATAGTAGCCCTCAAATTGCCAATCTTTTCTTAAAATTTGCTGCATAAGAGTTTTACTTGCGCAGCAAGGCTCACCGTTTGTGCGGTTATATGCACCCATAACACCTGCAACGCCTGCCTTTTTTACGGCATAATAGAACGCAGGAAGATACGTTTCATACATATCCTTTTTTGTTGCAACAGCATCAAAGCCATGGCGTGTTTTTTCGGGACCTGAATGCACGGCAAAGTGCTTTGCACAAGCTGTTGCTTTGTAAAATTCACCGTTACCCTGAATACCCTTTATAAAGGCTACTGCCAATTGCGCGGTAAGGTAAGGGTCCTCACCAAAGGTTTCCTGACCTCTGCCCCATCGGGGGTCTCTGAAAATATTTATATTTGGTGCCCAGTAGGTAAGACCCTTGTAAATATCACGGTCACCGAAGGAAACGCTTTTGTTGTACTTTGCTCTTGCCTCTGTAGAAATAGCGTCTGCAACTGTGTTAACCAAATCTCTGTCAAAGGTTGCAGCCATACCTATAGCGTGCGGAAAAACAGTTGCTACGCCCGCTCTTGCAACACCGTGTGACGCCTCATTCCACCAGTTGTATTCATTTATACCAAGTCTTTCTATTGCAGGAGAGTTATAAAGAAGCTGACTCATTTTCTCTTCTGCGGTCATTTGTGAAACTAATTCTTTAGCCTTTTGTGCAGCTTTTTTCAAATCCATTTTTACGACCCCTTAATATTGCATATATTTGTCAACAATAGCTTTTATTGTGCCGTCATCTACAAGCTCGTTTACAGCAGCTATAATATCATCCTGCTTTTCCTTATCCTCACTTACAACAGCAACGCTGTACTCTGCGCTGTAAAATGAAGATTCCAATATTTTCAAGCCGCTTACGTTGTCTATAATTTCTCTTGCAACAGCATCATCTGTAATTATTGCTGTAAGCTCGTTGTTTTTAAGAGCACTCACCATTTCGTCGTTTGTTGTAAACTCCTTGACGTTTGCCTGCCCAAAGCCCCATTCCTTAAAGCCGGCGGAAGCAAAAATATCGGCAGTGGTAGTTTTCCTTACGCCGATTTTAACGCCCTCCTTCACGCCTGTAGGATAGCCGTCTGCATCAAACTCAGAATAAAAATCGTCATACACTGCATAATCGGCAGTAGCTTTTACAATTACAGATTGTGTGTCTGTAAGGTAGCTTTTAGAAAACACGGCGTTTTCCGCCTCAAAATTGTCGCTGTTATATTGATTTATATAAGCATCCACCTTAACGTCCTCGTGCTGACTGCTTAAGGTTACCGTTTGCACAAACTCAACCTTCATATTTAATTTTTTCGCAACGGCATTCATAATTTCAATATTTATACCGTTCAATTTTTCTCCGTCCTTGTATTTAAACGGAAAATAATCTATATCGGGACCAAGACCCACAACAAGTGTTTCCTGCTCCTTTTCAGTTTCAGCCTGAGTGGTTATTTCTGTGGTTTTCTCTGTTGTTTCAGGCTCGGTAGTCGGCTCACTAACGCAAGCTGAAAGCAAGCTGAGACTAAGCAATACCACGAGAATAAGTGACATTATTTTTAATTTTTTCTGCATTTAAAAAACTCCTTTCGGATTCGTTTATACATTTAGTTAATAATAGCATTTTTAACTGTATAAATCAAGATGCTTTTACTTGTGCAACACAAAAAAACTCTGCTGCTTTTAAAAATAAAAGCAGCAGAGCAAGTTTCCGTTATTCAATTTCAGATAAGCACCTTACTAAGGAAGCTTTTAAGTCTTTCAGTTTGTGGATTCTGGAAAACTTCTTCCGGAGTACCCTCCTCCTGAATTACGCCCTCGTCAAAGAAAATTACTCTTGAGCCAACCTCTTTTGCGAAGCCCATTTCGTGAGTAACAACCACCATTGTCATACCTTGTGATGCAAGGTCCTTCATAACCTCAAGCACCTCGCCTACCATTTCGGGGTCGAGTGCAGAGGTAGGCTCATCAAAAAGCATTACCTCAGGCTCCATGCAAAGTGCTCTTACAATAGCAACTCTTTGCTTCTGACCGCCTGAAAGCTGGCTTGGGTACGCATCCGCTCTATCCTTAAGACCAACTCTGTCGAGCAGCTCAAGCGCTTTTTCCTCTGCCTCCTGCTTTGACTTTTTAAGAATTTTAATAGGTGCACTTGTCATATTACCTAAAACCGTCATATTAGGGAAAAGGTTAAAATGCTGAAACACCATACCCATTTTTTGGCGGTGCTTGTTTATATTCGTTTTGGGTGCTGTAATGTCAGCACCATTAAACACAATTTGTCCGCCCGTAGGAATTTCCAAAAGATTGAGAGAACGAAGGAAGGTTGACTTACCGCTACCCGACGGGCCGATAACAACCACAACCTCACCCTTCTGAATTTCACAGTTAACTCCGTCAAGAGCTTTAACCTCACCGCCGTTATAGTGCTTTTTGAGGTCTGTTACTTTAATTAAAACATTATCGCTCACTCTTACGAAGCCTCCTTTCGAGCTTTCCTACCAACGAGGAAAGAATCATAACCATTACAAGGTAAACCAATGCAACCGTGAAAAGCGGAATAAAATATTCAAACGTTCTGCCCGCAATAACGTTACCTGCCTTTGTTACGTCCATAACACCAACGTAGCCTGCAACCGAGGTTTCCTTTAACAAAGCAATGAACTCGTTACAAAGTGTAGGTAAAACAGCCTTGAACATTTGCGGAATTATTATGTAACGCATTGTTTGAAAATAGTTGAAACCAAGGCTTCTGCCTGCTTCAAACTGTCCGTTATCAATCGACATAATACCTGCTCTGAAAATCTCTGCTACGTATGCACCCGAGTTTATACCGAAAGCAAAAATCGCAACAGGCACACCGTCCTGCGAGCTTACAAAAATTACAAAGTAAGAAATCATAAGCTGAACAACAACGGGCGTTCCGCGAATTACGGTAAGGTAAACCTTACAAATTGTATTAAAAAAGCTTAACAAAACGTAGCCTAAGCCGCCGTGCAGCTTCATCGACTCCTTGTTTTTGTCGTAAGAGGAGCGAATAGCAGCAATAACTATACCTATTATGATACCGACAATTAAAGAGCCTGCCGTAATTTTCAACGTATTTAAAAAGCCGTTTATGAGAAGCTCGTACCTGTTATCTCCTGCAAAAACGAATTCAAGCTCATCTACAAACGACAGCAACGCTGCCTTTATAAGTTCTGTAAATTCAGTAAACTTATCCACAAACAAAATCCTTTCATTTTAAAATAGATAAAACAAGCTGATTCTCAGACTGTTTTATCTATTCTAAAAGTGTATAAAGTTACATAAAGGGTGGGTTGCCCCACCCTTTAAAAATTAATTATTCAGCTGTAATGTACTTATCAACAACTCTTTGTACAGAACCGTCTGCAATGAGTTCCTTGAGAGCTGCATCAACTTTTTCCTGAAGCTCTGTATCTTCTTTATTGAAGCAAATAGCGTAATCCTCTACAGCATATTCTGTTTCAAGAATTTTAAGACCTTCGTTTGCAGTTACGTAAGATTTTGCCGGCTCGTTATCTATAATAACGCAGTCTACCTTACCTGCAATAAGAGCCTGAACAGCTACTGCGCCGTTGTCATAACGGGTAATTGCTTCCTCACCGAAATCATCTGTTGCATAAATGTCACCGGTTGTTGAAGTCTGAACGCCGATTTTCTTACCTGAAATATCGTCAAGTGATTTAATATCGCTGTTTTCAGGAATGATAACAACCTGAACACCCTTTGCGTAAGATGTAGAGAAGTTAACCTTTTCAAGTCTTTCATCATTAACTGTTAAGCCGGCCATACCCATATCGTATTTACCGCTTTGAACACCGGGGATAATTGAATCGAAAGCAACGTCTACAATTTGGAGTTCCATACCGAGCTTATCTGCAATGAGAGCTGCGATTTCTGCATCAATACCAATAATTTTGCCTTCCTCAACATACTCATATGGTGGGAATTCGGCATTTGTTGCCATGGTAAGTACAGTTTTTTCTTCTGTTTTGTCACCGCCGCAAGCAGCAAAAACGCCAACTAAAGCAATAACAAGTACAATTGAAACTACTTTTAAGAACTTTTTCATTACTAAAACCTCTTTTTGATTTTTGTTTTTGCAATACACACTTTATTGCAATGAATGGATTATACCCTATATTCATTAAAATTTCAATAGATTTTTACAAAAATGTAATTTTATGCATAGAATGAAAAAAATATAAAAAGAGATATACATTTGAATATTTTTGTAGTATAATATATTTAGGGTGAATTGAGCTATCCGAACCTGCCTAAAAGCGA
>JAZNET010000045.1:0-46926 GCA_045588735.1 Acutalibacteraceae bacterium | reverse complement strand
CCTTACAAGAATAAATTGGGTGAAAAGCACCGAAATATGCCGGTTTGAGGCAAGTTCGGATTATTCTTGTCACCTTAAATACTCTCTATAAGATAGGAATGAAAAACACAATGGAAAAAAAGCCATATTATATTACAACTGCTATTGCTTACACATCAAGAAAACCTCATATAGGTAACTCTTACGAAATCGTTTTAGCTGATGCTCTTGCGAGATTTAAGCGAATGCAGGGTTATGATGTATTTTTCCAGACCGGTACTGATGAGCACGGTCAAAAAATTGAAGAGTATGCAGCAGCCGCAGGTGTTTCTCCTAAGGAATACGTTGACAAGGTTGCAGGTGAAATTAAGGACGTTTGCGACTGCCTTAACACAACCTACGACAAATTCATAAGAACAACCGACGCTGACCACGAAAAATCAGTACAGAAAATCTTTGAAAAGCTCTATAATCAGGGCGATATTTACAAAAGCGAATATGAAGGCTGGTACTGTGTGCCTTGCGAAAGTTTCTTTACAGAAACACAGTTAGTCGACGGTAAATGCCCCGACTGTGGCAGAGAGGTACGTAAAGAAAAAGAAGAAACCTACTTCTTTAAATTAAGCAAATACCAAAAGCAATTAGAGGAATACATTGAGCAAAATCCGGACTTCATTTACCCTGAAAGCCGTAAAAAGGAAATGATAAACAACTTTATTAAGCCCGGTCTTCAGGATTTATGTGTTTCAAGAAGCTCATTTAAATGGGGTGTACCCGTAAGCTTTGACGACAAGCACGTTATTTACGTTTGGATAGATGCTCTTTCAAACTACATTACAGGTCTTGGCTACAACACAGAAGAAAATTCTGAAATGTACAAAAAATACTGGCCGGCAGATGTTCACATCATTGGTAAGGATATTCTTCGTTTCCACACCATTTACTGGCCGATTATGCTTATGGCACTCGGTGAGCCTTTACCAAAGCAGGTTTTTGGTCACCCCTGGCTCCTTTCCGGTGAGGATAAGATGTCAAAGTCACGCGGCAACGTAATTTATGCCGACGACCTTTGCAACCGCTTTGGTGTTGACGCAGTACGTTATTATCTCCTTTCAGAAATGCCACACGCACAAGATGGCTCAATCACTTATAGTACAATTATTGAGCGCTTCAATTCAGACCTTGCAAACACCTTAGGCAACCTTGTTAACCGTACAATTGCTATGAATACCAAGTATTTTGACGGTGTAATTCAATCCCCTGTTTGCGAAGAAGAATTAGACAATGAATTAAAAGAAATGGCTCTTTCTGTTCTTCCCGAGGTTACAAAGCTTCTTGATACCTACAGAGTAAGTGATGCTCTTTCAAAAATATTCGAGCTTGCAAAGCGTTGCAATAAATACATTGACGAAACAATGCCTTGGGCTCTTGCTAAGGATGAAGACAAAAAAGCCCGTCTTGGTACAGTTCTTTACAATTTACTTGAAAGCATTCGTTTCATTGCAGTTTTATTAAAACCGTTTATGCCTGCAACAAGTGATGCTATATTCTCTCAAATCAATTGTAATATTGATGATTTAGAGTCACTCGAAAGCTTTGGTAAATTAGTTGCCGGTGGTAAAGTCGGTGAAGCAACACCTCTCTTCTCCCGTCTTGATATGGAAAAGACATTGGCTGAAATTGAAGCTTCTCTTCCAAAAGCAGAAGAAGAGGAAGAAAAAACAATTATAGGTCTTAAGGAAATAGAGTTTGACGACTTTGCAAAGGTTGAGCTTCGCGTTGTAAAAATTGTAGATTGCGAGCCGATTAAAAAGGCTAAAAAGCTTTTAAAGCTTACACTCGATGACGGCACAAAGGAGCCGAGAACAGTAGCCTCAGGCATAGCACAATGGTACAAGCCGGAAGACCTTATAGGCAAAAGCGTTGTTATTGTTGCAAACCTTAAGCCGAGAACACTTTGCGGTGTTGAAAGCAAGGGTATGATTTTAGCAGGTGAAATCAGTGAGGAAGAGGTAAAAGTACTTTTCGTTGACGGTATGCCTGCAGGAACAATGTTGGGTTAATTATGGATTTCATTTTTGATACTCACGCGCATTATAACGATAAAGCTTTTAATGACGACAGAGCTAATTTGCTCGACTCCTTTTCGGAGTCGGGCATTTTGGGTGTAATTAACTGCGGCACAAATATTGAGGAATCAAAAAAATCAATTCAGCTTGCTGAAAAATATGATTTTATGTATTGTGCCGTCGGCTTTCACCCTGAGGATATAAGTGCTGCAAATGAAAATTATTTAAGCGAAATAAAAGAGTTTGCAATGCACAAAAAGTGCGTTGCAATTGGTGAAATAGGGCTCGATTATTACTGGGTAAAGGATAATAAGGAGGAGCAAAAGCGCTTTTTTACAGAGCAGCTTGCCTTAGCAAATGAATTAAGCCTGCCCGTTATTATTCATTCAAGAGAGGCTCACGCCGACACCTTAGAAATTTTAAAAAAGCACAAACCAAAGGGTGTACTTCATTGCTTTTCAGGCAGCGTAGAGGTTATGAACGAGGCTTTAAAGCTCGGCTTGTACATTGGACTCGGCGGAGCTGTTACCTTTAAAAATGCAAGGGTCCCCTTAGAGGTGGCAAAAAGCGTACCTCTTGAAAGACTCCTTTTGGAAACCGACTGTCCCTATATGACTCCCGTACCCTTCAGAGGCAAAAGGAACCAAAGCACCTACATTTCTTACGTAGCAGAAAAAATAGCAGAGGTGAAAAGCCTTACAAAGGAAGAAATTCTCACCGCTGCTAACAGTAATGCCCATAAGCTTTTTTGCATTAAATAATTTTTTTTAGCATTTCCCCTGCCTCATCCTTTTCAATTATTTGTAAATTTCCGTAATAACCGTACATATCTTCAATTTTTTGCAAAAACTCACGTGATGCACCGTAGTTAACTATTACTACGGTGCTTTTTTTATGTATTCCTGAAAAGTCAAGGAATTCTCTCAGATTTTCAATTCTCATAAAAATATCTTCTTTTTCCTCAAAAACAGGTAATACTAAAGTAAACCGTTCTTCCTTAAACGTAATAAATTTAAAAATAAAGCACCTTAAAATACTTAAAATTCCTATTATTGACAAAATGAGCATTGAAGCTTCCGCAACCATAAAGCCACCCCCTATACTGCATATTATTCATTACTGTCAATTTGGTGATTTATCTTGAAAATTAAGTGACTTTGTGATAAAATAATTACGTATTTATTTCAAATTACTTTTCGGAGGGTATTATGGAAAGATTATTAACAAGATGGGGCAGAGCTTTAGATAAAAATCTTCCCCTTAACGATTACCCAAGACCGCAATTCAAGCGCGACAGCTTTATTAATTTAAACGGCGTGTGGAATTACGCTATTTATGGCGAAAACAAAAAATTCAGCGGCTTTCAGGGTGAAATTGTTGTACCTTTTAGTCCGGAATCAATTTTAAGCGGCGTTGAAAAGCAGGTACTCCCTACAGACACGCTTTATTACCAGAAGCTTTTCAATTTTACTAAAACAAAATCTAAAGTGCTTTTACACTTTGGCGCGGTAGATTACAAATGCACCGTTACCTTAAACGGCACTGTTGTCGGTGAGCACACCGGCGGCTACCTTCCTTTCACCTTTGACGTTACCGCTTTAATTTTAAACGGTGAAAACGATTTAAGAGTTGCTGTTACAGACCCTACGGATACAGGCTCACAGGCTCGCGGTAAGCAAACCTTTAACCGCGGCGGCATTTGGTACACTCCGCAATCAGGCATCTGGCAAACAGTTTGGCTTGAGGAGGTTCCTTACGATTATATAACCTCCATTAAGCTTTCTCCGAATATTGACACAGACGAGCTTAACATTGAGGTTAATTATTCAAACGAAGTAATCCCCGAAATCGGTGTAATGGTTATGGATAAGGACACCATAAAGGCTGCTGCAAAGCTCATAAACGGTAAAGGTACAATTAAACTTTCAGACTACGAGCTTTGGTCTCCGGAAAACCCTTATCTTTACGATATTAAATTTGCCGCAGGTGAAGACAGAGTAGACAGCTACTTTGCTATGAGAAAATTCGGTACGGGTGTAGATGCAGACGGCACACCGCGCTTTACACTTAATAACAAGCCGTATTTCTTTAACGGTCTTCTTGACCAGGGCTATTGGTCAGACGGTCTTTACACAGCACCATCTGACGAGGCTTTGATTTACGATATTCAAACAATGAAGGACTTGGGCTTCAATACGTTAAGAAAGCACATTAAAATTGAGCCTCTTCGTTGGTATTACCACTGCGACAGACTCGGTATGATTGTTTGGCAGGATATGGTCAACGGCGGCGGAAAATATAATTTCCTTGCTATTGGTACGCTTCCTTTCCTCGGTATGCTTTTCAATAATAAAAAAGCAGGCAGAGTGCCTGACGGCAAAAAGAATTATGCATTCTATGCAAGAACAGATGCTTCAGGCAGAGAAGAGTATTTTAAAGATTCAGCTGAAATGATAGAGCATCTTTACAATGTTCCTTCTCTTGCACTTTGGACTCCGTTCAACGAGGCATGGGGGCAATTTGACTCTGTTAAGGCTTGCGAATTCTACAGACAAAAGGACCCTACAAGACTCATTGACCACGCAAGCGGCTGGGTAGACCACGGAGCAGGTGACGTTAACAGCTTCCACATTTACTTCACTCCGTTTATGTTCCCCAAATACGACAAAAACGATTCAAGACCAATAGGTCTCACAGAATTCGGCGGCTACTCAATGAGATTTGCAGGCCACACCTACAACAAGGAAAAATTCTTCGGCTACAGAAAATATTTCACTCAGGAAAAATTTGATGCAGCAATAAAACACCTTTACGAGGACAGAATTTATAAATGTATGAAGGAAAAAGGTCTTTCTGCAATTATTTATACTGAGGTAAGCGACGTAGAGGATGAGTTGAACGGTCTTCTTACCTACGACCGCGAGGTTGTTAAGGTTTCTCCCGATATGATGAAGGCAGCAAACGAAAAGTTAAAATTATAATAAAGTAATAAAACGCACAAGGTTGCTTGTGTAACAAGCAACCTTGTCTATACCTGATACTTATTCACTTTTCACTATTACTTATTCACTTTTTACCATTACTTATTCACTATTACTTATTCACTTTTTACCATTACTTATTCACTATTCACTATTACTTATTCACTATTCACTATTACTTATTCACTATTCACTATTACTTATTCACTTTTTACCATTACTTATTCACTATTCACTATTACTTATTCACTATAACCACGGGGGCGTAGCTCAGCTGGGAGAGCGTTTGACTGGCAGTCAAAAGGTCATGGGTTCGATCCCCACCGTCTCCACCAAAACTCTGTACACATTAGTGTGCGGAGTTTTATTATATATGGCTTTATTGAAATGTTGATATATTTGTGTTATAATCTTTACTGTAATATATCTGAAGGATCTACAGATAATGTTTATAAATATTAAGGAGAAAAAAATGAAGCCTAATATTATTTTATATTTTTCCGATCAACAGCGCTGGGACACTCTGAACAGTAACCTGATGCCTAATGTCTGGGAATTAGGAGAAGAAGGAGTGCTGTTTGAGAATTCTTTTACTTGCCAGCCGGTTTGCGGCCCTGCCCGTGCCTGTTTGCAGACAGGTCAGTTTGCAACTGAAAACCGTTGCTATTGGAACGGGATTGCTTTGAAAGAAGATACAAAAACTTTAGCTGATTATTTCAATGAAAACGGCTATGATACAGCGTATATCGGAAAATGGCATCTTGCTTCAGACCGTTATGCAGGCATCGGTGTTCATTGCGAAAAAACAGCTGTTCCTAAGGAAAGACAAGGCGGCTATAAATATTGGCGTGCGTCGGATGTTTTGGAGTTTACCTCGCACGGTTATGACGGATATGTTTTTGACGGTAACGGTAATCAGATTGATTTTAATGGTTACAGAGCAGATTGTATAAATGACTTTGCGGTTGAATATGTAAATAACCATAGCGGCGAAAAGCCTTTCTTTATGTTTGTTTCACAACTTGAGCCACATCACCAGAATGACAGAGGTCATTTTGAAGGACCGACAGATAAAGTTGATGTTTTTCGTGACTATCCTTTACCGGAGGATTTAACATTTCTTAAGGGTAATTACAAAGAAGAGTATCCAGATTATCTCGCTGCTATTCATTCCCTTGATGAAAATGTCGGAAGGCTTGTTAAAGCCTTGAAGGATAAAGGTTTGTATGATAATACAGTTATCGTTTACACAAGTGACCACGGTTGTCATTTTAAAACACGAAACGCCGAATATAAACGCAGCTGTCACGATTCGAGTATACATACACCCCTTGTTTTTGGTGGCGGTGCTGTAGATAAAGGCGAGATTATGAATTGTCTTGTCAGTCTTATCGACATTCCTCCTACGCTTCTGAGTCTTGCAGAAATTGAGATACCGAAAGTCTATTCCGGAAATATTCTGCCTGTTAATAGGCAAGATGCTCCTGAAAGAGATTGTGTTTTTATTCAGATCAGTGAATCACAAGTCGGCAGGGCAGTACGAACAAAGGATTGGAAGTATTCTGCCAAAGCACTCGGACCGGGAAATATTAAACATAGCGCGCGGATTTATTATGATGATTTTTTATATGACCTGAAAAATGATCCTGACGAAAGACATAACCTTGTAAATGATAAAGAATACATTGATGTCTTAAGAAAAATGAGAGAGTTACTTGCGCGCGAAATGGTTAAAGTCGGTGAGAAAAAACCGATATTTTACAAGCCTTTAAAAGCAAAAAGTTTTTAACTTTTATGCACTTACTGATAATGCAGAAAATATCAGTATGTATTATAGCTGTACCGTTTTGTGATCGAAGAGTTTTTTAAAGCTTGAAGTGGAGAACAGGGGGTGCGTTTTTGCGTGTATCGGGAGAGCGTTTGACTGGCAGTCAAAAGGTCATAGGTTCGAGCCCCACCGTCTCCACCAACAAAAAAAGAACCTTTGTCTACCAAGACAAAGGTTCTTTTTTTTGAACTAAGTGTTCCGCTTACTCGGAACGTGAAGTATCCTTCGGACGTGAAGCGCACTTCGTGCGTGAAGTGTGCCTTCGGCACGATATACGGAACACTTAACTTCACTTTGCGCCAATGGCGCAATACTTCACTATTCCGTAAGGCATAACTTCACTGCGGCTTGCCGCAACTTCACTAATTATTGAAATCTAACAAGTTTTATGGTATAATTTATATGAAGCGGAGGTGTTATTATGTCGGAAAGCAAATTGAGAACGCTATCAACGGATTTTGCAGTGTCCATTATTAACCTTGTCAAATACCTGAAAGCAAAACGAGAATCCATTATTTCCAATCAAATCGGCAGAAGCGGCACATCCATCGGTGCAAATATCCGTGAAGCACAATATGCTCACGGCAAAGCAGACTTCATTGCAAAATTGCAAATTGCTCTCAAAGAAGCAAATGAAACCGGATATTGGTTGGAACTGCTGTTCAAAACTAATTACATATCCGAAGAAGAATATAAAGTTCTTGACTCCGCTTGTACAAGTATTCGTGTTATGCTCATCTCATCTATCAACACCGCAAAGGAGAATGCAAAATGAAAAAGAAAGTTATACTTATAATTGTTATTGTTGGTATTTTAATTCCAGTCGCACTTTGGGCATCGGCTCTAATCAAATGTGAGATACTTACGCAAAAATATTATGATGATTTTAAACAAGCGCATACACAAAATACAATGCTTGGAGAAATGGAATATTTCAAAGTATTAAGCTGCGACGAAAATACAGCCGAGGTCTACTATGTCAGCAAAGGTATGACAGACGCCAATGTATTAACATTCGAAAACAACAATGGTGTATGGCAAGAAATATCTTGGAAAACAATTTGGTCTACATCGGGAAGTGCATCCGAAGTTATATATCCATATTGGTGGCACTTTATTTATGGCGGATTATAATTGTTATACTACTTTTAGTATTTCTTACCTTGTGCTATACTACTTTTGGTCCGTCTTTCGCAAAAAAGAAGGAACTTTTGTCTACCAAAAGTTCCTTCTTTTTTTATCCAAGCCGCTTAGCTTAGCATATCATCACGCGTCAGCGTGTATATCATCA
This sequence comes from Acutalibacteraceae bacterium, assembly GCA_045588735.1. Taxonomy (GTDB): domain Bacteria; phylum Bacillota; class Clostridia; order Oscillospirales; family Acutalibacteraceae; genus DTU089. The sequence goes on along the minus strand of JAZNET010000045.1, from coordinate 38,778 downwards.
GCTCCTTTGGAGCTGTATATCATCACGGCAAAGCCGTGTATAATTCCTCCTGCGGCTTGATGAGATGCAACACTGCGTGTTGATGATATGCAATTCCTGCGGAATTGATGATATACAAGGCTTCGCCTTGATTACATTGCAAAATCATGATATAATCTATTATACAAACTTGAATTTGACTCTTATATTGAATATTTCAGCAGTCAGATAGAACGACTGAAAACTAAACTCTAAATAATATTTCAGAAAAAACATAACAAAATAAATCTCCGGGTAGTTTGGTACTCCCCGGAGATTTTGTTTTTAGTAATTATTTTCTACTGCTGTGGAGACTGCTTTAAGAAGCGAATCTTCGTGAGATGAGGGCAAATCGCAGTTATAGTGCCATATCATCACACCGCCGAAACCGTTGTTTATAGCATACTCTGTTTTCTTTTCTATTACTTCTGATGTATTAAACCAAAAATCCTTGTCAATATCATTACAATGGTACCAGCCCTTTTCATCTATTTTTTCATAGTAACCATTATAACCATACCAGTACCCCGACATATCAGTGGGCCTTGAATAAAACGGAAGCCCTACATTAACTTTTTCTTGTGGTATTCCGTGAAGCCCGACTGTGTTAACCAAATCTATAGTTTGCTCATATGTTGCGTGCTTGCCCTCTTCATCGTTAAAATCATAAACCATAAGCTCAAAAGTGTCAACCGCTTCTATAGCAGATAAACTGAATTTTATATTCCAGTCGCTACAAGCAACACCCAATGTATAATCCCCTAACTTTTCATTAAGTGAAACTAAAAATTTGTTGTATTCTTTCCACGCATTGCGAGAAAGTGGATATTCATAATCAAAATGAACCCCTGAAAATTCATACTTTTCTAAAACTTTAATAATGTTATCTTCTAAAACACCACTTGTAAACGCCTTGTTATATTCGTTACTTTGCGCTTCCATCTGTTCTTCCCATACGTCTGACTCTGAATGCCATTCGGGACCTAAAAGATTAAGTGTAATATTTATATCTCGTTCGCCTATTGCATTTCTGATATTTTTTAACGCTGTTTCTAATTTATCTTTTTCATAAACAATATTACCCTTATTATCAAAAGACGCACACTCAAAAAGAATAACGTCAGTAATAATATCAAAATCTTCACTATAAAGACTGTTTTCTTCCTGAATATAGTCACCCCTTATGTAAGTTGTAACCTTAAAGTTTTCAACCTTTTTGTCAGATGAACTAATATCAAGCCCTAAAAACCCTGTAACAATGGTTGCAAGCGAAGTAAAAAAAGCAACTACACTCATAAAAAATGCAGACATAAAAATTTCTCCTTTGTTTTTTTACTATATCTATATTTACAAAAACGCCGTGGTTTGTCAAGTTTATTTGAAAAAATGTTGTGTTTATGATATACTCAATTTTAGGAGATGATATTATGAAAGAACACAAATTAAACTGGAGATTTTGGTTTTTTGTTATTTTATTTGGCGGAATACAACCCTTAGGCTACAGAGTTATATATATGCTCTATAACAACCAAATTGTTGATGAAAACGACCAGCCTCTCGGCGAGGGCTTTTCTATGTTTATGTGTCTTGCAATAGGGCTAGTGCTTTTCACCTATTTAATTTCCGTAATAAATCTCTTAAGAGTATACGTAAAAAACAAAGGCGAAGCCTTCACTCTTACCGAAAACGGAATAGAAAACTCTTTTGTTATTTTAAACTTTTTCGCAATTTTTTTGGTATTCCCCATAAAACGTATCCCTTGGAATTCCATTAAAACTATCATCAAGGCGGATGATTTAATTTCATTGAGAATTAACAAGAAAAACGTCCACGCCTCCTTCCTTGCAAAAATAATACTTTTTATTTCCGGCTACTCCTTCTGCAAGGGGTTTGTTAAACCTTATATCGAATACAACGATATTGAACCATATATCAACAAATTTTCAAAAGATATTAAAATAATTAAAGACGATGACAATTCTGATTTGGAGATGAACAACAAATGAACATCTTAATTATTAACGGCAGTCCTAAAGGACAAAACAGCATTACTTTACAAACTACAAATTATTTAAAAATTTTACACCCCGAGCACGAGTTTTCCGTGCTTGATGCAGGGCAAAAAATAAAAGCCTTGGAAAAGGATTTTTCCAAGGCAATTGAAGAGGTAAAAAAAGCAGATTTACTTGTATTCTCTTACCCTGTTTACACCTTTGTTGCACCTTGTCAGCTGCACAGGTTTATAGAGCTTTTAAAGGAAGCAAATTTAGACCTTTCACAAAAATTCGCAACGCAGTTTTCCACCTCTAAGCATTTTTACGACGTTACCGCACACCGTTATATTAAAGATAACTGCTTTGATTTAGGCTTGAAATATATAAACGGGCTTTCTGCCGATATGGATGATTTATCTACTGAACAAGGTCAAAAGGAAGCAGAGGATTTTTTTGATTTTGTTGTTTTCAGAATAGAAAATAATCTTTATGAAAAAGGAATAAAAGCAACCTCTCTCCCTGCTTTAACAATGACAACTGCAATTGAGGATGAAAATGAAAAATCGGGCGACGTTGTTATTGTTACAGACTGTGATGAAAATGATGAAGCCCTTAAAAATATGATTACCCGCTTCAGAGCAAAAGCAAAAAGGAAAACAAGAATTGTAAACATTAAAGAATACCCCTTTAAGGGCGGATGCCTTGGCTGCTTTAACTGTGCGGTTTCGGGAAAATGTATTTACAAGGACGGCTTTGATGAATTTTTAAGAAACAATATTCAAAAATCGGAAGCTATTATTTATGCATTCACCATTAAAGACCACTCCATGGGTGCACGTTTTAAAATGTATGATGACAGACAATTCTGCAACGGTCACAGAACTGTTACAATAGGTATGCCCGTAGGCTACTTAGTTAACGGTAATTTAAGCACAGAGGAAAACCTTAAAACTATTATTGAAGCAAGAGCAGAGGTAGGACACAACTTCCTTTGCGGCATTGCTACAAATGAAGATATTGCAGATGAAAGCATAGATAAGCTGGCAAAAACTCTTGATTACGCCTTAGAAAAGAAAATCCTTTTACCACAGAATTTTTATGGAATTGGTGGTATGAAGGTTTTCAGAGATTTAATATGGATTATGCAAGGCATGATGAAGGCAGACCACAAATTCTATAAATCGCATAACCAGTACGATTTTCCGCAAAAGCAATGGAAGAGAATGCTTCTTATGTATTTAGTAGGCGGTATGCTCTCCTCTGAAAAGCTCAAAGGAAAAATGGGAAACAAAATGAACGAGGGTATGTTAATGCCATATCAAAAAGCGCTTGAAAATGCAAGAAAAAGAATGGAAAAGTAAAGCGCCTTATTACACGCCCTGCAGTTAAAAACAATAAATATAAAAATGCCCTGTCACCTTAAGTGACAGGACGTTATTTTTATTATTCTATAATATTCGCAGCCTGATTAAATATTTGGTTTTCTTGCTTCTTATAAATCCAATAGCACAGTAAAAAGTATTGCAAAATTCCCATTATACTGCTTGAAGCACCTATTCCCAATGAGAACGTCTGAACAAATATTTCTGCTCCATCAGGTGCATTACCAAATGTATTTGCAAATTTTTCTGCTGTATCCTTAATAAAACCAATTACAGAAACAATGCATATTGCACCACAAGGTACAAACCACAAGCGGCTAAGCTTTTCCCTGTAAGCAGAAAACTTCGAAATACAGCTTACCGCTACAAATAACAAGAGCGCTGCATAAATTGCAAGGTTAATAAAGGCTAATACAGAAACAGCGGAAATATTCATGATAATTGTCACTACTCTGTAAAGAACCTGCCCGCCTATAGCAACAACTAAAAAAGCATCTTTCTTACAACGAATAAATGCTATGGATAAAAGCATTTCTACCACACTTGAAAAAATCAACGGTATAAACAGCGAAAACTCAATTTCCATTTTTAAAATAAAGTAGTTTATGAAATATGAGGGTATTCCGAGCAGTAACATTACAAGAGTTACCCAACCCCATATTTTCATAATTTTTTCTGTTGTGCTTAATTTCATAATAATTCACCTTTTTTTTTAAATTATTCTCCCAAATAGATTTTTCAATCTACAATCCTATATTATCATAGTCAACTTATTTTTTCAACAACAAAAACAACGATAAGTTACGCACTTATCGTTGTTTTCGTTTTGTATTGGCATTTTATATTTTAAGATTATATAAACCTGAATTCCCTTTCCAATTCAGAATTATACAACCGTTATTTTATATAGCGTCTATATATCTGCAAGCTGCAAGTGCTGCTGAAGCACCATCTGCCGTTGCAGTTGTTATTTGACGTATACTCTTTTTACGGCAGTCACCTGCTACGTAAATGCCCTCTGTTTTTGTGAGGCAAGCCTCATCCGAATCAAAATAGCCGTTACCGTCAAGTGCAGCCATTTCGCTGAATGCTCCGTTGTTAGGCTCAAGACCTATAGCAACAAAAAGACCGTCTAAGTCAACCTCTTTTTCACTGCCTGAGGCATGCTTTAATGTAACGCCCGTTAATTCGTCGTCACCTTTAAGGCCTGCAACCGTAACGTCTGTCATAAACTCTACGTTTGACTTTCCCTCAAGAATTTCTACAAGCTTTTTCTCGCCTGTCATATAGGAAAGATTCTGGAAAACGTAAACCTTTTTGCAAATATCTGAAAGAAGCACAGCCTCCTGTAAAGCAGAGTTACCGCCACCTACAACGCCTACTGTTTGTCCGTTGTAAAATGCGCCGTCACAAACCGCACAGTAAGAAATACCCTTTCCTGTAAGCTCGTTTTCTCTTTCAAGCCCTAACTGTCTGTGCTTAACGCCTACAGCAATAATTACAGCCTTTGCCTCGTACTTTTTATCGCCTGCAAAAACTAATTTTCTGTTACCCTCATTCATAATGCCGGTAACCTTTTCCATTTCCACCTCTGCACCCATTGCTAAAACCTGGTCAAGGAGCTTGTCGGCAAATTCGTTTCCGGTCATCTCTATAAAGCCCGGGTAATTTTCAATTTTTGGTGAGAAGGTTACCTGTCCGCCAAAGGTGCTTTTTTCTATTACGAGCACGCTTTTACCTGCTCTTAAAGCATAAAGCGCTGCTGTAAGACCTGCGGGGCCCGCACCAATTATGATTATATCTTTCATAACAATTTATCCTTTGTTTTAAAAAGGGGCTGTCTGGCAGCCCCGTTTTTATTTTATTACATATTTTCAATAAACTCTTTAACTGCAGGTAAATCTGAAATAACGGTTGCTTCATCGCCATTGTAAATTACAAGTGACGGCGCTTGCTTTAACTGAAGCTTTTTAGCAAGCTCTACGTTATCCTCTACAAAGAGCTTTTCATAAGAAATACCCTTTTGGTCAAGAAGCTGAGCAGCAATTTTACATTTTGGGCAGGTTTTTGTTGCGAAAAGTGTAAAGGTTGCATCCTTTGTAGCTACTGCTGTTTTTGTTTCTGCTTCAGGGCAGCAGTGAGCGTGGTCAACTGTTCTTTCTGCTTTTTCGTAGCTTGAATGAATAATATCGTAAACTCTTCTGTCCTTGAACTCCTGAGCCTTACCGTCGTTGAAGTTCTGAACAGGACGGTAGTAGCCTGTAATACGGCTGTAAACCTCTGTTGTTTCACCACAATCAGGGCAGGTGTAAACCTCACCCGAAATGTAACCGTGGTTGCAGCATACTGTGTATGTTGGTGAAATTGAGTAGTAAGGAAGTCTGTAATTGTCTGCAATTTTCTTTACAAGATTTGCAGCAGCCTTCCAGTCAGGAAGCTTTTCACCTAAGAATGCGTGGAATACTGTACCTGATGTATATAAGGTATGAAGCTCATCCTGTGCATCAAGTGCTTCAAAAATATCTGCTGTATAACCAACCGGTAAGTGTGAAGAGTTTGTGTAGTATGGAGTACCGTTTTCATTAGCAGTAATAATTGCAGGGTACTTGCTCTTGTCGTGCTTTGCAAAACGGTAGGTTGTTGACTCTGCAGGTGTAGCCTCTAAGTTGTAAAGGTCGCCGTATTCCTCCTGGTAGTCAGAAAGTCTTTCTCTCATGTGGTTGAGAACGTCCTTTGCAAACTCTTGAGTTTCCTTGTGAGTCATATCCTTACGGAGCCATTTTGCATTAAGACCAACCTCGTTCATACCAATAAGACCAATTGTTGAGAAGTGGTTGTTAAAGGTACCAAGGTAACGCTTTGTATATGGGTAAAGACCTTCATCAAGAAGCTTTGTGATAATGCCTCTCTTAACCTTAAGAGAACGAGCAGAAATATCCATAAGCTTATCGAGTCTTTTGTAGAAATCCTCAACGTTTTCAGCAAGGTATGCAATTCTTGGTAAGTTAATAGTAACAACACCGATTGAACCTGTGCTTTCACCGCTGCCGAAGAAGCCGCCGCTCTTCTTTCTTAATTCACGAAGGTCAAGACGAAGTCTGCAGCACATTGAACGAACGTCACTTGGCTCCATATCTGAGTTAACGTAGTTTGAGAAATAAGGAGTACCGTATTTTGCAGTCATTTCAAAGAGAAGCTTGTTGTTCTCTGTTTCTGACCAGTCAAAATCTCTTGTAATTGAATACGTCGGAATTGGGTACTGGAAGCCACGGCCGTGTGCGTCGCCTTCAATCATTATTTCAATAAATGCCTTGTTAACCATATCCATTTCTTTTTTACAATCGCCGTAAGTAAAGTCTAATTCCTTACCGCCGACAATTGCAGGCATATCCTTAAGGTCAGCAGGTACAGACCAGTCTAAGGTAATGTTTGAGAATGGTGCCTGTGTACCCCAACGTGATGGTGTATTAACGCCAAAAATGAATGATTCAATGCATTTTTTTACTTGCTTGTAGTCAAGGTTATCTACCTTAACGAAAGGAGCTAAATATGTGTCAAATGAGGAGAAAGCCTGAGCACCTGCCCACTCGTTTTGCATAATACCAAGGAAGTTAACCATTTGGTTACAAAGAGTTGCAAGGTGGCTTGCAGGAGCAGATGTAATTTTACCGGGAACACCGCCTAAGCCCTCTTTAATGAGCTGCTTAAGTGACCAACCTGCACAGTAACCTGTAAGCATGGAAAGGTCGTGGATGTGAACGTCACCTGAACGGTGAGCGTTAGCAATTTCCTCATCATATATCTCTGAAAGCCAGTAGTTAGCTGTAATAGCACCTGAGTTTGAAAGGATAAGACCGCCAACAGAGTAAGTAACTGTTGAGTTCTCCTTAACACGCCAGTCAGTAACCTTAACGTAGCTGTCAACAAGCTCCTTATAGTCAAGGATTGTTGATTTCATATTACGGATTTTTTCACGTTGCTTTCTGTAAAGGATGTAAGCCTTTGCAACATCTGCATAGCCTGCCTGAACAAGAACTGATTCAACGTTATCCTGAACGTCTTCAACAGCAATAAGGTTATTGCTGATTTTTGGTTCAAAATTTGCTGTTACCTTTAAAGCGAGAAAATCAATAATATTATCGTTATATTGCTTCTCACATGCTTCAAAAGCCTTTTTAATTGCGTCTGCGATTTTGATTATATCAAAACCTGAAACTTTACCATCTCTTTTGATAACTTGATACATTTTTCTTTCTCCTTAAAATTGTTTTCTAGATCATTTTTCGTAGCATATAGGATAATAGCAGATATATTTGCGCTTGTCAATAGAAAATCACAATATATTGTGGTTAAAACTAACTTTTTTTACGGCGTAATCACAAGATATTGTTTTTTATATACAAAGTGCACATATAGCGCCCGTTTATTTTGGTCATTTTACGACAAATTTAGCAAAATTGATTTTTGGACAAAAAAATCAGACACAATATATTGTGCCCGATATGGTGTTTTGTCTATTGCATTCACTATATATAAAATTTCTTTTTATTTGCATTTCTGCATACTATTATATATAATAGCGTGTTTTCAGCTTACAAACCTCTTATTTCTGCAGAAGGTATATATTCCTTAACCACAGCTAAGAGAGCTTGCATTTCCTCCTTGCTCTGCCCCTCGGTGCTTCCGTCAATAAGATTCCCCGAATCCACAAAATTCTGAAGATAATATTTTTTTGCACCACTGAGCCACTCGCCTATATTTTTAATATCCGTTGCCGTGTGGAAATTTTTGGTAATTGTGGTTCTGAATTCGTAATCTAAGCCGGAATTCATAATAAGCTCCGCGCTTTTTTCCACGGCAGAAGTATCGTAAGCCGAAAGACCTATTGTTTCACCATAGCGTTGCTTTGAATTTTTAATATCCATTGCAATATAATCGCAAAGCCCGTTTTTTATAATTCTTTCAAGCTTTTCGGGAAAGCTTCCGTTTGTGTCGAGCTTTATTGCATAGTCATATTCGCGTATTTTTTCTAAAAAATCCTCTATGTCGCCCTGCAGCAACGGCTCACCGCCGGTGATTGCAATGCCGTCTAATATGCCCTTGCGTTTTTCAAGATGTGCAAAAACCTCTTTTTCATCTATTACGTCTGCATCCATTTTAACCACAAGACCTGCATTGTGACAAAACGGACACCTGAAATTACAGCCGCCTGTAAACACTGTGCAGGCTGTTTTTCCGGGGTAATCTAACAACGTAAGCTTCTGAAAGCCTTTAATTAACATTTTTCTGCCTCTTTTACTGTAAATTCGTTATAAGTTGATATAATTATATATCCCGAAATCAGGCAAGTCAACCTAATTTATTCACTTTTAAGCATATTTAGTGGCTACCGCATTAAAAATACTTTATTTTGTGTCTTTACATTTATAAAAAAGTATGTTATAATGCAGGAGTAAAAAAATAACATTTTGGAGGAATTTGTTATGAAAACCCGTAAAATTTTTGCTATTGTTATGGCAATTGCACTTTTTGCCGTTTCAATGAGCGTTGTAGCTTCTGCTGCAGATGGTGACTACACACTTTACATTCACCCAACTAAAAAAGCATACGTTGACACAGAGTGCTTCGACCCAACAGGTCTTGTAATTACAGACGTTAACGGCAACCAAATTGCTTACGAAACTGAATTCCAATATTTTACATTCAGTGTTGAGTTAGACCAGCCTCTCACAATTTATATGACAGAGGTAGAAATTTTCTACAAAGGCGATTCAGCAGGCTTTTTCCAAATCACTGTTGACCACGCAGGCGGTGCTATTACTCCTGTAAACAACCACGGTCACGGTCAAATTTGTGACGGCTGCGGCGTTATTTGTAAAAACGAAGACCACGACGTACCTTTCTGGGTACCAAATAATGATGCAGGTCTTTTAACATCTGAAACAGAAACAGGTACTTGCGAAGATTGCGGTGATACAGTTTCCCGTTACATTGAAGGTACAGCTACATATCCGACAATTTTCGCATCTTCAGAAATATTAGTTAGTCTTCTTGCTCTTGTTTCTATGATTGTTCAGGCATTTGCTTTAATCTAAGCTTAGCGGAGGAAGAAATACTATGAAAAAGACTAAAAGATTATTAGCAACAGTTCTTTCTGTTGTAATGCTTCTTTCAGTATTTTCCGTAATTTCTCTTGCTGCAGGTCCTTATACCTTTAACCTTTCACAAGGTCCTTATAAAGTAGAGTATTACGATTACGAAAGATTTGAGCCGGACGGCATTTACGTTACTGTTACTGATTCAACAGGCGCTGCAGTAGAAACAGTTTACTACTCAGCAGGCGGTCGCTTCTCCTTCTCAGTAGATTTATCAAGACCTCTTACAGTAGAAACTACTGCTGTTGACGTTTACCTTGACGGTGCTTTAGTAGCAAGCGTGCCTGTAACAGTTAACCACAAGTTAGAGGAGAACACAAGTCTTGGCAGCACAAAGCACGGCACACGTTGTGCAGGCTGCGGCTACGTTGTTCCGGACTCTATGGAAGAACATACTTATGACGATACAGCTTGGACTCCTAACGAGGATTCAACCTTCGTAAGAGACAACACCGAGTCAAACTTCTGCTTAGAGTGCAACCACGAAATAAAAAGAGAAATCGATGGTACCGCAGGTTATGACATTGAATTCGGTGAGTATCAGTTCCTCCACGATATTATGATATATATCGACCTTCTTCTTGACCTTATCTTTGGTGCTATAAAAAGATAATTGGTGAAAACAACTTACACCCATTGAGGTTACCTCAATGGGTGTTTTTTTTATTATTTTATTCAATTAAAAAGGGTGCATGGAATACTCCTTGCACCCTTTAACTTTCACCTTACATAGCCTTTGTAATACCCTCGGCAACAACGTTATACTCCTGCTCCAGATACATATAAAGCTTTTTCGCTTGTTCTATATTTCCCTTTTTCAGCTCCTCTGTCAGCGGTGTGATTTTTTCAAACAAAGACTTTGCACTCATATTACCGAAATTACCCTTTAAGGTATGTGCAACAGCGAATGCTTCCTCTACGTTACCGTCCGCCAAAGCTTTTCTTAACGGCTCTATAACCCTCATTACAGCCATTTCCTTAAGAAAGCCTTCGAACAGGTCTGTAGCTCCCGCAAAGCGCTTTACTGCCTCATCATAATCAATGCCAACAGCTATAAGCTTTTCTCTGTTCATATACAATCCCCTATTTCAGAAAATATTTACCAATTAGTCCTTAGACATATTGTTGTATTCTCTTACCATCTTTCTGAACCGCTCGTTATAATCAATAACATTTTTAACGCGGCGTTCAATAATTTCTGCAACGAACGGCTTTGTAATATAGTCATTAACGCCCATTTTGAGCATATCTACCTGAATGCCCTCGTCACTTTCACTTGAAATGACAATCACAGGAATATCTACCGTATCCTCATTTTCATTTTTGCACTCAAGGAATTCTCTGCCGTCCATAACAGGCATAACCATATCAAGCAATACAACCGCTACGTCGTTTTTGTATTCTTCCAGAAGCTTAAGACCCTCTTGACCGTTTTTAGCAAGTATAACCTCGTAGCTTCCTTCAAAAATATCCTTTATAATTCTGCTGCTAAGCTCGGAGTCATCTACAACAAGAAGCTTTTTCGCCTTGTTCTTGCTTCCGCTCATAACCTTTTTAAGCTTTCTGAGCTCGGCTTCTACGTCCTTCTGCACCGTAATATCTGAAAGATTTGCAATAAATATAGACTTTTCTCCGCCTATTTTGCCAATAAACTGAAGCTTCATGGAAACCCAAAGAGCATTTCCGTGCTGTACACGGCGTTTGTATTGACATTCAATAATTTCATCGTTATCTATTGCATTTTTAAATGCATCAAGAACGTCGTTTTTATACTCGTAGAAAATATAATCTAACGGATTACCCTCGGAAACACCGTCGGCACCAAATAATACCTTGTAGGCGTTGTTTGTTCTGAGATAAGAAAATTTGTTTCCGTCAAATTCACAAATACCGCTTGCTTGTGAAGAGTTTGAAAAAAGAATTTCCATTTCAGGTGCAGAGGACCACAATTTGTCCATTGTAAGCACGCCTGCATCTACTGTTTTAGAAACAGTCTTTTCTTTGTTTTCCTTCGCAAGCTTTTCATACTCGTCAATAGGCATAGGTCTTGCAAAGTAGAAGCCCTGCACGTATTCACAGCCTACGCTGCCAAGGAAGTTAACCTGCTCTGCCTTTTCAACACCCTCTGCAACAGCCGGCATACCAAGCCATTTTGCCATACGCACAACAGATGCAATAATATTTTCGCTCCTGCCGTCACTGCCACTGCTGTCGAAGAATCGCATATCTATTTTAAGTATGTCTACCTCAACCTCTTTAAGAATGCTGAGTGAAGAATAACCGCTTCCGAAGTCATCCATCATAACAGTAAATCCGTTTTCTTTAAGGCTTGAAACAACCTGCTTCATAACTTGCGGGTTATCCATATAAGCAGTTTCCGTAAGCTCTAACTGGAAAAGCTCGTGAGGCACGTTATATTTATCTACAAGACCAATAATAAACTCTACTATTCCCGGGTTATATAAATCTACTCGTGAAATATTAACAGAAATAGGATTCGGCTTAAGACCTTCATCTATCCATTTTCTTAAATATTTACAAATAACCTCCCAAACATAATGGTCGAGTCTTTCAATAAATCCGTTTTTCTCAAATACCGGAATAAAGAGACCCGGTGAAACCATTCCCTTTTCAGGATGCATCCACCTGACAAGTGCCTCGGCACCTGCAGGAGCGTTTGTTTCAAGTGAATATTTAGGCTGCAAGTAAACAACAAATTGCTCTTCCTGGAGCGCCTGCACCATTTCGTTAACAATTTCCTGCTCTTTTTCGAGCCTGTTGCTCATTTCTTTTTTAAAGACACCGATTGTATCTATATAATTACCCTTACAGGTTTTTGCTGCCATTGTTGCCCTGTCAAGCATAACGTTGGGGGATAACGTTAAGTCATCAAGGAAATAAACACCAAAATTAGGTACTATATCAAAGTTTCTGTTATAGCCCTTAATAATTTCCACGTGCTTTTCAATAAGCTCGTATACCTCTTCTTCAGTTTCGTACTCACCGCAAAGCGCAAAAACGTCCGCCTCTATTCTACCGTAAGTAAGGTTTGACCTTTGATTTGCAAGGTTTTCAAGCCCCATAGCAATATACTTAATAAAGCGGTCACCCTCGTGCACACCATAGAAGGAGTTAACCAACTGGAAACGGTCAATATCAAAACGGATAAAAGCAAATTGCTTGTCCTTATTATTATCAAGCATAATTCTTGTTTTTCTCAAGAATTTATCCTTATTGAAAATACCGGTAAGTGTATCATACTCAGCTATGTATTTTAATTTTTTGAATGCAAAAAACTCAGTTCTCATAATTGCGTTCTGAACTCTGAGTTTAACAATATCTGCATTATACGGCTTTACAATAAAATCCCAAGCGCCGTCTGCCAGTACCTTAACCTGGGTTTCCTCACCCGAGTCACTTGTTGTAACAATTACAGGAATTTTCAAACCGCTTTCATTAATTTTTTTCAAAAAACCGTAACCGTCAAGAACAGGCATATAAATATCAACAACAACGCATTTGACGTCCTGCTCGTGTCTTGCAAGAAAATCAAAACCCTCTTGTCCGTCCTTTGCTTCAACAACGTAGTAATCTGACGAAAGAATATTTTTTAATATTTCTCTGTCAACTCTGTCGTCATCAATAACAAGAACAACGTCTTTACCAGCCACAAAAAAGCCCCCTAAAATTTACGTAATAAATAGCGCAACGGCATATTATTCCTATAATATCTATTATAGCACTTATCGTGGAAATTTCAACAAAAAGACAAAAAAAATTCCCAATGTTCATAAAAATAGTACAAGTTAACAAAAAAGCACTTGCTTTTTTAAGTAATATTAGCAGTTATTTTTCTCTAAAGTAATTTTAACAAAGAAAAAAGAACGAGTCGGAAACAGTAATATTTCCTAACTCGTTCTTAGCTTTATTTAATGTAGTCCGATAGAGTTTTGTAAAGTATTTGCGGCTCAATAGGCTTTGAAAGATGTTCGTTCATTCCTGCACTCTTTGAAAGCACCTTATCCTCCGCAAAAGCATTTGCCGTCATAGCTATAACCGGCACAGATTTTGCATCCTGTCTGTTCAGTGCCCTAATCTTAGCTGTAGCCTCAAGTCCGTCCATAATGGGCATTCTAATATCCATAAGAACAACCGCAAACTCGTTTTCCTGCGAAGCGGCAAATTTTTCAACACCAATTAAACCGTTTTCTGCAGTCTCTACAACCATACCAACCTTTTCTAACAGCCTTGTAGCAACAAGAGTATTAAGAGGGTGGTCCTCGCAAAGCAGCACCTTTTTGCCCTCAAGAATAGTCCTTGCGTCATCCGTCTCCTGCTCAGAGCTTTGTTGCTCAACCACAGTCTTACAGCTTCTTACAAGCTCAATTGTAAACGTTGTGCCAATGCCTATGGTGCTTTCAACAGAAATATCGCCATCCATTTTCTCAACAATGTTCTTTGCAATTGCAAGACCCAGGCCTGTACCCTGGCGAGCATTCACAAGGCTGTTTTGCTCTTGTGCAAACGGCTCGAAAACATGCTCCATAAAGCTCTTGCTCATACCACAGCCGGTGTCACTTATTTTAGAGACAAGCTTAATAGTGCTACTGCTTATAAGTTCACCCTTAACCTCCCAGGTAACCTTACCGCCCGACTCGGTAAACTTAACGGCATTATTGAGAATATTTATAAATACCTGTTGCGTACGAAGACGGTCTATGTATATCCACTGCGAGGTTTCTCCGCTGCGGATAATCTCGAAATCTATACTTTTTGCCTCAGCCAACGGTCTTACAACAACCTCAACAGAACGAATAATTTCATCTATTTGCTCATATTTGTTGTAGATTTCCATTTTACCCTGCTCAATTCGGCTCATATCGAGTATATCGTTAATGAGACCCAACAGATAATTACCCGAGGCGTTAATATCTTTAAAATACGTAACAATGCTATCTTCCGCAGCCAATTCCTCACCCAGGCGCGACATACCGAGAATTGCATTCATTGGCGTACGTATTTCATGGCTCATTCTTGACAAGAAATCGGTTTTTGATTTGTTTGCAAGCACAGCCGCTTCAAGGGCCTTTGCAAGCTCTTCAGAACGCTTGATTTCCTGCTGGTAAACGTCTGTTATGTTTGTAATGAGCAGCAAAATTTTGCTTTTTTCCTCGTCAAACCACGAGTAAGTAAGCAGCCTTCTGCCCTTACGCTGATTTATATTTGTGTTGAAGGGATAAGTGTACTCCGACTTTTCACTGAGCTCCTCAACAATATTTGAAAGACAGCAGTTGTCAAAATTGCTTTCAATCACGTCTGCGTAACCGATTTTTGAAAACAGTTCCATTAAAGAGCGGTCATAAACGTCACCATTCTCAAAGCTGTGAATTGCGCTTCCATCACCTATTGCAAGCTCTATTTTTCTGCTTTTGGTATTAATAATGCAAATGTGCTCGTAGCCCTTTTCAACAACCTTGTTAATAATTTCTTTAGTAACGTGAATATCGTTAATATCATAGCAATACATAAAGCACATTACTTTTTTTGTTACCGGATTTTTGTAAAGACGAATTGTGCTGTTAATCCAACGGGAAGCGCTGTCGAAGGTCTCTATCTGGTAATCAACAGAAACGGTTTTTTCACCGTTTTCAAAGTAATAAAGCAATTTTTCACGTGATTGCTGCTTTAAAATATCATCCTTATTCGTTCTGGAAACTGCGTGGGCTGCAATAAGCTCTAAAACGTCGCTGTACTTGTCGCCCTGCTTTACGTCAAGCTTTGTTTCAGGCTTTGAGTTATAGCTTTCTATAACATTATCCGTAAGATTTACTCTCATTGTAGAAAGTACGTCTTGCTTTTGTGTAGCAGACTCAAGATTTTGTATTTCCTCATCAAGACGGCCCTGTTCGAGCTTAAGCTCGTTAATGTTCTGTGCAAGACCCAAAAGGCTGACGGGATTATTTTCATTATCACGAATAAGGTCGTAGGTAACCTTGTACCATTGAGCGGTGCTTATTGATTTTCCTACGCGAACGTCAAACGTAACGTGCTTTTCCTTGCCGGATACTGCAATACCCGTCATAAGTGTAAAGTAGCCCAAATCCTCCGAGATAATAAAATCTGTTGCAAAGCCCTCGTTATTAAAATTAAGGCTTGGTGAATCTGCACTTGCAAAGCTTGCCGTAACGTTACCCGTTTTAAGCTCTATTTCCCAATAGAAAAGCTCTGCCCTTTTAGAAATAGCGTTAAATCGTTCGTTGCTTTCCTGAAGGTTTGCAACCGTATCCTTAAGCTCCTTTGTGTTGAGAAGGAGTTTTTCCTCTAACACCTTTTGCTGAGTAATATCTGTAAAGCCCGCATAAATAAGGTGCGAGCCATCCGCCTGCTCTACGCTCTGGAAGGTAGTTGTAAACCAAATTATTTCTCCGTTTTCATTTACTATTCTGAAGCTGAAATCAACCGGCTCTGTCTGATACTTTGCAATTTCAAATGCATTTAAAATTGCAGGAATATCTGGCCTATAAAAATCAAACGGCAAAGAAATATCGGCTTCTACCTCGCCAAGTGCAATTTTTTCCTTATCTATTTTTCCGAGCTCACAAATAGTATCATTCAAATGCTCTATTAAAATGGTGTCTTCGGTATCAAGCTTGAACACGGCAATACCCAACGGAATTTTATTAACAATATCGTCAAGCTTATCCTTATCGTCCTGAATTTTTTGTCTTGCGCTCCAAGAATCTGTAATATCTGTAAAAAAAGTTGCAACAGATTCTCTGTCGTTCCAGGTAATAGCCTCTGCGGTAACGTTGTAGCACTTTCCTCGTGCTACAACCTCTTTAGACTCGTTATTTTTATAATCCGATTCAAAATCCTCGAAGGAAAGCTTATTTTCCTTCATTACGTCATAGTAATTTTTACCTATTAAGAATTTTTCGTTTGAATCAAAAAATTCGCCTGTTGCCTTGTTTGCATAAAGAATCTCACCGTTTGTAACGTCACGTACAATAGTAATGGTGTCTATGTTATCAAGAAGCGTTTGGTAAAGAACCTCGCTTTTTGTCATTGCGTGGAAAACAGCGTGCGCCAACGGTCTGCCGTCCTTTTCGCCAATAACGCGAACTAATGCTGTAACCCACACAAGGCTGCCGTCCCTATGAATAAGTCGGTAGGTAAACTCAGTAGACCTTAACGTTCTTATGCACTCACCTATTTTTTTCTGCACAATAGGGAAATCGGCATAATAAATATTTTCTCGCCAGTCCTTATCAAAATCCTTTTCGTATTCCTCCTGTGTTTTACCAACAAGCTCTGCCATACCGGGTGAGCTGTAAAGGCGCTTTAAGGTGCCCTCCTCAGTTAAAAGGTACTTGGAAATACCACCGGGAATTGAAGCAATGGTATTATCCATTTCTGCATTTATGTAAGCAAGCTTATTTGCAAGGCGCACCTGCTTATCAACGTCGCTGAACAATCCGTAAATAGTAAGCTTACCTGCTATTCTGGACACGACTGTTATATTAAGGCACAAGTATTTATAGCTACCGTTTTTCTGTAATACCCTGTAGGTAACAGTATCGGAATCCTTACCGGAAACACATTCAGATATGCTGTTTTTGAGAATCTGAACGTCATCAGGGTGAATGCCTGCATAACCGCTCTTTGCTTGAATTCCCTCAAGCTCCTCCCTTGAGTAGCCCAGAGCTGCAGCGTACCATTCATTACAATGGAAAAAGGTCAATTCATCTGAAACCTCAATTATAGCTACACCGCCGGGTATTCTGTTTACAAATTGCTCATTCTGCTTTTTAAAATCCTCAACCTCTGAAAGGTTAATTATACTTACAGAAACGCAGTCCTCTGTAACAAAGGCGTATTGCATAGACACACTAATGCCTACCTCACGCCAATACTCCTGCGTTGTACCCGCCGAGCGATTTTTGGCTGCCTCAGCAAGGTTGTTCACAGTAATTTCAGGCGGATATCTTTTGTAAATAGCAGAATACTTTTTTCTTTCTATATCCGCCACGGAAAGTCCGTCGAAGTCTGCCATTGCTTTATTTACGTATTCATAAAAAAAGTCGTTCGGCTTGCCGTTTTCATCTCTTAAAATTTTGAGAACGGCAACTGCAACGGGGCTGTCATCATATAATTTTTTGAATGCTGACAAATGCAACTTATTAAACACAAGCTCAACTCCCAAAAAGGCAAATTTTCCACATAATACTACCTTGATAATACCACAACGGGTATTGTTTTTCAACAAAAAACAAGGTCGAAAAAAATAAAAAACATAATGCACAACAAACAATTGCGTTAATTGTCTGTTGTGCATAATAGAACTATATCAGCCTACGTTATACGTTATTCTTATTTCGTCAGAAATTCTTGCAATGAACTCTGCATTTGTTGGTCTTCTTTTGCGAACAAGGCTGTTGTAGCCAAAATATTTTGAAAAACCGTCTGTACTTCCCCTTGTCCAGGCTAAATCTATTGCCGTACGAATATCTCTTTCAACGCTTTCGCTCGAAACGGCATAGCTTTGCGCAATTGCGGGGTACAGCTGCTTCGTTATTGCATTTACGTATGCGGGTGATTCCACACACAGCTTTATGGCGTGCCTTACGTAATTGTAGCCCTTAACGTGGGCAGGCATACAAATTTGTTGAATTGCTTGTGTAATAATTGCTTCGCTTTCCTCAAAATATCTTTGTGAATTGGGCTTTAGCTTATTGCTTTCGCGCACGCTCTTAATTTCGTTTATTTTGGAAATTAAAAGCTCGGTAGTTACAGGCTTTTTTAAATAAAAATATGCGCCTTTATTATAAAACTCGTTTCTTACAGCAAGGCTGTCCACCGAGGAAAGCACAATCACCGCAGGGCTGTAAAGCGGGTTCATTGTTCTTATTCTTTCCAAAACGCCAAGCGCATCTATACTTTTCATAAAAAAGTCTACAACTAAAACGTCTGCCGGATTTTTAGCAATTTCCTCTAAAACTACGCTGCCGTCTTTTTCGCAGGTTCTGTAGCTGAAGCCAAGTCTTTTATATTCACAAAACCTTTTTGATACCACGTCAAACTCATCTGCAAACAGTACAGATAATTCACTCATTCCAAAGCCCCCAAGCAATTTGTTACCTACTAATTATACGATATAAGCAAGGTAAGTCAATACTTTCGACACAAACGGTTTTATATTCTGTTTTTATGACAGGTTTTCTGCATATTCTGTGTCGAAAAGCACCAATAATGTATATTTATTTACATTATTCACTGTTTTTTACAGTTGCTCAGCCTTCTTTTTTAAATCTTATAACGTTCCATGAAAGCGGCTTCAAGTGAATTTTTGCGTTTCTGCCGTCAAGCTCAGGTAATGCTGTATTTGTCGGCTTAACAGGTGCAGAAACAATTGAATTGGTCTCTTTAAGTCCGTAGCCTGCCATTTCAATATGCTCCACAGGCTTAAAACCGCCAAAGTCAAGCATATCCACAGAGAGCTCGTAATCCTCAGTAAAACTTCTGTTTACCGAGAAAATTGTCAATGCATCCTCTTCATCTGAAAGCACGGCAATGCCGTCTATATCAGGCACGTCGGTAAATTCCTTTGTGTCGTGCTTATCGCAAGAAATTTTTGAAAGCAGGGTTGTGCCTCTGCCGTAATTTGAAAAATGCATAAACGGATAGAAAATGGTCTGCTCAAAAATTCCGCCGCCCGTTTCAGTCATTATAGGTGCAATAACGTTTACAAGCTGTGCAAGACAGCCTATTTTTACTCTGTCCGCTCTGCGCACAAGAGAAATAAGCATTAAGCCTACTAAAAGCGCATCCTCAAAATTATAAATGTCCTCTAACTGACAGGGAGCTTTTGACCAACGCTCAAACGGTACATTGTTTGAATGGTACCATACGTTCCATTCATCAAAAGAAAGATTGATTTGCTTCTTTGCTCTTTTTAAGCCCTTTACATAGTCACAAATTGAAATTACGGTGTCAATAAAGTCATCCATAACCATATTTTTTGCAAGAAAGCTCGGAGTATCGTCAAGCTTATTATCAAAATATTGGTGAAGTGAAACGTAGTCTACGTTCCAGAAAGCCTCCTGCAGGGTTTCTGCCTCCCAATGGCCAAAGGTGTCCATAGTTCTGTTTGAGCTGCCGCACAAAACCGTCTCAATAGACGGGTCCACCATTTTCATAACCTTTGCAGCCTCGTTTGCCGCCCTGCCGTATTCATAGGCGTTTTTGTGACCTATCTGCCAGCCACCGTCCATTTCGTTGCCAAGGCACCACACCTTAATATTGTGTGGCTCCTTTACTCCGTGCTTTATTCTTAAATCACTGTAATAAGAGCCCTTGTCGTGATTGCAGTATTCAACTAAATCTCTTGCCGCCTCTATTCCGCGAGTACCGAGATTTACCGCCATCATACACTCTGTATTTGCTTTTTTACACCATTTTAAAAATTCGTTTGTACCGAATTCGTTTGTTTCGGTAACACCCCAGGCAAGCTCTAAACGCTGCGGTCTTTCAGACTTAGGACCAACGCCATCCTCCCAGTTGTAGCCGGAAACAAAGTTACCGCCGGGGTAACGAACAATAGGTACGTTTAATTTTCTTACAGAATCAATAACATCCTTTCTGAAGCCGTCCTCATCTGCCGTTGCGTGACCCGGCTCATAAATACCGCCGTAAACAGCTCTGCCTAAATGCTCAATGAAAGAACCGTAAATTCGTTTATCTATTTCGCCAACCTTAAAGTTTTTTGAAAGTGGTAAGCTTGCTTTTTTCACTTGAATCACTCCAATATACATATTGATTTTATATTAACATCTAAAGATAATTTTTGCAACAAAAAAGACTACAACAAAGCGTTGTAGTCCGAAAAATATTTTTCTTAGATAATACCCTGAGCCATCATAGCATCTGCAACCTTTACAAAGCCTGCAATGTTTGCACCTGCAACAAGGTCGTAGCCAAGGCCGTATTTTTCTGCAGCAGCTGCAGAATGGTCGTGAATATCCTTCATAATCTGTTGAAGTCTTGCATCAACCTCTTCAGCAGTCCAGTTGTATCTCATTGAGTTCTGACCCATTTCGAGTGCAGAAACAGCAACACCGCCTGCGTTAACAGCCTTTGAAGGAGCAACAACCTTAACGTTTTCCTTAAGATATTCCAAAGCGTCGTTTGTAGTTGGCATATTAGCAACCTCAATGTAGTATTGAACGCCGTTTGCAACTAACTTCTTTGCTTCGTCCATATTGATTTCGTTCTGTGTAGCACAAGGCATTGCAACGTCTACCTTTACGCCCCAAGGCTTTTGACCGGGGAAGAATTCGCAGCCGAATTTGTCTGCATAATCCTGAACCTTGTCACGGCCTGATGCACGCATCTCGAGCATATATTCGATTTTTTCATCTGTTGAAATACCGTCTTTATCGTAAACGTAGCCGTCAGGACCCGAGATTGTAACAACCTTACCGCCAAGCTCTGCAATTTTCTTTGCAGCACCCCAAGCAACGTTACCGAAACCTGAAAGAGCAAAGGTTTTGCCCTTAATATCCTCACCAAAGTGCTTGAAAACCTCTACTGCGTAGTAAGTAGCACCGAAGCCTGTTGCTTCAGGTCTTACGAGTGAGCCACCGTAAGAAAGACCTTTACCTGTAAGAACGCCGTTTTTGAAAGCGCCTTTAATTCTTCTGTATTGACCGTAAAGATAACCGATTTCACGAGCACCTACGCCAATGTCACCTGCAGGAACGTCAACGTCAGGACCAATGTGTCTGTAAAGCTCTGTCATAAAGCTCTGGCAGAAACGAAGAATATCCATATCACTCTTACCGCGTGGGTCAAAGTCTGAGCCACCCTTACCGCCGCCGATAGGAAGACCGGTTAAGCTGTTTTTGAAGGTTTGCTCAAAAGCAAGGAACTTCATAATACCTGAGTAAACAGATGGGTGGAAACGAAGACCGCCCTTGTAAGGACCTATAGCACCGTTGAACTGAACACGGTAGCCTGTGTTTACGTGTACCTTACCCTTGTCATCTGTCCAGGTAACTCTGAAGGTGATTTGTCTTTCAGGCTCTACAATTCTCTCAAGCAAAGAATATTTTTCATATTCCGGATTTTGCTCAATAACAGGCTCTAAGGAGGTTAAAACCTCTGTAACAGTCTGTACGAACTCCGGCTCATTTGCGTGTTTTTTTGCTACATCATCAATTACTCTTTGAACATAACTCATTTCCAATTACTCCTTAAAAATAGAATAAATTTTTTTACTCGCCTATTTTATACCCCTTTTAGTCAAAATGCAACAAAATTCTCACCTTTTTTTGTAATATTGTAACATTGAATAAAAATGGGGGTGTGGAAAAGCAAGTTTTTTTGCAAAACATAGGCAAAATATTACATTTTTCGACTAAAAAAAGTGAATTATTATTCACTTTTTCACTATTTTTACGCCTTTTGTAGTCATTATATGCGGCTTTCAAATTTTTTGTTTATAGCGTGAAAAACACAAAAAAGCTCTGCCGATTATGCCGAGTGTTCGTAAGGACACTCGGCAGTTTTATTCGCCATACGGCGAGTGATATTGCTTCGCAGTTATATAATGCTACGCATTGTGATATTGTCCTTCGGACAGTTTTATGCGAATAAAATAACACTGAAGCCGTAAGGCTTCAATATCACTTTTGATTTATCAAAAATATCACTGCAAATTTTAATTTGCAATATCACTGATACTAACCGAAAAAACTTGTTTTAGAAAATAGTAATTGTTTTTTTAAGTATATAACCCACTATAACACTTTCAGTTCGAAAGTGTCTGTTTTTTATCAAAAAATGTGAGACACCTTATAAAAAGCGTCTCACAACTGTATAGATATTTGTTTCTGTCCTTAGCAACCCCACCCATAAACGGCAGAGGCTTTTGTTTTTCACTTGTGGCATTAAATGCAATTCACTGCTTCAACAAATCTTAAGAATTGCTTTTTGCCCTCTTCGTTTCTTTCGTAAACGCCGCACTGCTCAAGAATTTGAATGAAGGTTGTGCCTATGGCGTTTCTTATAAGCTCATCACAATTTTCTTCAGTCACGCTGTACGGCAAAATATATTTTTCTGCCCACTCGGCGTGCTTGCTTATTGCTTTGTTATCCTTAAGGCTTTCGCCTGCAAGAACTGCATTTTTTAACTCCTGCATTTCTGTTTTAAGACGTGCAGGTAAAACTGCAAGACCCATAACCTCAATAAGACCGATATTTTCCTTTTTAATGTTGTGGAATTCAGGGTGCGGATGATAAAAGCCGTCCGGACACTCCTCGGTTGTAATATTATTTCTTAAAACTAGGTCTATTTCATACTTACCGTTTCTGAAGCGTGTAATTGGTGTAATTGTGTTATGCGGTACACCGTCCTCAGTTTCTGCAATTATAAATGCTTCGCTGTCGCTGTATTGACGCCACACGGTAAGTATTTTGCCGGCAAGAGCTGCAAGTCTGTCGGTATCTTCACCAATAAGTCTTATAACAGACATAGGCCATTTAACAATGCCTGCCTCAATATCACTAAAGCCCTTGAATTCAAGCTCTGTTTCAATTTCTGCACGAGCCATACTGAAAACGTAGTTACCGCCCTGAAAATGCTCGTGGCTTAAAATTGAGCCGCCCGAAATCGGTAAATCTGAGTTTGAGCCGATAAAGTAGTGAGGGAATTGCTTTACAAAGGAGAAAAGTCTCCTGAATCCCTTTTGGCTTATTTTCATCGGAATATGATTACCGTCAAAAACAATGCAGTGCTCGTTATAATAAACGTAAGGTGAATACTGCAGGAAATAGCTGTCACCGTCTAACGTAACGGGTATTACTCTGTGATTTTGCCTTGCAGGATGGTTAACTCTGCCTGCATAGCCCTCGTTTTCCTTACAAAGAAGGCACTTCGGGTAAGAGGATGCTTCCATTTTTAATGCAGCGGCAATTGCCTTAGGGTCCTTTTCAGGCTTAGAAAGATTTATTGTAATATCAATTTCACCGTAAGGCGTTTTTGTAACCCATTTCATATCATTTTTAACGCGATACTCTCTTATGTAGTCGCTCTTGCGTGAAATATGGTAATAGTAATCTGTTGCCTGCTTTGGTGAAGCCTCGTACTTTTCTTTAAAGGTCCTGATTACTTCAGAGGGTCGCGGAAGAATTGCGCCCATAATTTTTGCATCAAGCAAATCTCTGTAAACAACGGAATCCTCGCAAAGCCCGTTTTCGCAGGCGTAATCTAAAATTCCCTTTAAAATATCCTCCAAAGGTAATTCCTGAGCGCACGCAGCTTCATCTAACGAGGAAAGGCTTAAAGTCTCTAAAATTCTGTTGGTTGCCCACACAGAATCCTCCTTTAAAATCAGCCCCTCGTTTTCCGCATAAAGAACTAAGGATTTTACTAATTCGCTTATTGTCATACTACAAAACCCCATTATAAATTTGATAACATTATTATAATAATTTTTTTCCTTTCTTTCAACACATTTTTTGTATTTTATATTGAAAATAGCATAATAAACGGGTAAAATGTTATAGTAATTTTAAATTTGGTAAAAATTTGGTGATTTTTATGGATTTTAACGCTGTAAAAGTGAAAAATGATATTGTTGAATGGATAAAAAATTGGTTTAACGAAAACGGCAAGGGCTGCAAGGGAGTTTTAGGAATTTCCGGCGGTAAGGACAGCTCCGTCGTTGCCGCACTTTTAGTTGAAGCCTTAGGCAAGGAAAACGTTGTTGGTGTTCTTATGCCTAACGGCGAACAGTTTGATATAGACGTCTCCCGAGAGCTCGTTGAATTTTTAGGCATAGAGTCTGTAACAATAAACATTAAGGATGCCTTTTGCGGCTTTTTAAACGAATTCAAAACTAACGGTATTGAGCTTTCGGCACAGGCTGTAACCAACCTGCCGCCAAGACTCAGAATGGCGTGTGTTTACGCCGTTTCACAAAGCGTCAACGGAAGAGTTGCAAACACCTGCAACCTTTCTGAGGATTGGGTAGGCTACTCTACCCGCTACGGTGACAGCGTGGGTGATTTTTCACCGCTTTCAAAGCTCACCGTGCAAGAGGTTAAGGCTGTAGGAAAAGCACTCGGTCTTCCCGATAAATTCACCGAAAAAACACCGATTGACGGACTCCAAGGTAAAACTGACGAGGATAATTTAGGCTTTACCTATGCAGTTTTGGACAAATATATAAGAACAGGCATTTGCGAGGATAAAAAAACGAAGGAAAGAATTGACTATCTTCACAGAATTAATCAATTCAAGCTGGAGCTTATGCCCGTATTTCCATACGAGCCTGAAAGGAACTAAATTATGCAAAAGCTTAAAAATTTACAGCCCGAAAGAGTTTTTTATTATTTTGAAGAAATAACAAAAATCCCTCACGGGTCAGAGGATACAGAAAAAATTGCAGACTTCTTAACAAATTTTTCAAAAGCACAGGGACTCAAATATTACAAGGATGAGGCAAACAACGTTGTAATCTACAAAAACGGTACTGCTCACCTTAAAAATGCCGAGCCGATTATTTTGCAGGGGCATACCGATATGGTCTGCCAAAAAACCGAGGACTGTAAAATTGATTTTTTAAACGATGCTTTAGAAATATTTGTCGACGGTGATTTTGTAAAAGCAAAAAACACAACGCTCGGCGCAGATAACGGAATTGCAGTCGCTTGCATTTTAGCAATTCTTGAAAGCGACTCCTACCCTCACCCGCCTATAGAGGCAGTTTTTACAACTGATGAGGAAATTGGTATGCTTGGTGCAAAGGCTCTTGACACAAGTGTTTTAAACGGTAAAAAAATGATAAACATTGACTCTGAGGAAGAGGACACCATGACCGTTTCCTGCGCGGGTGGAAGTGATTTTAAAGCGTTTTTCCATTTTGAGGAAAAGGACGTAAGCGGCACAAAAACAGAAATTGTTTTAAAGGGTCTTAAAGGCGGTCACTCGGGTGTTGAAATAGACAAGGGCAGAGTAAATGCAAATATTTTAGCAGGAAGAGTTTTAAACCACCTTAAGGCATTAAGCTTTGATTTATTAAGCATTAACGGCGGTAACAAAACAAACGCCATTACAAATCTTTGTAAAATTAACGTTTGTGTAAATAACAAGGACGAATTCACAAAAACTGCTACCGAATACCTTGAGGTTGTAAAAAGTGAGTTTTCTGCACGCGAGCCCGATTTTACGTTTGAAATAAACGCTCTTGAAAGCGGTAGCTTTAAGAGCTTCAGCGATGAAGCTAAGGATGCCGTAATTTATGCCCTTACCTGCGTACCGAACGGAGTTGTAGATATGAGTGCAGATATTGACGGGCTTGTTGAAACCTCGCTCAATTTAGGCATTTTAGCAACTACAAAAGGCTGTGCCGAAATGCACCTTTCCTTAAGAAGCAACAAGGAAACCGCTATGCTTGCATTAGAAAACAAGCTGCAAGCATTTTTCGGCATTTTGCCCTGCGAGTTTTCTGTTTATGATAAATACCCCTCTTGGGAATTTAACCCGTTGTCTGTTTTGCAAAAGCTTTACAAAGAGATTTACGAAAAGGAAACTAAAAAACCACTTAAGGTTGAAGCTATTCACGCCGGTCTTGAGTGCGGTGTATTTGCAGCAGGCATTAAGGACTTTGACTGTATTTCCATAGGTCCAAATATGGCAGACGTACACACCGTAAACGAAAGGCTTTCAATTGCTTCTACTGAAAGAATTTTTAAAATTCTTCTTAAAGTGCTTGAAAACTGCGGGTAATTAAATAAATAAAGGCTTTTTAGATTGACATAAGCTTACATTTATTGTAAAATACTATGTTGATTGTACGAATACAAAATATTAAGAAAACGAGAGTGATAAAATGCATTGGTCAGAAGAAATTGCTGAAAGAATTATTCGTCGTAATCCGAATAAGGAAGAATACGTTTGCGCTGCAGGGATAAGCCCGTCAGGCTCAATACACATTGGTAACTTCCGTGATATTGCTACAAGCTATTTTGTAGTAAGAGCATTAAGAAAAAAAGGCAAAAAAGCAAGACTTCTTTTCTCCTGGGACGAATTTGACCGCCTCAGAAAGGTTCCTGTTAACGTTGCAGCTGTTGACGGTGATATGGAACAATACATAGGCCGTCCTTACGTAGACGTAAAAAACCCGTTTACTGATGCGCCTGAATTTAAAACCTATGCCGAGTATTTCGAGAACGAATTTGAAGCATCTATAGGCAAATTCGGTATTGATATGGATTACCGCCACCAGGCAGAAATGTACAGAAGCGGTAAATACACAGAGCACATTATTCACGCATTAAAGCACCGTGGTGAAATATTTGATATTTTAGACAGCCACCGTACACAAGAGGCACAGCCGGGTGAAAGAGAAGCTTACTACCCGATTAACATTTACTGCCCTGAATGCGGTAAGGACACAACAAAGGTGCACTCTCTTTCAGACGATTGTACTGTTGCAGAGTACTCCTGCGCTTGTGGACACAAAGGCACCTTTGATTTCACAAAGGATTTCAACTGCAAATTGGCTTGGAAAATTGACTGGCCTATGCGTTGGATGTATGAGGGCGTAGACTTTGAGCCGGGCGGAAAGGACCACGCAAGCCCACACGGCAGCTACGACACAAGTAAGGACATTGCAAAGAAAATTTACGGCTATGAGCCACCTATTTTCCAAGGCTACGAGTTCATTGGTATTAAGGGCACAACAGGTAAAATGTCAGGCTCTTCAGGTCTTAACTTAACACCTGACACACTTTTAAAAATTTATCAGCCTGAGGTTATTCTTTGGCTTTACTCAAAAACAGAGCCGCTTAAGGCATTTGACTTCTGCTTTGACGACGGTATTCTTCGTCAGTACTTTGAATTTGACAAAATGTACACAAACGTTAAAAACGGTACTGCTAACGATAACGAAAAAGCAATTATGTACAATACAACCGTTGGTGACAGAGTTTTAGAAACCGTTCCGATGGGTCACCTTGTACAATTAGGCTCAGTTGTTGACTTTAACATTCCGATGCTTGAAACAGTATTCGAAAAAATTGATACTCCTTACAAGTACGAGCAATTCAGCGACCGACTTGAAAGAGCAAAATACTGGCTTGAGCACTGCGCTCCCGAAAGCGTAAACAGACTCAGAACCTTAAGAAACTGGGACGTTTACGAAACACTTGATGACAGCGCAAAGAAAGAGGTTGAAATTTTATTCAACTTTATTAAAGAAGGCGGCTACGACCTTGACGAGCTCAACAAAAAGCTTTATGCTATTCCTAAAGAGGTTCACGGTACTGACCTTGATGAAAAAGCATTAAAAGCAATTCAGGGTACGTTCTTCAAAAACGTTTACAAGCTTCTTATAGATAAAGAAAAGGGTCCAAGACTTTACTTGTTCCTTTTTGCTATCGACCCGCAAAAATACGTTGGTCTTCTTGACTTCTCTTACCCTAAAACAGAAGAGGAAGCAAAGGCTCCTGTTGTTGAAGAGGTAGTAGAAAATGAGGACAAGCACGTTTACGGTGAGCCGGATGCTTTTGTACCTTTCTCAACAGAAAGCATTTCTATTGACGATTTCTGCAAATTAGACCTTCGTGTATGCGAAATTGTTAAAGCTCAGGAAATAAGAAAATCTCATAGCTGCTTAAAGCTTACACTTGATGATGGCAGCGGTGAAAACAGAGTTATTGTTTCATCTATTAAGAGCGAATACACCTGCGAGCAATTAGTAGGCAAAAAGATTATTGTTGTTGCAAACCTTGAGCCTGCAAGAATTGCGGGCGTTGAAAGCCAGGGTATGCTTTTAGCTGCAACAAACGGCGCTTGCGGCTGCCAGGTAGTATTTTTACCTGACTGCGTACCGGCGGGCACTCAAATTAAATAATGCAGAATGTAGAATTAAAGTGCTGAGTTTCGGAAACGATTCGCGTTTGATTATAATTTAAGTGAATAAAAATAAATACATCCTATCATTTTTAGTTTTTCGCAAACTTTAAATGATAGGATGATTTTTATATTATGAATATTTTTTATTGCCGACCGCAGGTCCCGAAATTCTTAATTCTCAATTCTCAATTTCATAAACCACTCTTCTTGTTGTTTTAAAAAACTCCTGAAACTCGATTTCACTAAGAATTTTCGGGAAGCTCAAAACTAAAAGCGGCACGCTTTGAGCATTATGGTAAGAGGGCTGTGTGTAATTGTAAGAATTCACTTTGAATCCTAAATTTTCATAAAATTTAATTCGTTTCTTCTGCATTTCGGTTTCAGGTGATTCCGCTTCTAAAATAATCGGCAGATTATATTGTGCTTTTAACAATTCAAAAGTCTTTGACCCGTAGCCTTTAGAACGAATTTCTTTATTAATTGCTATATGCTCAACAAATAAAAACTCTTTGAAAAGCCAAAACACAATTATTCCGACACTTTCGCCGTTATCTGTAATTTCGCAAAAATTAAATTCTTTCTTTAAAAAGCATTTTTCCTCATCGCACTCATCACGTCTTTCTTCATACGGAAAAGCGTCAATAAGTTTTTTATAAACAGAAGAAAAGCTTTCTTCCGTTACCGGTTTTAAATTCATCATACCAATTCACTTATTTCTTTAAAATTATTTCTTATTTCATCAGTTGTGCCTGTTGAAATATAGTAATCATATTCTTTTGGTTTAAAGCTTTCAAAAACATAATCTTTAACTACCGCAATATAAGAGGTAGGACCTGCTTTTGACGGATCCTTTTCAGTTGTTTCACCACGAGCGAATACGCCTGTTAAGAATGTGTCGTGAGTAGGCATATAAAGACCTATGCCGAAGCTGTCAGAAAATTCTCCACGATATGCTGACCACTGCTCAACTGAAGTGAAATTCGGGTAACCCTCATCCGGCCAGAAGCCCAATTTATTGTTTGTTACAAGCTTGTTATCCTTTGAGAAGGGCTCTGTTCCGTCATAATAAACAAATGTGTTAAGCGGCTCAATGCAATAGAAAGCAGGCAACTCCTGTGTTCTTGGTGTTGCAGGGTAGCCTGAAAAATCAGTAAATCTGCACTTAACGTGAACATTATTATTTTCAATTCTGTACCACGCTTCCATATAAGACGGTGTAATATATTCTTTTGATTTTGCCCAGTCAAGCGGTCTGCATTTTACATAAATTTCAGTATCAGTTGCCTTTATATCAACAATTTTACTGTGCTCGTTATATTGGTTACCACCCTGCACCGGATTATAATTCCACTTATTATCCATATATGTTGCGGGTTCATAAGGTGCTTCTACAGTTCCGTAATAAGATTGTTGCACAAGTCTTCCTGTATCGTTACGGTTAATTAAATTAACCTTTTTATTTATTGCTCTTTTGTCATAACGCTCACTTGCATTTGAATCAACCTTGATTACACCGTCAACCTTAACCGCTTCAACAGATGAATTCAAATCCTCAAGGTATGAAAGCGCACCGCCCCAAAGAAGGTCTACGCCTAATTTGTAATTTTCTGTTTCAATAAACACCTCCTGCTTTGGCACTTCTCTTAAAAATACCGTAAAGCCCGAGATTTTAACGTTTGCTTTTTTTGTATTGAGTGGCTCGCAGGTAAATTCTATCACCTTTTTTGCCGTTACCTTTTCCAAGGCGTTATCAATAAAGCTGTAAAAGCAAATTTCCTCTTCACTTGGCTCTAAAAAGAATTCCTCTCTTATTTCTTCCTTATCTGCAATATAGACAATTGAGCATTTTAAATATGAATCCGAGGCATATTTTACACCGAAATAATTGAACTTTTTCTCGTAATTTTCAATTGGCTTAACATCCTTTGCGGAAACCTCGTAAAAATCATTATTAGTAACGCCTACTCTGCTTTTAACCGTAAAGTCCGTATCATATTTATTGCCCAGGCAGCCTGCAAGAGAAAGCATTACTGCAAGGCACAATAATAAGCTTACTATTCTTTTTTTCATATTATTTTACCACCTTTTTAATTGTCGTTTCATTCATAAGGAATAATAATACCGAAAAGCCTACTAATACAAACGGCGTAAGCTTAAACGTTGTTGCACTTGCGGTATAGCCAAAAATCAATTGCACCAAAAAGCCTATTGCATAAGCTCCGCCCATATGAAAGCCCGTTAAATCTGCTGAATATTTTTCGCCGAAGCGAGTTGGTACAGAATGAAGAATGCACGGAAAAATCGGACCGAAGCCAAAGCCTATTAAAAGCAAGCCTGCAACAGACAACTCCCCTAACGGCAGCAACAACAGAATTATTCCTGCAAACGAAATACCTATACCGCCACGAATTAACGTGTTATCACTTGCCTTTATTGACACAAAGCCTGCAACCAACCTGCCAAGCATTATTCCGCCGTAATAAAGCGAAACCCACCTTGCAGCAGCGTCAGGTGCGTAAGAAAACACGTTAACCAAATAGGTTGCGCCCCACGTACCAATTAAAAATTCCATAGAACAATAAAAGCCCTGCGAAAGAATGCTTGTTACTGCTCCCTTTATTTTAAATATATTTACCTTTTCGTTTTTCTCTGCACGAGCCTCTGCTTTATGCTGATTTTTTAAATCTACGTTTTTCCATTTTTTCAAAAACAAAAGAACTAAAAACGCTATAGAAAACTGCATTAAGGCTATTACTCTGTAGCCGAGGCGCCAGGTGCCCTCTTCGCCGTTTAAAAATGCCGACATTATTAAAGGACTTATTGTAACACCCAAGCCCCAGAAGCAATGCAACCAGCTCATGTGCCTTGCCTCGTAATGCAACGAAACAAAATTATTAAGCGCAGTATCTATTGCACCGGCACCATAAGACATAACAACGGTAAAAAGCATCATAACCACAATATTTGGTGAAAAGCTTATTCCGATTAAGCCCACCGCGGTAAGTATTGTTGAAAAAAGAGTTACCTTAGGTGTTCCGAATTTTCTTATAACAACACCCGCAATAAATGCAACACCGCCTGAGCACGCACCCGTTATTATGCTGTACAGCGAGGCAAAGCTCTCCGGTATCATAAATTCATTATGAACAACCGGCCAGGAAACACCGAATAATGAATCCGGTAAACCGAGAGAAATAAATACAACGTAAATTACAACAAGAATTGAAACCATTACTTTACCTCAATAATACTTAATCTGTGCAAGGCTCTTGTAACAGCCATATAAAGATACTGCTTGTTATTATCGCCTGAAAACTCCTTGCTTTTATTAAACACTATAACACTGTCAAATTCAAGACCCTTTGTTAACACAAGCGGCATAATTATGGGTGCTTCACCAAGCGCACAGGACTTATTATCACAAAGCCGAATATTTGAAAATTCCTTTACCAATTCATTGTGAAGCGCTCTTGCCTCCTCAATTGTCTTTGTAATAATAGCCACAGACGGGCTTTTTTCGGTATAAGACCTTATTGCCGCCGATAATTCAGTCATACCTTTTTTATGCTCTACCCCGTCACCGTTTCTTGAGAAAATATCGTATGCCTTTTCCTTTGGCAGAAGAGCTATTGCCAGCTTGTTAATTTCCTCTGTTGAGCGGTAGCTTCTGTTTAAATAGAGCGAGCCGGCATCATAAAGCGCAGCAAGCTTTTCTACACTTACAGAGTTAATTTCGGGGTTAATTGCCTGGTTTGTATCAAGCAGCAGAGTGAAATTCGCACTCGGAAACATTGTTAAAATAATTTTGTGCTGCAAAAGGCTTAAATCCTGCGCCTCATCAATTAAAATATGCTTTACACCATTCAAGGAAGCGCCGTCACCCATAACGCATTTCGTAAACACAATACCCAATGCATCAGGAAAATCGAGAATTTTTTCTCCAACGTTTTTTCTTGTAATATTTAAAACGTCTTGTCCGTTACCTAATAAGCTTACGTATTTTTCCAAAATATCGCAATAAATTTTAACAGGGTCTGCCAAAACCGCTGCGCGCAAATCTCTGCCTACGTTGTGCTTAAGCTCGCGGCGCTTCATTTTGTAAAGCTTGCTTGTATCCTCATCTATTGAAGACTCTAAGTCTATTATGCTGTAAATTTTTTCACGGTTTTCAAGAAAATAATCATCTATTACGCCGTTTACAAAGCTCACAAGTCTTTCTACCCTTACAGACGGCGCACTTTTTCCGTCTGAAACGTAGCGGTCTAATACGTCCTCTTTAGAAATTATTACGTCATCAAAAAGTCGGACATCATCAAACTGAGGCAGATAATTCTCTGCATTTACCTTTAAAAAGTCTATGAA
The DNA here is from genome assembly GCA_045588735.1 of Acutalibacteraceae bacterium. GTDB lineage: Bacteria > Bacillota > Clostridia > Oscillospirales > Acutalibacteraceae > DTU089. The sequence continues at coordinate 5,948 of JAZNET010000045.1, read as the reverse complement.
TTTTTCATCATACTTTAAAAGTGCGCTGTTCTTTCTTGATTCGTCGCCGTTTATTAAGGCGTTTGCCAAATCGTAGTAATCGAGCACGGAATACTCCGGAAGCTCTGCTTTAAAAATATTGTAAAAGCTTGAGTAGTTAATGGGCATTTCACCAAGCTCGGGAATAATATCGGCAACGTAGCTTGAAAAAATATCGTTGTTTGAAAACATTACAATTTCAGAGGAGGTAAGCTCCCTTCTGTTTCTGTAAAGCAGGTAAGCAATTCTGTGAAAGCCTACCGAGGTTTTTCCGCTGCCTGCAGGGCCGTAAACAATTAAGTTTTTGTTGTCGGAATAGCGTATCGCCTTGTTTTGCTCACGCTGAATAGAATTTACAATAACTCGTAAGTGCTCGTGAGTATTCTCACCTAAAACGTCTCTTAATATGTCGTCATCTATTTTAATATCACTGTTAACAAAGCTCTTTAATTCACCGTTTTGGAATTTATATTGTCTTTTTAAGGTGAGCCGGCCCTCAAGCACGCCTGACGGTGCATTGAAAAATGCCTTGCTTGAATTAAAATCATCATAAAAAAGTGATGCAATAGGCGCACGCCAGTCACAAACTAACGTGTTGTAGGTGTCGTGCTCCTGAAGCGTTTTAAGACCAATGTATATTTCCTGCTTTTTGCCGGTTCTGTCAGGAGTAAAGTCCACCCTTGCAAAATACGGTGCAGCCTTAAGCTTTTCATAAAACGGAATATCGTAATTTGCATTCTCAATTTCCTGCAATTGATTTTCCATTTCGTAATGAAGCTCTGTAAGCTCAACGCCTGCATACATACCGCCGTTGGGGTTATCTATATTAAATTTTGCACCCTGTGCCTTAACCCTTGCCTTGTAGGTAACAATAAGCTCCTTAAGTCTTTCAATTTCGCTGTTCAAAAAGCCTTTTACCTTGTTAAAATAAAGCTGCTCCTGCTGTTCGTCCTTAGAATACATTTAATGAAAATCCTTTCAAAAATCTTTTAAAACGAGGTTTTTGCATAAAGGTAATTATACCACAACTTATTTATTGCTTCAAGTGTTGACTTTAAAATATTGAATATTATAATAATTATATATTCTTTATTAAAGGACTGAATTTATGAAAATTCCGTATAACCACGAATCAATACGCCTTACCGGTCGTTGGGACACCCAAAACGAGGACTATGCTACCGCTACCGCCACAGGCAGCTATATAGAATTTTGCTTTAAGGGTACGGCTGCAACAATTGTTTTTAATTGCGATAATAATAAATACCCCTACCCTCACCTTTGGCTTCAGTTAGATGACGGAGACAAAACTGAGGCTATGGTAGACAATTATATAAGAATTTGCGCAAAGGAAGACAAGAAGCACACCTGCAAGATTATTTTTAAGGGCACGGTTGAGGAATACCGCCGTTGGCACACACCTCTTGAAAATAAAATTTCGTTTTGCGGCGTAATTACCGACACACCTGTAAAAATAGCGGAGGACACACGAAAAACAATTGAATTTGTTGGTGACTCCATAACAGAGGGCGTGCTCACCGATGAAAATTATTACGGTGAGAACGGAGAAAACAAATTTTCAATTGGTCAATTCAACAGAGTTTACCAGGATGACGTAACCGCAACCTATGCCTGGCTTACAGCAGAAAAGCTTAATTTAAGACCGATTTTTATGGGCTATGGCGCTGTTGGTGTTACACGCTCAGGAATGGGCGCTGTGCCAAAGGCGGCTGAAGCTTACCCATACAATTTTGAGGGCTCTCCCATTACGCACAAAAGTGCAGATTACATTTTAATTAACCACGGTGCAAACGACCGTGGCGACTCTCTTGAAAATTATCTTTCAAATTACGAGGAGCTTTTAAACGTAATTATAAAAATGAATCCAAAATCAAAAATAATTGCTCTTTCTGCCTTTTGCGGTGCTTTCCACAAGGAGTTAGGTGATTTTATAGATGAATACAACAAAAGAAACGGCACAAGCATAGCCTTTATAGATTCTGACTCCTGGGTACCGGTTGAGCCGTTACACCCGGACAGAAACGGGCACAGAATAATTGCGGAAGCCTTAACTAAAAGGCTGGCTGCTTTGCAGAATTAAAAATTGAAAATTGCAAAAACGCTTCGCGTTTGATTTTAATTTAACTGAATAAAAATAAATATATCCTATCATTTTTAGATTTCTACAACCTTTAAATGATAGGACGTTTTTTATTATATGAAATTCTCAATTCTCAATTTTGCGAAGCAAGTTGCTTTTTTCAGACTTTTATTTTCTTCACCGCAAAGCCTGCCATTAAAATTGCAAGTGCACCTGCAACAAGCTTACCAATAATGACCGCTAAAATATGCTCACCGTTGTAAGAGAGCGTAAATGCTAAATGGTCACCGAACACAAAGGCTCCCGAAACACAAAAAGCAAGGTTCATAACTCTGCCCTTTCTGTTCATTTTGCCCGCATTTTCAATTGTAGCAATGCTGTTTGCAAGAGTAGCCACAAAGCCTAAAACAGAAGCTTCGTCAAGCCCCGTTTTCTCACCAAGTTTTTTAAACGGTCTTTTCAGTAATTTTGAAATAATTGCTATTAACGGGAAAGTACCCGAAAGCACAACACCAATGTGGAAAATGATTTTAAAGCCCTCGTCAATAGGCGTTGTTTTTTCTAAAACGGTCCAATTTGTGAGATACTGCAAAATACCCACGGCAAGACCTGCTGTAACCAAAACTAAAATTGCTTTGCCTAAAACGCCGAATATTTTAATGCATATATTCGGCACCTTTAAAAGACCTATAACAATAATTACCGAGAAAAAAATGCTTGGTACTAAATTTAAAATAAGCGGTAACGGCTTTATGCCCATAACAAGCCCTGAAGCAAACGAGCCTAAGGGAATTGTGCTTATACCGCACAAAAGTCCCAAAAAAACGTCCTTGTGGTATTCCTTGTTAATTGAGCTTATGGAAACGGGAATTGTAAAGGAAATGGTAGCGCCTAACATAGAGGCAACAACAAGTCCGTGGAATGAGCCTAAAAGTGCATCCTTACAAACAGAATCGGCAAGCGCTGCGCCGCCCATATCGTTTGCAAAAATAATTCCCGCTATTGCAGACGGGTCAAATTTTAATGCTGCTGCAACGGGAGCTATAACCGGCAGCAATAAATCTGAAAGCGTCGGTGCTATGGTAATCATACCGAGCATAGACATTGTAAGCGGAGCTATAGTATGTATACCCTTTTCAAATTCATCTCCCAATTTAAGGTGATTACCCGTAATTCTGTCTATTGCACCAATTAAGGCAAAAACAGCCATTGTGACTGACAATGCGTATTCCATAATTTTCCCTTTTACCTTCCCTCTTCGAATTCTATTCCGGTGTTGTATTTTACGTTGTTTATTGCTTCTTTTTCTTTTATAACTGTTTCTAAATCAATATCATAACAGTTGGCAATTGTTATAACGTAATAAATAACATCCCAAAGCTCTTCGTCAATAGTATCCTTAATACCGCCGTTTTCAGCTCTGACTTTGTTTTTCCGAATAGCATCTGCTACCTCGCCGACCTCACCTGCAAGCTTTAAAAAATACTCGTTAACCTGCTCTTTATTATAATCCTTTGACTTTATGTAATTCTGAAGGTATTTAATAGTTGTTTTTCCGTCCATAGCTTTGCCCTCGTGCTATTTTTGTAAAATTTTTTAGAATGTAAAACAAAAATCCGTCCACTTTCGCGAACGGAATTTTTTGGTGACCCGGACGAGAATCGAACTCGTGTTACCGCCGTGAAAGGGCGGTGTCTTAACCGCTTGACCACCGGGCCATATTTTGAAGAACTTTGTTCTTCTATATTTAACACTCCAGCAGGTAAGAAAGTTGACTTGGTAGCGGAAGTGGGACTTGAACCTACGACCTGCCGGGTATGAACCGGACGCTCTAGCCAACTGAGCTATTCCGCCATTTATATAAAAACAACAAACTCACCCGCTGAAAGAGTGAATGCGCTCTCAAGTGAGCACGATGATTATAACTTGTACACTTGTATTTGTCAATAGTTTTTTCCAAAAATTTTTAAAAAAACAAAAGATTTTAATTTTTTAAAGGAAAAGCACTTGACAAGCCTATTTTTTATATGTATAATATGCCTTGCATTTGCGGATGTAGCTCATCTGGTAGAGCGCCACCTTGCCAAGGTGGAGGTAGCGAGTTCGAGCCTCGTCATCCGCTCCATTTTGCGCTGGTAGCTCAGTTGGATAGAGTGACTGGCTACGAACCAGTAGGTCAGGGGTTCGAGTCCCTTCCAGCGCGCCAGAAAAGAAACACCCTTTGTCTACCAGACAAAGGGTGTTTCTTTTCAACTAAATCCGTCCTATCGGACGGGATAAATCCCGCTTTCGTGGGATGAAATCACTTCGTGATGAAATCCGACTTCGTCGGGAGATTGGACGGATTTAATTTCATCTGCGAAGCAGATTTCATCCGAGTTTACTCGGATTTCATCGCGCTTGCGCGATTTCATTGAAAAGCAATATGATTTATGATATAATATCGTTGAAAGAAAGTGCTTTTATGTCCAACAGATTTCACATCGTTAAGAAGTATATCGACCAAATGGATTACTATGCTTTGCTGGCAAGCGGTGCGCCTTCCGATGAATTTGATATTGAGTCAAGGGGAATCAGTGCAAGAATAAGAGATGACCATCAGCGCAAGACATAGCAGAGATAATTGCATTGGTCTTTAATAAATATTTTGGTGATCATGATGACGCAACAGTATTTTTAGCTATTGCGGAACAAATAAAAAATGAAATAACAAATTAGTTTCACATACTTTTGGTCGTTCTTACCTCCACTTATACACCGTTTGGTCGCTCTTCCGCATAAGAAACAGTATAACTTCGGTTATGCTGTTTTTTATTTTATCAATAAATTGAAAAAGCTGCTTAAACAAGCTCTAAAAAATACCTAAAAATAAATTCACAGGTGGCTCGAATCTATGATTCAAGCCACCTGCTTTTAATATATTATTAACGTTAATTCTTGCTAATAACAGAACTGTCCTTTGATTATCTGTAATTCTTGTCACCTTAAGCAAAGACTCTGTTTACTACTGCGCTAAAGTCATTCATATCAATTTGGTCATCTTCAGCTAAGTTAGCCGCTGCATAATAAGCTCCCTCAAGAGTTGTTTGATTATTACGTGCAAGCTCAACTAACATACAGTCCAAAACGTCACACACGCTGTCACCGTTAACGTCACCGCGGACTACTAAAGTGTATTCTGCAACTTGTGTACCACTTGTAGTTGACACTTTTAATTTTGAACCTGTACCAATAAAGCCATGACTTGAATTTGGTATTACGGTTATGGTGTAGCCATCCATTTCTATAATAGCGTCACTAATATCTGTACAAGCAGAAATATCGAGAAACAGCATATCTGCTTCAGTATCAAGAACTACGTTTTTAGTATCGACACCACTTATGTAGGAATTAACAAAAGTTAATTTTTTACTGCTGCTAATAAAGCCACATACTGAACATATCTCTTCTATAGAACCTTCCATACCTTCGAAGAATGGTAAGTTTTTAACAACAGTACAGCTGTGCTCTGTTGTGTTGTAGTGAATTTTTGCATCAGTAAGGTATGAATTAGAACCACCAATGCTAATATTACTCCACTCGGTATAAGAACCCGGATAGAATACATATTTAAGCGAGGTGCAATAATGGAAAGCACCATCACCTATACTTGTTACACTGTCATGGATTATTATGCTTGTGAGCGAGATGCAATTATAGAAAGCCTCCAAACCTATACTTGTTACACTGTCACCGATTGTTACGCTTGTGAGTGAGGTGCAATACCAGAAAGCAGAATAACCTATACTTGTTACACTATCAGGGATTGTTATGCTTGTGAGAGAGGTGC
>JAZNET010000044.1:0-39589 GCA_045588735.1 Acutalibacteraceae bacterium | reverse complement strand
AAGCCTCCTTCCCTAATTCATTTAAAGCCATCTCTGCTTCTTCTCTATATTTTATATTTAAATAATTATCTTCCCATTTTTTATCATCCCAAAAATCATTAGATTCATAATAAATCGCTAATCGAATTTCTTCATTTGGAAAATTTTCGCTTTTTAATTCATACACTGTATAATTAAAAGAAGAATCCAAAACGCCAACAAATTCAAACCTATCGTTGTATCTTTTTTCTAAAACATTTTCCATTCTTTCCTGATTCCTTCTATCTTGAAGATCATCGATACTCATTAATAAAAAAAGTATAACAATCAACAATCCACAAAAAACAGTAAGAACAGTCAACTTTTTTTTATTACTTCCGCCATTTTTAATATCTATATTTGTATCAATATGACTTTTTTTAATCACTTCTCTTTTGCTTATATTAGGGCTAGTTTCATATTTTAATTTTCTTTCATGTGACATAAACAATCTCCTAATAAAATTTTTATTTTTCTTTCATACTATTTCCAAAACCATCAATAATTGGCTCTAAAAAATATTCCATAACGCTACGAGTACCTGTTTTTATCTCAACAGAACCTGTTAATCCTGCAGTTATTTGTATATCTGGATTATTATTCTGTATATCAGTTTTTACTAAATAAACACTTCCCATATTTTCATCTACAAAAGAACCTGGACTAATATAGGTTATTTTACCTTTTACCGTTCCATATCTCGAATACGGATATGCATCTAACTTTATTGATACTTCATCGCCTTTTTCAATTTCTGCTATATCCATATTTTTAACATAACATGTTATCTCATTTTTTGTACTCTTAGGAATTATTGTCGCCAATTCCTGTGCAATTCTATAGAAATATTAACACATATAAAGGTATTTTGCAACTTAATAAAAGAAAAGGAAACGAAGCTATGAAATTGTATCATAGCTTCGTTTGTTTATGGTCGGAGTGAAGAGACTCGCAGGGCTACGCCCTACGATTCGCTACGCGAAAACCCAATTGTGTTCGCCTTCGGCGAGAGTCGTTCGAGTCTCTTCCCGAAATTTTTTAGTACAAAAAAATACAAGGTACAACCTAAAGGTTATACCTTGTATTTGGTCGGAGTGAAGAGACTCGAACTCCCGACATTCTGGTCCCAAAGCGACAGTAATAAACTATATATAATAAATAAACAAAATATGTAATATAAATTGTTGTTATTTTACCTGCAATAGAAAAAACAAAAAAATCAGGGGACTATACAGTTTCATGAATACAATAATATTTTTTTGTTTCTGTATCATACAAAAAGATTATCCACTTTGTTGTATCTTCATATATCATATTTTCACTATCTGTTATTATGATATCATTTTTACAGTCGTAGATACAAATATAACAATCATTTTTTTTGTAATTCTTCCCTAAAATTTTATTATAATAATCAAATGCGTCAAGCTTCGCTATATGATTAGAATCTAATTCATCCCATTTTCCATTTTCTATATCATTTAAAACTGTTTTTTCTTCTAAATCACTTAACTTGAAAACCCAATATTCAAATATATCTATAGATATATTTGAATAACGATATGTTCGTGCAGGAGATGAAGGTGTGTAAACAATATTTAAATCAGATATATATTCATTAATTGTACCATATGTTATTCTTAACAAGTGAAATACAATAGAAAAAACAACAATCATAGCAATTAACAATTTTAAAACTCTGGTTTTATTTTTCATTTTCGCCAAGTTTTTGTCCCTCCCATTAGACCTATTGAGGTGAAGAATTTTGCCCATCCCAAAGTAACAAAACGACCATTGTATTCATCTTTTATACCAAAAAATGTTTTACCGTTATTGTCAAAATTATATCTATCAATCGCAATCACCCAATACTCCATCTTATATTTTTTTAGTTTCGAATCATACATAACATCTGCAACTACACCAATGTAATGTCCGCCTAGTGCGAGTAACCAATTAAATGTAATCGGTTAAAAAAGACTCCTTGTACAACAGCTGATCAATGCAAGCTTGCTTGGTGTTCTCCACAATTATTACACCTCTTCCTCTGCAATTCTATAGAAATATTAGCACATATAAAGGTATTTTGCAACCTAATAAAAGAAAAGGAAACGAAGCTATGAAATTGTATCATAGCTTCGTTTGTTTTTGGTCGGAGTGAAGAGACTCGTGGGGCGGTGCCCCACGAATAAATTCGATTGTGTTTGCCTTCGGCGAGGGTCGTTCGAGTCTCTTCTTACTAAAACAGTTACAAAAAAATAACGAGTCCCAATCAAAAGATTGAAACTCGTTATTGGTCGGAGTGAAGAGACTCGCAGGGCTACGCCCTACGATTCGCTGCGCGAAAACCCGATTATGTTCGGCTTCGCCGAGGGTCGTTCGAGTCTCTTCCAAAGTTTATTCAATACAAAAAAATACAAGGTACAACCAAAAGGTTGTTCCTTGTATTTGGTCGGAGTGAAGAGACTCGAACTCCCGACATTCTGGTCCCAAACCAGACGCGCTACCAACTGCGCTACACCCCGATTGAAGATATGTCTTCAAAGCATTGATATTATAACGAATAATGCTACTGTTGTCAATACCCAATTTGATTTTTTTGAAAAATTGTTTAAACCCACTCTTCGTCCGGCAGCGAGTGGGTTTTTGCTTTGTTTTATATTTCCGCGGTGTCAGAATTTTCTTCCTGCTTTTCTGTTGCGGGGGAGTCGGTGTTAGCTTCAGCTTCAGCATCCTTTGTGAAGCGCGGGCGCTCACCGGGCTTTGTGCTGTACTCGCCTGAAAAGGCTGCGCCCTTGTTATACGTTTCGGGCTTTTGGAATGCCTTTAAAAATTTTGGCAGCTCAACCTCTTTTTTAGGCTCTTTTATAGCCTCGGTTATTTCTGTAGCTTCTTTTGGCGCTTTTGTTAAAAAGCGCCTTTTTCTTACGTCTGAAAGTCCTGCTATAAGGCTTATAACAAGTAAAAGGTTGCCAAGCCAAAAGGCAAACTCAACAAGTATAACGGTTTTCGACGTTGTGTAAGCGGTGGTGCTCGTACCGTTTTCTACCTTGCTTACTGTGTTTATAAAGCCGTAGTCGGTTGTGTGTACGTACACCTTGCTTTCACTAAGCTTTATTGCTTTGCGGTTTTTCAAGTCTTCAAAATTTGAGGCTTCCGCTTCAGCGGCAGAGAGCAGACTGCCCTCCTGCGTGAAAATCAATCTCGCATTTTTAGTGTAAATAACGATATTGTCGTTTTGGTCGATTGAGAGCGCGTATTCCGTTTTCAGTGGGAGGTCAAATGAAAATACCTTGCTTTCATTTTGCCAGCCGCTGATTTCTTTATTATCTCCAATTACGACAACGTCGTCACTTGTAACTGTAAAGCCGTAAAATTCTGACGGCACCAGGCCGCCTGTCTTAGTGAGAACGGGCATAAAAATGAATATCATTGCAAGAATTATGAACGGCTTAAGCTTTCTGATATATGCAAACTCCATTTTTATTACATGCTTTCGGGAGCTTGGATTTTAAGCATAGAGAGAACGTTTTTCATAGTGTTTCTTACGCAATTGCAAAGGAAAATTCTTGCCTGCATAACGCTTTCGTCATCCGTCATAACACGCTGTGCGTTATAGAAGCGGTGGAACTTTGTAGCAAGCTCAACAGCGTAATGAGTAATCTTTGCAGGGTCGTAGGTGTTTGCTGCAAGAACAATTACGCCTGTAAGTGAAGCTAAGTGGGCAATTAAGTCCTTTTCCTCAGCAGAGGAGAGAAGCATAAGCTCGTCCTTTGACGGCTTTCTTATGTTAACGCCCTCGTTCTCTAATTTTCTTAAAATGCTGCAAATTCTTGCGTGTGCATATTGGCAATAATAAACAGGGTTCTGGTTAGACTGCTCAACAGCAAGGCCTAAGTCAAAGTCCATAGCGCTGCCTGCCTCACGCATATTAAATAAAAATCTTACAGCGTCAATCGGCACCTCGTCAAGAAGGTCTACAAGGGTAATTGCCTTACCCGTTCTCTTAGACATTTTAACAGCCTGTCCATCCTTCATTAAGTTAACAAGCTGCATTAAAACAACGTCAAGTCTGTCGCCGTCAATGCCTACAGCCTCCATTGCGCCCTTCATTCTTGCAACGTGGCCGTGGTGGTCTGCACCCCAAACGTCAATAGCTGTGTCAAAGCCACGCTTTAAGAGCTTGTTTCTGTGGTATGCAATATCTGCTGCAAAATACGTCGGGTTGCCGTTCTGGCGAATGAGTACGTCATCCTTTAATTCAAGCTTTTCTATATCCTCGTCAGACTTACCCTGCCTTTTGAGAATTGCTGTTTGAATTTCCTTGTTTTTGTACCAAAGAGCGCCGTCCTTTTCGTAGGTGTGGCCGTTTTTCTTTAAAATATCTATTGTTTCCTGAAGCTCACCGCCGTTATGAAGAGAAAGCTCGGAAAACCAAAGGTCGTAATCTATTCTGTATTTTTCCATTGCGCCCTTCATAGTTTCAATATTTTTAGGCAATGCAAATTCTACAAGAGCCTTTCTTCTTACGGCTTCATCCTCTTTAAGGTATTTGTCACCGTAAACGTCAATGAATTCCTGTGCTCTTACCTTAATATCCTCACCGTGGTAGCTGTCCTCGGGAAGCTCTATGGCATCCTCACCTAAAAGCAGCTGTTGGTAGCGCACGTCTAATGAAAGACCGAATTTGTCTATTTGGTTACCTGCATCGTTAACGTAGAATTCTCTTGCGACCTCGTAGCCTGCCCATTGAAGTACGGCAGCAAGGCAGTCGCCAAGTGCGCCGCCGCGAGCGTTACCCATATGCATAGGTCCCGTCGGGTTAGCGGAAACAAATTCCACATTTATTTTTTTGCCCTTGCCAAAATCGCTTTTGCCGTAGCTGTCACCTAAGGTGTCAATATCTAAGAGCACGTCTGCATAAAAATCATTTTTTAAGAAGAAGTTTATAAAGCCCGGGCCTGCAATTTCGCACTTTTCAAAATACGTATTGCTTAAGTCGATTTTGCTTTGTATTTCCTCTGCAATTTTTCTTGGAGGCATTCTTAAAGCCTTTGAAAGCATAAATGCCGCATTTGCAGAATAGTCGCCGTTGTTTTTGTCGGCGGGGATTTCTGTTTTAAAAGCCGGAATTTCTGCTTCTGCAAATACGCCGCTTGCCATATTCTCCTTTAAAGCGGCTGTAACTGAAGCTATAATTTGTTTCTCTGCAACACTAACTATTTTTGACATATAATCACCTGTTTTTTATATTCTTTTAACGCTGAGTGTTATTTCGTTTTCTGCAACCATGCTTGAGTTAAAATCTATGGTGTATTTCATTTTAACCTTGCCGCCGTTATCGTTTAAGTTTACTGCGACGTCCTTTGCGAAAACACCCATAATGAGTGAGCCCGCAGGGGTTTCATAGTGGCAGGAGTGGCGTTTGTTTTTCTCTATGATGAAGCGTGAATTGTAGTTGCCTGTCCTTGACATTACAATGCAGTCCGGCGATTGAATTAAAACCTCTGTTTTAGAGCCCTGCATTTCCTCGTCTATTTCATCATATTTAACAACGTAGCCGTCTTTGGTTTTTTCAAAAGTGCCACGAGCATTTATTTCTAAGGTATCCGTTTCGTTATCCTCGGTGGTTTGCTCTGTGACTAATTTAATCATAACGTCATTTTTCATTGTGCTTTTCTTCTGCATACGCTAAGAGCTTATCAATAAGCTCGCTGTAAGCTATACCTACCTTTGCAAAAAGTTTTGGGAACATACTGATAGATGTAAAGCCCGGTAACGTGTTTAACTCGTTAAGGCAAATTCTGCCGTCCTCTAAAAGGAAAAAGTCAACACGGGAAAGTCCTGAGCAGTTAAGTGCTAAGTAAGCTTTTTTTGCAGCCTCCTGAACCTTAGCCTCAACACCGTCGGGAAGGCTTGCGGGAATTGCAAGACCGGTTGAATCGTTAACGTATTTTGCCTCGTAATCGTAAAACTCTGCCGTAGGAAGAATTTCACCCACGCAGGAGGCAACCGGAGAATCGTTACCCATAACGGCACACTCAATTTCACGGCCTACAAGAGTTTCCTCAAGAACAACCTTTCGGTCCTCCTTAAATGCAATTTCCAATGCCTTTTGTAATTCCTCTTCATTGTGCGCCTTTGTAATGCCTACGGAGGAGCCCGCGTTTGCAGGCTTTACAAAAATAGGGAATTTTAAATAATCTACGGCGCCTTGTAAATCTACCTTATTGTTATCAAGCTCAAACTTTGTAAATGCAACCCATTTTGCCTGCGGAATTCCTGCGGCGTCGCAAATTGTATTTGTAATAGCCTTATCCATACACATAGCGCCTGCAAGAGGAGTACAACCAACGTAAGCAATGCCTGCCATTTCAAAAATGCCTTGAATTGTACCGTCCTCACCGTATTTGCCGTGCATAACGGGAAAAATAATATCAATTTTGATTTTTTCCATACCGTCGGCGTTGAAAACAAGAAGCGATTTTTCACTTTTGTCCGGTGAGATTATAGCGGAAACGGCATTTTTTTCTGCCCAGGTATTGTTTTCAATGCTGTCTACGTCACCTGTGTAGTAAAGCCAGCGTCCGTCCTTTGTAATACCTAAGGTATAAACGTTATATTTTTCGCGGTTTATGTTTCTTAAAACAGAGGCGCTCGAGCGGAGAGATACCTCATATTCGCTTGATGCACCGCCGAAAATTACAAGAACATTTTTCAAAATAATCACCTTGATTTGCTGAAATTTTTTAAAGCATAAAAATACATTCTAAATTTTACCACATAAAAAGAATTAAATCAATTATAAAATACTATGATATTTTAATAATACTGTTTACCTTTTTAGATAAAAATGCTACAATATAAACGCAAAACATAAAAAGGGGTGCTTTTTAATGGAAATTAAAGAGATTTTGAAATACGTAGACCACACACTTTTAAAGCAGGATGCAACCTTTGAGCAGATGAAGGTTATTTGTGACGATGCTATGCGCTTTTCAACAGCAAGCGTGTGCGTGCCTCCGTCATTTGTAAAGCAATGCAAGGAGTATTGCGGAGAAAAAATGAAAATCTGTACGGTTATAGGCTTTCCTAACGGCTACAATACAACCGCGGTAAAGGTTTTTGAAACAGCGGACGCTATAAAAAACGGTGCGGATGAAATAGATATGGTTATAAATGTTGGCTGGGCAAAGGAAAAAAGATTTGATTTAATAATAGAGGAAATTAAAGCAATAAAAGCAGCCTGCAATGGAAAAATTTTAAAGGTGATAATTGAAACCTGCCTTTTGACAGATGAAGAAAAAAAGGAATTGTGTAAGGCTGTAACTGAGGCGAAAGCAGATTTTATTAAAACCTCAACGGGATTTTCCACAGCAGGTGCTACCCGCGAGGATATTAAGCTTTTTAGTGAAAACATAGGCGAGGACGTGCAAATGAAGGCAGCAGGCGGAATAGCAGCGCTTTCAGATGCAGAGGACTTTTTAGCACTCGGCGCTACACGTCTTGGTACAAGCAGAATTGTTTCAATTGCAAAAAGTGAGCAGGGAAGCGGTTATTGATTTTAAAAATAATTTTAGTTTTGAACGGGAGGCGCAGGGATGAAATTACCGGAATTGCTTAACCTTGATATGGAAATTGAGTACGTGCCGGTTGCAAAGCTTAAGCACGTGCAGGAAATGATGTTCAACTGGAACGGAAATAACAAAAAAATAAGAATTTTTTCTTTCGTGGCTGCGGCTACGTCTTTTGTGAACGCCGCCAATTTTATTTACGAGGATAACACCGTTGCTTGCGGAGTAAGCTTTTTAACGGTAGGCTTGTTTTTGCTTGTTGCGCTTTTGGTGAACAAAAGCTCAAGAATTATTTACGGCACGTCGTTTTTGGCGCTCGCAGCATTTTCGGTGTTGCCTATGTATTATCCCGATATGATTATAAAATCGTTTTTTATGATAACGGTTTTTATACCCGGTGTAATTGCGGCATTTTTTTCCTACAAGGCGCTTTACAATTACAAAAACGTTTACGAGCTGCTCAAAAAAAGAAAGGGCTTCCCAAATTTTGTTTTCAGCACGGCAGATATGTACGCCGAAAAAATTTATTTCAAGGATAAAAACGAAAAAACAGTTGCAGAAAAGCGTGTTGAAGCAGCTTATAACCCGTTTAATGAGCAGAGCGACATTCTTGACGAAGAGGTTGAAAGAATGAATACCCTTCGTTATGAGGAGATAAAGCATCTTGAGCAGGATGTAGCCGCTAAAGAGTATTATAAGGATAAAGAAAAGAAAAATCGCGCTGAGGAAATGTTCAAGTTTTCAAAAGGCTTGAAAATAGGCAACGTCAACATTATTATTCCGCACGACAATATTGAAGAGTCACCAAAAGAGAAAAACCGAATTGTTATGGGCGAATGGAATGATATGAAGAAAAGTATGTTTAAGAACGAGACTGTCTGGATTTGTGTGATTCTTGCTAACGTAATGATTCATATGTGGACAATGCCGTCAGTAAAAAGCCTGCTTTTGTATCCGATTGTTGCAGCGTATATCTTCGGTACGAATTTTGTTAAAATGGAAAATATTATCGGCTTACCGCTTGTGCTTTGCGTGTATTTGCTTGCAGCCATAAATACGCCAATGGTTACACCCGCTATATTAGCGCTGTTCACCATAATTAAACTGCCGGGCTACGTAAGGTGGCTTATAAATCTGCCTATATATAAAAAGCTTTCAAGGCAGCCGGGCTTTCCGTCGTTTATTGAAACAACCACGGACAAATATGCCGACCAATTTTATATAGTGGAGAAGCGTGAGCCAATTAAAAAGGGTCCTAAGCTTGACCCTATTATTATGAATATAGGTTATGATGACGACGCCGCCGAAGGCAAAAGAATAAGCGAGTTTGATTACAAAGGGAAAAACAAGGAAAACGTGCAGGAGGAAAATACTGCGTGGAATGCCTTTAACTATTTAGAAACGGATACGGAAAACTCCGCTTACGACGAGTTTGAAATTTACGAAGAGGTAAACAGAAGACGCCGTGAGGCGGCTGTTGCAGAGACCACAGTACAACCAAATAAAAATATGGGGCGAAAGAAAACAGATGAAAACTAAAGTTATAAAGCAATTAAAGGAAGAAATTTTCCCGATAGATGCAGTTACCGAGAACTGCCACGCATCAACGGTGCTGCCGTTGGGAGATACCGTGGTAGCTGCTTGGTTTGGCGGCACTAAGGAGGGTAATAACGACGTAAAAATTTACGTTTCCGTAAGAGAAAACAACGAGTGGTCAGCACCTTATGCCGTAAGCGTTGAGGGTGAGGAGCTGCCACACTGGAATCCTGTTTTGTTTGAAAGGGCAGACGGCTCCGTGTGCCTTTACTTTAAATACGGCAAGCCAATTTCGGAGTGGCGCACCTACTCGTGTGTTTCGGTAGACGGCGGCAGAAGCTTTTCAAAGCCGGAGGAGTTAGTGCCCGGTGAAAAGGACGGTGCAAGAGGTCCCGTTAAAAATAAGCAGATAAGACTTTCGAACGGTACGGTTTTAGCGCCCTCATCAAAGGAGCCTAAGCACTCTGCTTGGAAATGCTTTACAGATATTTCCGAGGATGACGGCAGGACCTACAAGCACTCAAAATTTGTGCCGGGAGTCAGAAAAAGAGGTAAAGGTGTAAAGATGATTCAGCCTACCCTGTGGGAGGATGCTGCCGGCGTGCATATGCTCATAAGGTCAAACGCGGGCAAAATTTATAAAAGCGACAGCACCGATTTTGGTATGACCTGGTGCAAGGCGTACGAAACCCCTTACCCTAACCCGAACAGCGGTATAGATTTGGTGAAGCTTGAGGACGAAACAATAGTGCTTTGTATGAATCCCGTTGGCGCAGACTGGGGAAACAGAGCACCGCTTGTTTTAATGCGCTCCTTTGACGGCGGTAACACCTTTGAGGAGTTTTTTAAGCTAGAGGCTATTAAGGGGGATTACGAATTCAGCTACCCTGCAATTACGGCGGTGGGCAAGTCGTTACATATTACCTACACAAGTGAAAGAAAGACTATTATTTATTGGAATATAGAAATTGACTAAAGAAAAAATGCTATCGGTTTTTCGATAGCATTTTTTAATAGTTGTATTATTTTATTTTAAAAAATCATAATAAATATTGTTACATCATTGTAAATTTAAGGTACCAAGGGAAAAAGTTTGCAAAAACTCTTGATTTTTTTGTTAAAAGGTATTATTATACTTTTAGCACTCAAAAAGCGAGAGTGCTAAAAACGAATTGTTTAACTTATATTTCTTAACAGGAGGTATTTTATATGAAGCTCAAACCACTTGGTGACAGAGTAGTTCTTAAATTCTGCGAAGCAGAGGAAACAACAAAAAGCGGCATTATTTTAGCAGCTGCCGCTCAGGAAAAGCCGCAAACTGCAGAGGTTATTGCAGTAGGCCCCGGCGCTGTTATTGACGGCAAAGAGGTTAAAATGGAAGTCAAGGTCGGTGACAAGGTTATTTTAAGCAAATATTCAGGCACAGAGGTTAAGCTCGACGGTGAAGAGCTTATTGTTGTTCGTCAGAACGACATTCTTGCTATTGTTGAATAATATAATCTTATTTTATTTTAAGGAGTAATTACCTATGGCAAAACAAATTATTTACGGTGAAGAGGCTCGCAAGGCTCTTCAAGGCGGTATAGATAAGCTTGCAAATACAGTTAAAATTACACTCGGCCCAAAGGGCAGAAATGTAGTTCTTGACAAAAAATACGGTGCACCGCTCATTACAAACGACGGTGTTACCATTGCAAAAGAGGTTGAGCTTGAAGACCCATTTGAAAATATGGGTGCTCAGCTTGTTAAAGAGGTTGCAACAAAAACAAACGATATTGCAGGTGACGGTACTACTACCGCAACTCTTTTAGCTCAGGCATTAATTCGTGAGGGCATGAAAAACGTTGCTGCAGGCGCCAACCCTATGGTTGTTAAAAAGGGTATTAAGGGTGCGGTTGACAACGTTGTAGAAACAATTAAGGCAAACTCACAGCCGGTTAAAAATTCAAGTGATATTGCAAGAATTGCTACAATTTCTGCAGCAGATAAAAACGTTGGTAACCTTATTGCAGAAGCAATGGAAAAGGTTACTGCAGACGGCGTTATTACCGTTGAGGAAAGCAAAACAGCAGAAACAAGCTGCGACGTAGTTGAGGGTATGCAATTTGACCGCGGCTACATTTCACCTTATATGGTAACCGATACAGATAAAATGGAAGCTGTTATTGATGATGCTTTCATTCTTATTACAGATAAGAAAATTACAAATATTCAGGAAATTCTTCCTCTTCTTGAGCAAATTGTTCAGGCAGGCAAAAAGCTTGTTATTGTTGCAGAGGACGTAGAGGGCGAGGCTCTTGCTACTATTCTTGTAAACAAATTAAGAGGTACCTTTACTTGTGTTGCTGTTAAGGCTCCGGGCTTTGGTGACAGAAGAAAGGAAATGCTTCGTGACATAGCAATTCTCACAGGCGGTGAAGTTATTACAGAGGAATTAGGTCTTGAGCTTAAGGATGCAACCGTAGCACAGCTTGGCCGTGCACGTCAGGTTAAGCTTCTTAAGGAAAACACAATTATTGTTGACGGTGCAGGTGACAACGAGGCTATTAAGGCTCGCGTTGCTCAAATTAAGGCACAAATTGAAACAACTTCTTCTGACTTTGACAGAGAAAAGCTTCAGGAAAGACTTGCAAAGCTTGCAGGCGGTGTTGCAGTAATTCGCGTTGGTGCAGCAACAGAAACAGAAATGAAGGAAATGAAGTTAAGAATCGAGGATGCTCTTGCAGCAACAAAGGCAGCTGTAGAAGAGGGCTACGTTGCAGGCGGCGGCGTTGCACTCCTTAACGCAATTCCTGCACTTAAGGAATACATTGAAAAAATAGATGACGTTGATGAAAAAACAGGTGCTAAAATTGTTCTTAAGGCAATTGAAGAGCCGGTTCGTCAGATTGCAGCAAACGCAGGTCTTGAGGGCTCTGTAATTATTGACGGTATTCTCCGTTCAGGTAAAGCAGGCTACGGCTTTGATTTTGCAACAGAAACCTTTACAGATATGGCAGAAGCAGGTATTCTTGACCCGACAAAGGTTACACGTTCTGCTCTTCAGAATGCTTCTTCCGTAGCAGCAATGGTGCTCACAACAGAGAGCCTTGTTACAGACAAACCGGATCCTGCGGCAGATGCAGCTCAGGCGGCAGCTATGGCAGCAGCAGGCGGCGGCGGAATGTATTAATCGTATAATTTTTGCGCATAAGTCATTTTTTCACCCGCTAAGAATGTAGGTAAAAATATTATAAAAGAAGCTCACCGTAGGTTTACAACGAATCTACGGCGAGCTTTTTATTTGGGTTATTGACATAATTAAAAAAAGTGGTAGTATAAATGTAACGGCTTCAAACGGAGCTAAAAAGAAAAGGAGAAAAGGATTATGAATTTTTGTACATCATGCGGAAATCAATTAGAGGAGGACGCATTGTTCTGCAATAATTGCGGAAATGCTATTGGCGTAGCGCAGCAAGCTCAGAGCTTCCAAGCGCAGCAGCCTGTTTACCAGCAGCCCGTTTATCAGTCACAACCGGTGGTTTTACCTCACGACCACACAGCGGAGTTTACTCAAGACGACGTTTCAGAAAACAAGCTTTATGCAATGCTTATTTATCTTTTAGGTGTTGTGGGTGTTGTTATTACTTTGATAGCAGGTAAGGAGTCACCTTACTTGGCATTCCACGTAAAGCAGGGCTTAAAAATAACTGTAGTTACTGCTGCAGCTGCCGTGTTTACCGCGGCTACTGCATGGATTTTTGGTATTACAGCTATTTTGTTCAGCATAGCCTCTGTTGTTCTTGCAGTAGTGAAAATTATATGCTTCTTAAAGGTTTGCGAAGGCAAATCGATTGAGCCTGCAATTATTCGTGATTTTAAATTTTTATCATAAAAAATCAGGGCTGTAAAAACTTTTGGTTTTTACAGCCTTTTTTTAAGGTGAGAAGAATAATCCGAAGCTGTTTTAAAAAGGCGGATATTTTGCTCACTCTTCGTTAAAATACTCGTTAATCCGAAAGGATTAACTGCGTTTTGTGCCTTGATTGACCAAAAATCCTCACTTTTTAAAATCTCCGACCTCAAGGCGAGGAGATTTCGAGGAGTTTTCAGTCAATTTAGGTGCCGCAAGGCTGTCGCCTTGCAAGAATAAATTGGGTGAAAAGCACCGAAATATACCGGTTTGAGGCAGGTTCGGATTGCTCTTGTCACCTTAATTCTCAATTATAAAAAATCTTCTTGTATTTCTGCTTTATTTATGCTAACATAAATAATGTGTTAATTTTTGTAAAAAACACTAATTTTTTGGAGGTATAAAAATGAAAGCAAAAAAATTTATTCCTAAAATTTTACTTTGCTTAGTAGTTGTTGCCTTCTGTGTTGCTTGTGCTGTAATGGCTCCTGCAACTGAAGCAAAGGCTACGTTATGGGCTTTATTACCGCCTGTAATTGCAATCTGCCTTGCACTTATCACAAAAGAGGTTTACTCATCTCTTTTCATTGGTATTGTTGCAGGTGGTCTTTTAGCAACGGCATTCAACCCAATTCAAACAGTTGGTGCAGTTGTTAGTGACGGCTTTATAAGCGCCGTTTCCGGTAATGCCGGTATTTTCATCTTCCTTGTTCTTTTAGGTGCATTAGTTGCACTTATAAACAAAGCAGGTGGCTCAGCAGCATTCGGTGAATGGGCATCTAAGCACGTTAAAACAAAAATAGGTGCATCTATAGCAACCTTCCTTTTTGGTGTTCTCATTTTCATTGATGACTATTTTAACTGCTTAACAGTTGGTGCTGTTATGCGCCCTGTTGCAGACAAGACAAAAATTTCCCGTGCAAAGCTTGCATACTTAATAGATGCTACTGCAGCACCTATTTGTATGATTGCTCCTATTTCCTCATGGGCAGCAGCAGTTTCTTCTTATGCTCCTGAAGGAGTAAACGGAATTACTCTTTTCTGTAATGCAATTCCTTACAACTTCTACTCACTTATGACCTTTGTATTCGTTATTACTATTACTTTAATGAAATTCGATTACGGTCCTATGAAGCTTCACGAAGCAAATGCTTTAAAGGGTGACCTTTTCACATCCGGTGAATTCAAGGCAGAAAATGAAGCAAAAGACGTAGTAAAAGGTAAGGGTAAGGTTGTAGATTTAGTTTTACCTATTATTTTCCTTATTGCTATTAGCGTATTTGCTCTTGTTTACGTTGGCAGATGCATGGGTGAGGAATGGGTATTCGATTACACAAATTACGACTCATCCTTAAGCTTTATAGATGCATTTGGTAATACAGATG
This sequence comes from Acutalibacteraceae bacterium, assembly GCA_045588735.1. Classification (GTDB taxonomy): domain Bacteria; phylum Bacillota; class Clostridia; order Oscillospirales; family Acutalibacteraceae; genus DTU089. Next base: position 25,184 of record JAZNET010000044.1, on the reverse strand, counting down.
CAACAGTAGGTCTTCCTTGGGCAGGCGTTATTGCTCTTATTATTACAATTATCTATTTAGTTGCAAGAAGAGTAATTTCCTTCAAGGATGCTATGGAATGCATTCCAAAGGGCTTCATAGCAATGGTGCCTGCACTCCTTATACTTACAATGGCAACTACACTTAAAAATATGACAAACTTACTTGAGGCTGAGGTATTCGTAGAAAACGCTATGGCAAATGCGGGTGCTCTTGAAAACTTCTTACCTGCAATTATTTTCTTAGCAGCTTGCCTTATTGCTTTCTCAACAGGTACTTCATGGGGTACTTTTGGTATTCTTATTCCAATAGTACTTGCTGTATTCCCTGTTGGCAGCACAATTGGTACAATTGGTATGTCTGCTTGTCTTGCAGGTGCTGTTTGCGGTGACCACTGCTCACCTATTTCTGACACAACAATTATGTCAAGTGCAGGCGCACGCTGCGACCACATTAACCACGTTTCAACACAGTTACCTTATGCAATAACAGTTGCAGGAATTTCATTTGTTGGTTACTTAATTGCAGGCTTCCTTCCGGCAGCTTATGCACTTGTAACTCTTCCTGTTCTTATTGTATTAACAGTAGCAACGTTGTTCGTAATTAAGCTTGTTACAAAGAAAAAGGCATAATTGCTTTTATAAATTACAAGTAAAAAAATAAATTCACCCTATGCCGAGTGTTCGTAAGGACACTCGGCAGTTTTATTTGCCATACGGCGAGTGATATTGCTTCGCAGTTTTATTGTGCTTTGCACAGTGTTATTGTCCTTCGGACAGTTTTATGCGAATAAAATAACACTGAAGCCGTAAGGCTTCAATATCACTTTTGATTTATCAAAAATATCACTGCAAATTTTAATTTGCAATATCACTCATACATACCGAAAAAATTTGTTTTCTGAAAAGTTACCTTGAAGTATATAACCCACTATGACACTTTCAGCTCGAAAGTGTCTGTTTTTCATCAAAAAAATTGTGAGACACCTTATAAAAAGTGTCTCACAACTGTATAAATATTTATTTCTGTCCTTAGTAACCCTGCTCGTATCATTTAAGGTTTTTACTGCCTTTATATGATAGGGTGTTTTGTTTTGTGAATATTAAACTATTCTTTATTTTTTAAGCGCTTCAAGGAATTCTACTGCAGCGCGAATATCTGCTTCAGGGTTGTCGCCTACTTCTCTTTCAATTGTAAGGAAGCCCTTGTAGCCAATATCAGTTAAAGCGTTAAGATATTCCTTAAAAGGAACGGAGCCCTCACCTAACGGAACCTCAAGGAAGGAATCCTCAGTAACAATTACCTCTTGCTTCATGCCGTAAATAATTTCAGGGTCCTTGTAGAAGATTTGCTTACCGTCCTTAGCGTGAGTATGAACTATGTACTTTTGAAGATTATGAACAGCCTTTACCGGGTCGTCACCTGTAACCATAACAAGGTTTGCAGGGTCAAGGTTTACACCTACACCCGTTGAGCCGAGGGAATCAAGAAACTCCTTTAATACAGCAGAGGTTTCGGGTCCTGTTTCAATTGCAAAGTGTGCATCAATTGAATCTGCATATTCAGCAAGCTCGTGGCAAGCCTCTTGCATTACCTTGTATCTGTCGTGGTTTTTGTCGCCCGGAACAACACCAATGTGTGTTGTAACAACGTTTGTTTCAAGCTCCTTTGCAAGGTCTAAAATTCTTTTTGACTTTTCTATTTTTGCAGGGTTTTTTTCTTTAAAAGAAAATCCGCCACCGCCTAAATCACCGCAAAGAGCAGAAATAACAAGACCGTTAGATTTAACTAAATCAAGAAATTCCTTTCTTTTTGCACCAACAAGATTTTCGGGAGCCATATCACCTGAAGTTGCATAAACCTGAATACCTTGTGCTCCAACCGCAGCAGCCTTTTTTACTGCTGTAGGAATGTCTGTGCGAAAGCTGTTAATAATTACGCCAATAGGAAAATTGTACATAGCAAATACCTCTTTTTTCTTTTTTAGAACATATTATTTTGACCATCATTATTAAATGGCTGTTGACCGTTTTGATTCATTGGCTGACCGGGCATATAAGCATTGTTATTAGGAGCACCAAAATTCATTTGGTTGTTCATCATAAACGGTGGCATACCCATACCCATTCCGCCATAGGTTTTTTCATATTGCTCAAGAATCTTTTTATTTTTTGAGTATTTAACAATAAATACAATTGCAAGAATAAGTACTACAACAAAAGGAATTAAAAGAATAATAATGCCGATTCTTGCATAGCTGTTTGTTTCCGCACCCATTACTCCGCCTAAGCCAAAGTCACCTGCTATTTCTGCAGCCTGGTCCTTGTAGCTTTCTGCATCTGTAAAATCAACTGTATTTTTGTGGCTGTCACCTGCTAACAGTGTACCGTTTATTGTAAATGAATTTACACTGCTTTCTATAAATGCTGAGCCCTTAACGTCTGTTTCTGTTAAAAGGCAGTAAAGATTTTCTTCTGTTGCCAAAACGTAGCCTGTGTAGTAATACGCACCGTCATCCACACCAAAATATTTAATGCACTTGTAGCCGTTTATTTCAGAAACCTCTGATTTGAAAATGTTTTTATCAAATAAATAAAGATATTCGTCTACAAAATAATTAAAAAATTTGTCTAACTCTGCTTTGTCCTCTTCTACGTTATCTACTCCTGTATTTTCCATAAGAGAAATATAAACGTATTCGTAAGGAACCTCTTCGGCAAACTCGTCTTCTGTTCTTTCTAACTCAAAGGTAATCTCCTCATCTACAAAGCTCCAAATATCATATTCCATGGAGGGCTCTATATAAAAAGCGTCGTTTTTAAGTTCATTGTCACCTGCAAAGGAAATAACCGTTAACGGTAAAACAAAAATGCAAACGGCAATTATAACAGCAAAAATTCTCTTTTTCATTATAAGCTGCCTCCTTCATTTTCTTTTTTTTCTTCATTGCTTGCTTCTACTGCAGCTTCATTTTTAAGTGCTTGTGAAAAAGCAGAAATCTCCTGGTTGTTTTGCGGTGCATTCGGTTGACCCTGCATAGGATACTGCGGTACAAATGCCTGGGGATTATAATTGTAATTCTGCGGCGGAATATTCGCCATATCCTTTAAAACGTCCTTGTCATAAACCACACCGTAAGTAATTTCGTAATTTCTTATTTGTTGCTTTACCTTTTTGTTTTTAGAAGCAAAAACTATTAACACAATAAGCACCGGTACAAATAAAAGTGATGAAAGAATGAAAACATATGCCAACACAAGTGTAGACATTTCAATTCCCGTTTGCTCAAGCAGCTCTTCTACTGTTCCGCTACCCGTAGGAATATCTGTGCTGTAGTCTTCTGAAAACTCAGGGGATGCTACTTCTTCTCCCGTTGCAAAAGCAACTGTGGAAAAGGAAAATGCAAAAACAAGCACCAAAAGAATAGCCATAATCTTTTTCATAATAATTTCTCCTTGTTTTTATTTTTTTGATTTTATCTTTAACCAATATTCCCTTGCCGCCTGCTCCTGCTTGTTATCCCCAAACTCGTAGTAACGGGCATTTTTAAGAATATCAGGTAAATACTGTTGCTCTACCCATCTTCCCGGGTAGTCGTGCGGATATTTGTAAAACTGACCCTTAACAGCTGCATCATCACCGTCAAAATGCTTATTTTGAAGCTGTCGCGGAATCGGTCCGGCTTTTCCTGCTCTTATATCCATTAAGGCGGCATCTATTGCGGTTTCACCCGTATTTGATTTTGGTGAATTGCAAACAAGAATTACCGCATCTGCCAAAGGAATTCTCGCCTCAGGCATACCAACCTGCAGCGCAATATCTGTTGCAGCCTTTACAATAGGTAAAATAGAAGGGTACGCAAGCCCAACGTCCTCTGCGGCACAAACTAAAAGACGCCTTATTGCAGAGGTCATATCCCCTGCCTCTAAAAGTCTTGCCAAATAGTGAACTGCCGCATTCGGGTCAGAGCCGCGCATAGATTTTTGAAATGCCGAAAGAATATCGTAGTGCTCGTCACCCTCACGGTCGTAGCGCATAGCGCTTTTTTGTGTGAGCGCCCTTGCACTTTCTAAGGAAATTACTCTTTTTTCATTTTCCCTCGGAGGGTTTGCAGAAAGCACGCAAAGCTCTACTGCATTTAAGGATTTTCGTACGTCACCGCCCGAAGCTGTTGCAATATGTAAGGAAACGCCTTCTTCAATAGCAAATTCTTCCTCGTACTCCTTTTCTAATATTTCAAAGCCTCTTTTCACAGCCTTTTCTGCTTCACTCGGAGTAACTGCCTTAAATTCAAAAACAGAGGAACGGCTTAAAATTGCACTGTAAACGTAAAAATAAGGATTTTCCGTAGTAGAAGCAATTAACGTAATAGAGCCGTTTTCTATAAACTCCAGAAGAGTCTGCTGCTGTTTTTTATTAAAATACTGAATCTCATCTAAATATAACAAAATTCCGTTAGGAGAGTTAAAGGTGTTAAGCTCGTTAAAAATATCTCTTATATCCTGCGTGGAGGCAGTAGTACAATTCAACTTTCTTAAGGACTTGTCGGTACGCTTTGCAATCATTCTTGCAAGTGTTGTTTTACCCGTGCCCGAGGGTCCGTAAAAAATTAAGTTTGGTATTGTACCGGATTCTATTATATTTCTTAACGGCTTGTTTTCACCAATTAAATGCTCCTGCCCTACCATTTCGTCAATGGTTTGTGGTCTTATTCTGTCTGCAAGTGGTGTTGCCATATTTTTCCGCCTTTTATATTTCAAATTCTGCTGTGTCATAGCTTACAGAAAAACCGAATTTTTCTGCCTCTGACACTAAATCATCATAATTAAGCTTTCCGTTATGAGAAAAGTGATGCAGGCAAAAAACTGTTTTTTCATCTGCATTTTTCTTTAAAAGCCTTTCCTTTACGTCACAGCACGCCTTAATTCCCATATGATTTGTATATGCCTTTTCATTAAGAATAGACGTGCAGTCAAGTGATACAAAATCAAATTTTTTATTGCTTTTTTCTATGTACTCCCAGGTTTCATCTAAAAAGTAGCCCGTGTCGTGTGCATAAAGAATTGCTTTGCCGTCCTTTTCTATTATAAAGAAAACCGGGTCTAAGTCTCTTGCGTGGTCTGCCTTTAAAGGTGTTACCTTATAGCCGAAAATATCGTATTCCTCGAAGGGCTTTATTTCATTCCAGCATAACGCCTTTTCGTCACGCTCATTCATAGAGCTTACTATTGGTAAAAGCTCCTTTGCAGAATTTTTTGTGGAATAAATCTGCAAGGGCTTTTTTTCTTCTTCATTCATAAAATATGCATAACCATACCCTCTGTAATAAAAATCGTAAGGGTAAACGTGGTCGTCGTGACCGTGTGTAATTAAGCACGCTTTTATCTTTCTTAAATCGAGTCCGTAATTTAAAACGTGTAAATAAGTATCGGCAGAAAAATCTATCATAAGCTCGTTATTTATGACTGTGCTTGAGCGTGTGCGGATATTTTTTCCGCCCAGCTTACGGGCATTTTCACAAATTTCGCAGGAGCAGAAAAGCCCCGGAATTCCCTCTGCAGCAGCAGTACCGTAATACTTAATTTTCATACTTTTTTCTTCCTCACTCTACCACGTTTTTAAAAATCCGTTTATTTAAAATCTACCAAAAAACAAATACTCAATAAAGGCTGCAAAAACAGCTACAATCATTGGTGTTACGCCATATTTCGTGCTTAAATAATTTTTAAGACGCAGGTTATCCAAATTAAGACTCATTGCCTTTTTAATATTTTTTTCAAGCTTCTGCTTATATAGCTTTGTAGAGTTCAAGCCAACAAAAATCTTCATAAGAATAGAAGCAGCAAAGGTACCGTAAATAATAGCGTCAGAAATTTTTATTCTTTCAACAATACTCACAAAATTTGCCTGCGCCTTGGTAAGCTTTACGTTTTGCCCCTGATTATAAAGCATTATGTTCTGGTAGGCATCAGGGTCCTCTAAAGCACACTCGTAAACACTATCCAAAAATTCTTCATTTGTAAAAAACGGAGCAAGTAAAATGCCGAACAGAGCAGTGTATATACAGAACACTAAAATTGCAAGTTTATACATTTTTCTGTAAATTGCCCAGGCGAACGGAAATATAAAAGAAACTGCATTGAAAAGTCCTTTTTTTCCGGTTCTTTCAAGAATGAAAAAGCGCGGCATATAGTATTGCTGATTTTTTCCCACGGCGTGCTCAAAGTAGCTTGAAGGAATGTTGTTTATTAAAACCTGGTCGGTTGTTTTGCCGTTTATGTTTTTAAACAATTCCTCAATTGTGTTTCTTATGTCCTTGTTATTTTCTGCTTCCTCACTATTGAATTCAACGTTAAAAACACCGTTTGCTTCTTCTGTTTTTTTCACGTCATCCTCAATAATAACGTCTAATTTTTTCTCTTCAAAAATATTCGGAACGTAAGTGTAGCCATCCTTATGAAGCTTACTGTGAACACATTCGTTTTTTTCAAAATAGCAAGCTCTGTGGTGTGGTGTACCGCACTCGGGGCATACCACTATTTCATCATTTTCCTTAAAGGGAACGCCACAGGCGTGGCAAACGTGATTTTCAAAATTCATTAAACAAACACTGTCCTTTTTACATTATAAAAATCCAATTTATATATTACTAAAAAATTTTAAAAATTGCAATAATTTTTCCACTATTTATTATAGAAAGTTTTCTACAACAGGTTGAAAAATTGTAGATAATATGATATACTGTTTTAGAATAATTATATTATTATATATATATACTTATAAATGTGAAAATTTGGGGTGAAAGACGTGGAAAATTTATCCGAATTATGGATAGCAATTTTAAAAGAATTGGAAAACGAGCTTTCAGAGGTAGTTATTAAAACCTGGGTATCACCGCTTGAGCCAACCTCCTTTGACGGAGAAACTCTTGTTTTTAAAACAGACACCTTTAAAAAGAACGTTATACAAAACAAATTTTTTAACGACCTTAAGGTTGCGGTGGAAAAGGCAGTTGGCTTTTCTGTTGAAATAGTCATAGAAACTGAGGAGGAAAGCATAAGCAGAATAAGTGCAGAGGGTACTGACTCAAAGGGCTTTGACTTAACCTTTGAAAAATTTATTGTAGCTCCTTCAAACAAGTTTGCTTACATAGCAGCAAATACTGTTGCACAAAAGCCGGGCAGCGTACACAACCCGTTGTTTATTTACGGAAAATCCGGTCTTGGTAAAACACACCTGCTCAAGGCTATTTATACGGAGCTTACTGAAAAAAGACCTGACCTTAATATTCTTTACACAAACGGCGAAAGCTTTATGAATGAAATGATTTCTCACCTTGGTGAAAAGAATATGAAGGAGTTTCATAACAAATTCAGGTCACCGGACGTTCTTCTTGTAGACGATATTCAGTTTATTGAAAACAAGCCGTCCGTGCAAGAAGAATTCTTTTACACCTTTGAGGAGCTTATAAGCAGAGGCAAGCAAATTGTTATTTCTTCAGATAAGCCTCCTAAGGATATTAAATCGCTTGAGGAAAGATTAAGCAGCCGATTTCTTGCCGGTCTTTTAGCAGATATTCAGCCGCCGGAAATTGAAACTCGAATTGCCATAATTAAAAAGAAGGCACAGCTTCTTGATATGGAAATTCCTGATGACGTTGTTAAATATATTGCAGAAAAGCTTAAAAATAACGTTCGCCAGTTAGAGGGCGTTGTTAAAAAGATTTATGCTATTTATTCCATAAATAACAAAACTCCTACAATTGCTCTTGCAAACGACGTAATTAAGGATGTTATTTATTATGCACAGCCTACAGAGGTTACCATTAAAAATATTATTGAGCAGGTTTCACGGTCATTTGGCGTTTCTGCGGAGGATATTCGCTCTAACAAGAAAAAGGCAGAAATAGTAAATGCACGTCAATTTGCAATGTATATTATGCGTGAGGTTACAAATCTTACCTTAGATGAAATAGGTAATCAATTCGGTAACAAAAAGCACTCCACCGTTCTTTATTCGTGTGAAGCGGTAGAGGAAAAAATTGCAGAAAGCTCACTTCTTGACGCTACCGTTTCAGAGATTATGAAAAACGTAAAAGAGGAGTAAAGTTTTCTACAACTTAACTTAAACTTACAAAAAGTAGTAGACACTACTGACACAAAATAAAAAACTGTCATTATATGAACATCAATTGAAATTTTATCTACAAAGCAAAAATTACACAGAGTATAGCAGGACATATACTTAAGAGAGTTTTCTACAATTCTACAGAGCCTACTACTACATCTAAATAATATCTATTTTTGTAGCTAAAGCTTCAAAAAATTCAATTTTTAAAAAATTCAACTTCGGAGGAAATTATTATGAAAATTACTTGTAACACGTCTGTTCTTGCAGATGCCTGCAGCATTGTTCAAAGAGGTGTTTCTCAAAAAAGCTCACTCCCTGTAACAGAGGGTATTTTTATGAATGCTAAAAACTCAGCTCTTACCCTTTCAGGCTATGACCTTGAGGTAGGCATTACAACAGTTATAGAATGCGTTGTTGAACAGGAAGGCTGCATTGTTCTTAGCTCTCACATTCTTTGTGATATTTTAAGAAGACTTCCTAACGATACGGTTACTATTGAAATAGATGAACACAATTCCTGCAAAATTTATTCAGGTGACAGTGAATTCTCACTTATTGGTATTCCTGCAGACGATTACCCTGAATTACCTTCTGTTTCCGGTGCATTCCCGTTTGTAATTAAAAAGTCAACTCTTAAAGAGATGATAAGACAAACAATTTTCGGTGTTGCTGTTTCAGACTTAAAGCCTGTTCATAAGGGAATTAAATTTGAGGTAACAAAAAACAACTTAAGACTTATTTCCTGCGACGGCTTCCGTCTTTCAATAAGAAACGAAGCAATAGAATATGATAACGAAGATTTAACCTTCATTATTCCTGCAAAAACTCTTAACGAGGTTATGAAGCTTATTGATGACAGCGACGAAAAAATTACTCTTAACATCGGTAAAAAATACGTTCTCTTTGAAATAGGAAATTACAGAATTATTTCCCGCCTTCTTGAGGGTGAATTCTTTAATTATAAGAGTGCTATTCCGACTGAGAATTCTACAAAGGTAAGAGTAAACGTTAAAAACCTTATTAACAGCGTTGAAAGAACCTCACTTCTTATAAATTCTAAAATTAAGAGCCCGTTAAGATGTGTTTTTGAAGATAATCTTATTAAAATTTCTATTTCTACCACACTTGGTGCTGCAAATGATAAGGTGCCTGCTTTGGTAGACGGTAAAAAGGTAGAAATCGGCTTTAACAACTCATACCTTACAGACTGTCTTAAAACTGTAGACGTAGATGAGGTTAACATTGAGCTTAACGGTCCTATTTCTCCGATTATTATAAGACCTCTTGAGGGTGACAGCTTTATTTTCCTCATTATTCCTATGAGATTAAAAAGCGAGCCTACGCAAAACTGATTTGAGTGATAAATTTTTATGAAAATAAGAGTAAGAGTAGCAAAAAAAGAAGAAAAAGAATTTTTTTTAAAGGGTGAATTCATAAGACTTGATGACCTTTTAAAAAACGTTGGCGTAGTGCAGACCGGCGGCCATGCTAAAATTGAAATTCAAAACGGAATGGCAAAGGTTAACGGTGAGGTTTGCACTATGCGCGGCAAAAAGCTTCGTTCAGGTGACGAGGTTGAATACGAAAGAATAATTTATAAAGTAAAATAAAAGGCTTAGGAGAATTTTATGAAAATAAATTCTGTTATGCTGAAGGACTTTAGAAATATTTCTGAAATGCAGCTTGCGGCAAATGATGAGGTAAACGTTATTTACGGTCAGAATGCGCAAGGAAAAACAAACATTTTAGAAGCACTCTGGCTTTTTACCGGGTGCAAAAGCTTCAGGGGCAGTAAGGACAGCGAATTTATTAAATTTAATAGTGAATTTTCAAAAATTTCTCTTGAGTTTACTGACAAAATAAGAGAAAAAAAAGCAGAAATTGTTTTTTCCGACAAAAAAAAGGCTTTTTTAAACGGGGTTGAAAAAAAAGGTACAACAGAATTCATTGGTGAATTTTACGCCGTTATTTTTTCACCTACTCACCTTTCTCTCATTAAGGACGGGCCCAACGTCAGAAGAAAATTTTTAGATACCGCAATTTGTCAGCTGAAGCCAAAATATGCAAAGACCTTAAGTGATTACAAAAAGGTTGTTATGCAAAGAAATTCCATTTTAAAGGACGTTCAGTACCACAGTGAGCTTTTAGATTTACTTGATACGTGGGATGAGCAGCTTATAAAATATTCCACATTCATTATTAAGGACAGAATAAAATATATAAATCTCCTTACAGAAAAAAGTGAGGAAATTTACAGCGGTATTTCTGATAACAGAGAAAAGCTTTCTTTAAAATATATTTGCGGTACTGAAGCCTTTGAAAAAACAGATGCAGAAAATATTCACGATTATTTAAAAGAAAAAATAAACGCTGCAAAAAAAGAGGATATTTTACTTAAAACCACAACCTTTGGCCCTCATAGAGATGATTTGGAAATAAAAATAGATAATATGAGTGCACGAAGCTTTGGCTCACAGGGTCAGCAAAGGTCCTGCGCTTTAGCATTAAAGCTTGGTGAAAGTGAAATTATAAAGGATATTACGGGTGAAAATCCTGTTGCTCTTTTAGATGACGTTATGAGCGAGCTTGATGAAAAAAGGCAGGACTACGTTTTAAACCATATTAAGGAAAGGCAGGTTTTCTTAACCTGCTGCGACCCTTCTCAGGTGCTAAGGCTTTGTAAGGGAAAATCCTTTTTAATAAAAAACGGCAGCCTTGCAGAAGAAAAATAAAGGAAAAAGCAAGGAAAAATCTATGTTTATTCATATAGGTCAGGACACTGTTATAACGGATGATGAAATAATAGGTATTTTTGATATGGAAAATACCACAGTTATGAAAAGTACAGTTGATTATCTGAATACGGCGGAAAAAAACGGTGAGGTAAATAACGTTGCACCGTTTGAATTACCAAAATCCTTTGTTGTTTCAAACACAAAAAAGGGTCGAAAAATTCACATTTCTCCTGTTTCGGTAGGAACTATTTTAAAAAGAACAGAAAGTAAAATTCCTACATAATTAACTTTTATATATACATTTTCTAAAAAAAGTACGGAGGTTATCGTTTTGGACGAAAACATTATTAAAACCGAAGCAGAATTAAAGGAAGAAGCACTTGAAAGCGCAGTTGTTTTAGAGGAAAGCAACATAGATACCGTTGTTACCGAAAAATACGACGCAAGTGCAATTCAGGTTCTTGAAGGACTTGAGGCTGTTAGAAAAAGACCGGGTATGTACATAGGTTCAACCGGTCCTAAGGGTCTTCATCACCTTGTTTACGAAATTGTGGACAACTCAATAGACGAGGCCTTAGCAGGCTTTTGTACTGATATACAGGTAGAAATTTTACCTGGTGACGTCATTACCGTACGCGACAACGGCCGTGGTATTCCGGTTGGTATTAACGAGCAACAGGGCTTGCCTGCTGTTACCGTTGTTCTTACTGTGCTTCACGCGGGTGGTAAATTCGGCGGCAGCGGCTACAAGGTTTCGGGCGGTCTTCACGGTGTTGGTTCCTCTGTTGTTAACGCACTTTCAGAGTGGTTTGAGGTAGAGGTTTCTCAGGACGGTCACGTTCACTACCAGCGCTTTGAAAGAGGTACTCCTACCTGCGATTTAAAAATAATAGGCGATACCGATAAAACAGGTACCTTAATAAGATTTAAGGCAGACCCCGAAATATTTACGGAAACTACCGTTTATGAGTTTGAGGTGCTTGAAAGAAGATTAAGAGAGCAGGCATTCTTAAATGCAGGTCTTTCAATTTCTCTTACAGATAAAAGAAATCTTGACGAAGAAAACGGTGAGGTTTACTGCTACGAGGGCGGTATTTCCTCCTTTGTAGATTTTGAAACTAAAAAGAGAGGTCTTACTCCGCTTCACGAGGAGCCTATTCATTTTTCTGCAGTAAGCGGTGACAGAGAAGCAAATATTGCTCTTATGTACAACGACAGCTACAACGAATTAGTTTTGAGCTTCGCAAACAACGTTAGAACTATAGACGGCGGTACTCACGAAACAGGCTTTAAAACAGCTCTTACAAGAGTATTCAACGACTACGGAAAAAAATATAACCTCTTAAAGGATAACGACAAAAAGCTTTCAGGTGAGGACGTAAGAGAAGGTCTTACGGCAGTTATAAGCGTTAAGCTTACCGAGGCACAGTTTGAAGGACAAACAAAGGGTAAGTTAGGTAATACAGATATTACTCCTATTGTTTCAAAATGTGTTTACGAAAAGCTTATGACTTATTTTGAAGAAAATCCCGCTGTTGCAAAGGAGATTTTCTCAAAAGCGCTTGATGCTTCAAGGGCAAGAGAGGCTGCAAGAAAGGCAAGAGATAACGCAAGAAGAAAATCTGTGCTTGAAAGCAACTCACTCCCGGGTAAATTAGCAGACTGTATTGAAAAGGACTCCTCAAAAACAGAGCTTTATATAGTAGAGGGTGACTCTGCGGGCGGTTCTGCAAAGAGTGGCCGTGACAGAATGATTCAGGCTATTCTTCCTCTTTGGGGTAAAATGCTTAACGTTGAAAAGGCAAGAGTGGACAAGGTTATTGGTAACGAAAAGCTTACACCGGTTGTTCTTGCTTTGGGAACAGGAATTGGTGAGGACTTTAATATAGAAAAGCTCCGTTACGACAAAATTATTATTATGGCCGATGCCGACGTCGACGGTGCGCACATCAGAACGCTTCTTTTAACGTTCTTCTTCAGATATATGAGAGCCTTAATAGAAGAAGGTCACATCTATTTAGCACAGCCGCCTCTTTACAGATTAAGCAAGGGTAATAAGCATCACTACGCTTATTCTGATGCAGAGCGTGACGAAATATTATCAGACGGTACAAACTACGCAATTCAGCGTTACAAGGGTCTTGGTGAAATGGACCCTGAGCAGCTTTGGGAAACAACAATGAATCCCGAAACCCGTCTTATGCTTCGTGTAACTCTTGAGGATGCCGAGGAGGCAGATGAAACCTTCTCAATTCTTATGGGTGACAAGGTTGAGCCAAGAAGAGAATTTATTGAGAAAAACGCAAAGTACGTTAAAAATCTTGACGTTTAATTAATGATAAGGAAGTACTTATAAATGGATGAATTAAATAACAACTTAGAAAATACGGGCGTTACTCAAGGTGTAAATAATCTTCCCGACCCGTATGCAAATCAAAAAATAGTAAACGTTGATATTAACAAAGAGGTAAGAACTGCTTTCCTTGACTATTCAATGTCAGTTATTGTTTCCCGTGCGCTTCCGGACGTTCGTGACGGCTTAAAGCCTGTTCACAGAAGAATTCTTTACACTATGTACGAGAATAACCTCACTCCGGATAAGGCTTACCGTAAGTGTGCCGACACAGTTGGTTCTGTGCTCGGTCGTTACCACCCACACGGTGACGCATCTGTTTACGACGCAATGGTTCGTTTAGCACAGAATTTCTCTATGAGATATATGCTTGTTGACGGTCACGGTAACTTCGGTTCTGTTGACGGTGACCCACCGGCTGCTTACCGTTATACTGAGTCAAGAATGAGCAAAATGTCACTCGAAATGCTCACAGATATTGAGAAAAATACAGTTGACTTTGCTCCTAACTACGACGACCGTCTTAAGGAGCCAACAGTTTTACCTTCTCGCTACCCTAACCTTTTAGTAAACGGTTCTCAGGGTATTGCCGTTGGTATGGCTACAAACATTCCTCCGCACAACTTAAGAGAGGTAATTGATGCAATTTGCTGCGTTATAGATAATCCTGAAGCAGAGCTTGAGGATATTATGGAGCACATTAAGGGCCCTGACTTCCCTACTGCAGGTATTATTATGGGTCGTTCAGGTATCCGTTCTGCATATGCAACAGGCCGCGGTAAGGTTATAGTAAGAGCAAAATCTGAAATTGTAGAGGGCAAAAACGGCAGATTTAAAATTATTATTACCGAAATTCCTTATATGGTTAACAAGGCAAGGCTTATTGAGTCTATTGCAGACCTTGTTAAGGATAAAAGAGTTGAGGGTATTGCCGATATTAACGACTACTCTTCAGATAAAACAGGTATGCACATTGAAATTGACATTAAGCGTGACGCTAATGCTCAGGTTGTGCTTAACAAGCTTTTCTCTTACACACAGTTACAGTCTACCTTTGGTGTAATTTTACTTGCTATTGTTAACGGCGAGCCAAAAATTCTTACTCTTAAGGAGATTTTACAGCAATATATTGACTTCCAATGCCAGATTATTACAAGAAGAACTCAGTTCGACTTGAAAAAGGCAGAGGAAAGAAAGCACATTTTAGACGGTCTTAAAAAGGCTATTGATATTGTTGATGATATTATTGCAACAATTCGTGCTTGTAAGGGCGGTCAGCAAGAAGCAAAGACTGCCATTATGGAAAAATTTGATTTTGACGAGGTACAGGCAGCTGCTATTGTTGCTTTCCGTTTAGGTCAGTTAGCAGGTCTCGAAATTCTCAAAATTACAAATGAATTAAACGAATTAGAAGAAAAAATTAAAGAATACAGAGAGATTTTAGGCTCTCACGAAAGAGTTCTTTCTATTATTAAGGAAGAAATTTCAGTTATTCGTGATAAATTCGGTGATGACAGAAGAACTGCTATTGAAAACGTGAGCGGTGAGGTAGATATTGAGGACCTTATTCCTGAGGAAACCTGCATGTACACCTACACAACAATGGGCTATATTAAGCGTCAGCCGGTAGATTTATTCTCTGCACAAAACAGAGGCGGCAGAGGCGTTAAGGGTATGACCCGCCGTGAGGATGACGTAGCTGAAACTATGTTTATTGCATCCTCTCACGATTTTGTAATGTTCTTAACAACAAAGGGCAGAGCCTTCCGCCTTAAGGGCTACGAGATTCCTGAGGGCAGCAAAAACAGTAAGGGTATGAACATAGTAAATCTTCTTCCGCTTGAAAACGGAGAAAAAATTTCTGCTATGCTCAGCATTCCTTCTGATGATGAGGGTAAATTCCTTTGTATGTTCACTAAAAAAGGTCTTATTAAGAGAACAGCTCTCAGCCTTTACAAAAATATCCGTAAAAACGGTCTTAATGCTATCTCTCTCAGAGAGGATGACGAATTAGTATTCGTTAAGCTTACCTCCGGTAACGATGAATTGCTTATTGCTACTAAAAAGGGTATGTGTATTCACATAAATGAAACAAATGCACGCCCGCTCGGCAGAACGGCAACCGGTGTTAAAGCAATTACTCTTAAGGATGGGGATGAGGTTGCAGGCGTTGCCGTGCTTCACGAGGGCGGTAAGGTGCTTACAGTCAGTGAAACCGGTTACGGCAGAAGAAGTGAAATTTCAGATTATCGTTTACAGTCACGTGGCGGTAAGGGTCTTAAGAACTATCACGTTGAAAAATACGGTGACGTTACGGCTGTAAGCATTGTAGATGATGATGAAGATATTATTCTTATTTCTCAAGACGGTATTATTATAAGAATTCCTGCAGATGCAGTCAGAGTTTGCGCACGTCCTTCAAAGGGTGTTAAGGTAATGAAGGTAACAGGTGAGGATAAGGTTGTTACACTTTCTACTACCGAGCACGATGAGGAAGAGGTAAACGGTGATGTAGAGGATGACGGCAGCGCAGAGGAGGGTGCAGGCGATACCTCGGGTGATAACGAGGATGAGGGCACTCCTGATGATGACGTTGAAGAGGAAACAGCTGATGAAGAGGCAGAAAAAGAAGGAGAATAATAAATGCCTGATAATAATAACAAAGGCTATGGCTTAGATGCAGATTTAGAGGCATACCTTGATTTATTAGATTCGGAAAGCGGAAAAAAAAGACCTTCTCGTGATTTTGGCAGCATAAATGAAAGCCTTAGCCACGAGAAGGAGGCTAACGTAAAATTTATAGATATTGAAGAAGAGGAAACTATAAAAAGACCTACCCCTCAAAGGCAACCGGGCAAAAGACCCGCTCCGCCAAAATATAAGGAGAAGGGTCAGTTTGTAGATGCAGAGGAAAGAAAAAAACAGAGCAAAAGCCCTGTTTTAAGGTGGTTTTATAATTTACCCAAAAAAAAGCAGACGGCAGTAAAGGTGCTTTCGGTTTTCCTTTGTTTAGCTATTATTTTTGGCTCCGCTTTAGGAATTTTTATAAACAGCAAATTTAATATGATGGGTGATATTGAAGACTACACCGACGAAATTTACGAGGAAGAAGAGTTCAGCGACATCAGCGGTGATGTAAACGCAAGCAATTTTAAGGATGCGCTTAAAAACTGGGCAACTACCGGTAACGACGAAAAAATGTCCAGCAAAAACGTTGTTAACGTGCTGCTTATAGGTGCTGACAGCCGCGAGGGCTCTAATTCCGGTAATACTGACGTTATGATGCTTGTTTCACTTAACAAAAAAACAAAGCAGATTAAGTTAGTTTCGTTTATGCGTGACAGCTACCTTTATATTGAAGGAAAAAATAATTCATATTGCGCAAAACTAAATGCCGCCTTTTCAATGGGCGGACCCGAAGTGCTTATGAAAACTATTGAAAACAACTACAAAATAGAAATTGACGATTTTGTAATGGTTAACTTTGAGTCCTTCAAGTCTATTATAGAGAAAATGGGCGGTGTTACGGTAGAGGTGCAAAAATATGAAGCAAATTATGCTAATAACCGCTACAATTTATCTATGCCCTACGGCGAAAGCGTAACCTTAAACGGTGAGGAGGCTCTTGCCTTCTGCCGAATAAGAGGTTGTGATGCAGACGGTGACATAAGCCGTACCCGCAGACAGCGTCAGGTAATTAACGCAATGCTTGACCGCGTAAAAAATGCCTCTGTTTCTGACCTTAACAGCTATTTGAACGCCCTGCTTCCATACATTTACACGGGCTTCAGCAAGAGTGAGGTGCTTTCCTTGGGAATGAAGGCAATTACAAACGGCTGGGCATCCTACGAAAGAAGCGAGCTTCAAATTCCTACACCTGAAACAAGAACAAGCGGCAGCATGGGCTCCTGGATTTGGGTTATAGACTATCAGCTTGCAGCACAAACCTTGCAAATGGAGCTTTACGGTCAGACAAATATTACTCTTGAGGATGGCAGAACAACGTTAATAGACGTTTACAACGGCACTACCGGCTCCGGTACAACGGATGGTGGCTCAAGCACTCCGTTAGAGGGTGTTACCGGTGAGCAATTAAGCACAACCGTGCCCGTAACACAAGAGCAAACCGAGCCTGAGACTCAGGATTTTGAAAGTGATATGGGTAGCCCCGATACAACCGTTGAAAGTACCTCTGAGGAGACAACCGCAGAGGTAACTGAAACCGAGCCCGAAACAGAAATACAAGAAACGATTGGAGACGACCAATGAATTTTCGTAAACGCGAAAAAAATGAGGATGTAATAAAGCGTAAAAGCTATTACGGCTTTGCAAGGTATTACCCGGGAAAAATGGGTACGAAAACCTATATTATAGGTGAAAGCCGAGTAGCAAAAAAGAAGGAGCGTATAAGAACAATTTTAATTGCACTTTTCTTTTTAGCATTGTTTTTATTTTCATTTTTCATAACAGCCGTTTGTTTAGAAATTTCTGAAAGACCAATCGGATTTTAAAAAATAATAATTTCCCTGCTAAAAATAGAATATATTTTAGCAGGGTTTTTTGAATTCGGATTATTAAAAAAGAAGGGAGCAGGCTTATGTCTTCTATATTAGATTATTTAGAAAATTACAAGGACCTTAAGGTGAAGGACGTTCATTGGAATAATATGGATAACCTTCTTTGCGCTATTTTAGTTTACGTACCCTTGGAAGGCTTTGCGAAAAGCTCTCTTGAAAATTTTTATATATCTGCACAAAAGGTAAAGCCCATTGAAGAGGAAATGGGTGAAATGGCAAGGACTGCTTATGCCGCGTTAGATATTATAAGAGACAGCGAGCGCTACAAAAATTTAAAAATAGCAAATTTTATAAATAAAAAAACAGAGGAAACGCAGTTTGGCGCCTGCACCTTCAGGGTAAGCGGAAAAACAATTGTAAGCTTTAAGGGTACCGATTCCTCAATTATAGGCTGGATAGAAAATTTCAGAGTAACCTATTCTTACCCGACCTTTACCCACAAGGAGGCAATTGCTTATTTAAAAAGTAATACAAATAAAATAACGGATACTGAGGTTTACGTTGTGGGACATTCAAAGGGAGGAAATTTAGCACTTGTAAGTGCTATGGAGGCTCCCGCGGCTATTTTTAAAAAAATAAAAAGCGTTTATAATTTTGACGGTCCCGGCTTAAGAAAGGAGCAGTATGAAAGCGCTGCTTACAAAAACGTTTCCAAAAAGCTTATAAACGTTTTGCCTACCGGCTCGGTTGTGGGTGTGCTTTTGTATAATGACAACTATAACGTTGTAGAAACAGATGCACTTGCTTTTTCTCAGCATTACCCGGTAAACTGGAGCATTTTCGGTGAGTTTTTTGTTGGTGGCATAATATCCTCCATAAGCACACAGCTCCACGAAAATACAACTATAGGCTTTGAAAATTTAGACTCTCAAAAAACGCAGGCTGCCTTTGAAACGGTATTCCAAAATATAGAAAAGGCATATTCCTCAAAATTTAATTTTACCTTTGACGAGCTTTTAAAGCTTTACAAAAGCATTAAAAATCTTGACCCGGAAATATCGCAGAGCATAGAAAGCGTGTTGTTTTCTGTTATTAAATTCGGTGCCACAAAATAAGGGGATGTAAAAAAAGCGCAGACCGCATAAACTATATAAAATAGATAAATAAAGGGATTTCTATAGGACAGATACCTGTAGAAATCCTTTTAAATTATGATAAAAGCAAAATCATAAAAATTTTCGTTTTATGCTACGAACAAAGCTCACCTCTCGACGTACCTATGTACGCCTTCGGGCAAGCAAAAACAAGACTCTGTCTTGTTTTTGTTCGATTTGTCCGTTCTGCATCTTTTTTTCCTATCCCCTTAAACAGGATGTAAAAAAAAGCGCAGACCGCATAAACCTATATGCAGACCGCATAAACCAATACAAAAAAATAAATGGGTTCCTATAGGTATACACCCTATAAGAACCCTTTTTTATTGCTTTAATTTTTCTGCCTTTTTAAGTAAGCGTATAATAGGTATAATTAAAATTCCGCCAACAAAATTACTTGCAGCGTGAATTAAATCGTAAGGCAAGCCCGCTACTACCCACGCTACTGTGCCGTTAAAATCTAAATTGAAAAATAACGCTTGCACGGGTGCGTAAAGCACTCCGAATAAAAGCCCGTGAAGACCGCACAGCAGCATATATACAACGGGTTGTATTTTCGGATTTATATTTTTCGGTAAAAGCATTACTGCTCCCCAAAGCAAGGTCCACACGTAAAGGTATGGCACCCACCAGGAGGAAAAGCCGCCGAAAAGACCGTCTAAAAATACGTAAATATATATTGGGTACAATGCTTTTTTTCTGTAAACAACAGTCATTGCAACAATAAAAATTGCTACAAAATGAATATTCGGCGCAAATTCCATTGCTTTTTTTAAAGCAAAAATCAATGCACCAAGCATTGCAAAAATTGTTATTTCCTTTACGTTAAGCTTCATTTTTCTGCTCTGAAGGAGTAAACTGCGCCCTCGGTAACGGGAGTTTTATCTACACCTGCGTTAGCATAGGCGTTTTCCTCATAAAATGCCCAGTATGCCTTGTCCTTTTCATAATCAAGCGTAATTCCGTTTACTGTTTTTACGTAAAGTCCGTAAGGACCCTCCTCACCGGAAATCAAGCCGACCTCAACAAGTGCTTCACCAACGGTTTCCTTGTCGGTTTTTACCATAAAGTGAGTTTCGTTTCCTTCTGAATCCTTAACAAAAAATGCAAACGCCTTTTCCCCCTCGCCCTTTACTATAACAGAGGTCTGGTTTGTGGGCTGCGTTGTGCCGTCTGTTGTCGGACTGTCTGTTTTTGCATTATTAGTACAGCCTGCAATTACAAGTGCCATAACCGCAATAAGCACAATTGAAAGAGTAACTAATAATTTTTTGCTAAAATTTTTAGTTTTCATAAATTATCTTTCTCCTTTGTGGGTTTACCACTATTTATTTTTTCAATTCTTTTTCCGGCTCTCGCAGAAAATTCGAAAAGCAACTAATAAAAAGTATTTCGACTTGTGATATATTCTTCACCTTCTCAAGAATTTTTTATTCTTAATGGCTTGTCCGTTACTTTGCGGTAGTAACGCAAGAAGAATATTTAAAAAATCACTCACGGCGGCGTGCCCGTTCGGGAATTTCACCCGATTCCATTTTAATAGTTGGTTTTTTAACCTTTATATAATATCACTTTTTTAAAAAATATGCAATAAAAAAGGCTATTTGTTTTTCGTAACAAACAGCCCTGAAATTTATTCAATTATAGTAATCAATTCATCAAATGCTTTTCTCTTTTTTTGCCTCAATTCATAATTTTCCTTTGGGTAGCCTAAGGCAATTACAAGCCTTACGGGGTGCTTAAGGTCACAAATTTTTCTTATTTTTTTATCGTCCAGCCAGCCTAAAATGCAGGTTTCAAGGCCCTGCGCGGTAGCCTCTGCAGTAAGGTAGGCGGTTGCTATGCCAATATCTATTGAACGGTAGTCGTTATCCTTAAGCTTTGCGCCTATTCCTGCAGTTTTGTTGTACGCCTCTTCAGAAATTACTATCATAACGGGAACGTCCTCGGTAAATTTATTCATTCCCATTCCGCGCGTTGCCTCCGCTACCTTTTTTGCAGCCTCACCCTTACACACGGTAAAATGGTAGGGCTGTGCATTGCAGGCAGAGGGCGAAAGCACAGCGCTTTCTAAAATTGCTTTAAGCTTTTCATCCTCTACGGGCTTTGAGTTATCGTAAATACGGCAAGATTGTCGTGTTTTTGCTATTTCAGAAAAATTCATTTTTTCAGCTCCTTTTTATAATCTTCAACCATTCTGCCAAGCTTTTTTGCAGCCTCACACATATATTTTGCCATAAAAGGAACAATATCAAGTGGCATCTGGTCGTAAACACAGTCGCTTTCAAGTGTTATGTAGCCGTTATAATCTACCTCGGCAAGAGCTTTTGCAATATCGTCCCAGTTTAAGTCAAACATAAACGGCGGGTAGTGTAAATCGTCATACTCGTTGTTGTCGTGAGTGTGAAGGCAGGAAACTCTGTCACCTAAAACCCTTATCATTTCACCGGCAGTAGAGCCTACAAGTCCGCAGTGGCCAATATCTACACAACAGGAAAAATGCTCCTTTGGTAAAGCATCGTAATACTCGGCAAATTCCTCACCAAGGCTGCACACGTTAGGGCGCTTTTTCTTTGTTTCGGGGTCTGTTTTGCCAAACATATTTTCAAGTGCAATTTTTACGTTTGCTTTTTTCGCAACCTCGGCAAGCTCTAAATACATTGCTATATTTTTTTCCTTTTGGTTTTCCTTAAAAACTACGGGGTGAACAATTATGTTTTCAATTTCTAAAAGACCTGCAATTTCTATTGCTCTTTTTACTCTTGGGAAAACTTTGTTGTTATACTCCTCATCACCGTCTCTTAAGGTAGGAAAAGGAGCGTGCGCCTGGTTAAAGTTAAGCCCTAACTCCTTGGCGTATTCCTTTACCTTTAAAACGTGCTCCTTGTAAGCAGGTGTATTCAAAATGCAGTTTTCGTCCTCGTTCATGCAGAACATAGAGTAGTCTGCTGCATCAAAGCCCGCATCTGCAATAACCTTTAAGGAGGTAAAGTCGTCAAATCGTTTTGCTATTCTTGAGGTTGTAGTAGAAACCTTCACAAAAATCACACCCTTGTAAAGCAGTTAAAATAAAATCATAAAACAATTTTAATTCTTATTTAATAGAATGTCAATATATATATTTTCATATATATTTGTTGTAATTATCAATATAAAATTTCCAAAAATTGAAAAAAATTTGTTAAAAATCTCACGTTTTCTAAAAAAAGTGCTACAAAACCTAAAAATTTTCATAACCGAATTTTTATTTCTAATATATAATTAAAAATGTGGATGGCTTAGTGCCAAAATATATTATAAAGGAGCATTTTTATGGCAAAAAAACCTGTTCAATTAGATGCAAACGGTTACCGTAAATTTGGTATGCGCGACAAGCTCGCCTATGCTGCAGGTGACCTTGGCTGTAACATGAGCTTTGCGCTTAAGGGTACAGTGCAAACCTTCTGGTTGGTTTATATGATGATGGAAACCGGACTTCTTTCCGGCTTACTTTTACTCGTTCAGGCTTGGGATGCTATTAACGACCCGCTCATTGGCAGCCTCATAGACAACGACAAAAGAAAATATAAGTTAGGCAAATTCAGAACATACATTTTAATTGGTGCTTGCGGCTTACTTCTTGCAGGCGCAGCAGTATTCCTTCCGTTCCCGAATGCGGACCTTTGGGTAAAGGTTTGCTTGTTCGTTGGCGGTTACCTTGTGTGGGATGCTTGCTACACAGTTGCAAATGTTCCTTACGGCTCAATGCTTTCTCTCATTACAGAGGATGCAGGCGAAAGAGCAGAGCTTTCAACCTGGAGAAGCGTTGGTTCAATGTTCGGTAACATTCTTCCAATGGTTATTTTACCTACGTTAATCTGGAAAAAGGTTTATTATGACGGAACAACAAGCTTCCTCGATAAAATTGAAATTCCTGAGGGCTTTACAAAGGCACAATTCCTTACAAACCCTGAAACAGGTAAGGCATACGAAATTGGTGAAGCAATTTTAAGCCCTGCAACAGGCGAGCAGGTAGAAATTCTTCTTGGTGAAAGAGTTTTCTTTGCAGCACTTATAATGGGTGTAATCGGTTTCATTGCATTTATGTTCATGATTAAAACAACAACTATCCGCGCAGATGAATATGCAATAAAAACAAACGAAGAAGGCGGAAAAGTAAATATTATCAAATCATTTGGTAAGTTTATGAAAAACCGTCCTGCAGTTGGTGCAACTCTTGCTGCTATGGGTATGTTCCTCGGTATGCAGTCTGCTACAACAGCTAACACAATTATGTTTGCAACATACTTTAGCAAGGCTTCTATGTCCGGCGTTGTTCAGATGATTGGTTTCTTACCAATGGTGATTTTCTTACCATTCATTAAAAAGCTTGTTAATAAATTCGGTAAAAAAGAAGCTTCCGTTTACGGTACAATAGTTTCACTTGTTGGTGCGGCTATAATGTTTATTTTCCCAATGCTTGAAAACAGAGATTTAGGCTTGGTAGTTTACCTTATAGGTCTTGTATTCTTCGGTATTGGCTTAGGCGTTTACACCTGCGTTTCATGGGCTATGATGGGTGACGCTATTGACTACAACGAATGGAAATTCGGCACTCGTGAGGAGGGTACTGTTTACTCACTCCACTCCTTCTTCAGAAAATTAGCACAGGGCGTTGGTCCTTCAGCTGTATTATATTTCATGGGTCTTCTCGGCTACGTTTCAAAATACGGAACAATTGGTCAGAGCGCAGAAACAGCTCATAATATGTGCTGGCTCGTTGCAGGACTTTATGCCTTCAGTGCAATTCTTCAATTCATTGGTATTGCTTTTATTTACAACCTCGACAAGAAAACTGTTGAGCAAATGAATAAAGAGCTTGAAGCAAGAAGAGCAAAATAAGCAATAAAACAAATAAAGAAAGGCTGTAAGAGTAAACGCTCTTACAGCTTTTTTGTTTCGCATAACAAATTTTTAAGAATTAAAAAATATAAGCTCGGCAGGTAAGTACCTTGCCGAGCCTTTTTTGTGTTTATTTTGAATTATTAACTGCTTCCTGAAGCTGCTCGTTAGCCTTTGCCTGCGCTGCTTTTCTTTGAGCCTTTTTCTGCCTTGCCTTATAAGCTAAAAGGTCGTTTATGCACTCGTCAGGTAAATCGCAGTCACCAACTGAAAGCACGTGCTTGTTGTAAAGCCCCTTAAAGTTTGTGCCGCCGGTTGTAAGTAATTTGTGAGCCTTTGCATATTTAACAAGCTCTGCCTTTTGCTCTGCCGTCATATTTGGTGTGTAAACCTCAATGCCGTCAAGCCCTGCTTCAACAAGCTTGTCCAAAAGCTCAGGATTCTTGGAGCGGAAAGGATGTGTTAAAACAGCAATGCCGCCTGCATCATGAATAGCGCTTAACACTGAAAAAACGTCATCATATTCCGGAGAATGGTTAACGGAAGTTTCTCTGTCGGGGTTAAAGAGCTCGTCATAAAGGTCACTGTAAATTTTGTCTGTAAAGCCGTTTTCAATAAGCGCTTGCATAATGTGCACCTTGTAAATATTTGTTGAGCCGGAAGCACATTTTGCAACAAAATCAGTAGTTATTGGATAACGCTGAGCAACCTTGAGCATCATAAAGTGAGAGGACCTTTTTCTGAGCTGAGAGTTTTTGCTGCAAAGCCCCTCTAATCTGTCAGGAAAATCAGGTAAATAACAAATTAAGTGTATCTCCTGGTTGTTGGTTTTATCCGTTGCAGAAAGCTCTACACCGGTAATAACTCTGATGCCTGCTCTTTCTCCTATAATTTTTCCCCTAACAGTACCAGCCAAGCAATCAAGGTCAGTAATTGCTATTGTAGAAACCTTGCGGTTACGCGCAAGAGCTATTAAATCTTCAATACCAAGTGAGCCGTTTGAAAGTCTTGTATGGCAATGTAAATCCGCTGACAAAAAAATCCATCCCTTCGTAAATAAAAATATTTAAAAAATCTATTTTTCGGCGTTTTCTATAAAAATAGAAAACAAAATATGATAAAATAACGGAGAATTCTGTGTTTCCAAAGAAAAAAGCACACAACCCCCTAATATATGGTACTGTATACATTGTATAACAAAAACATATAAAAATCAAGCGTTTTCTGTCTCTTTTTTTCTCAAAAAGCAAAAAAATTTTATTTAAATTTGCATTTTTTGTGCTTTTATGTTAAATTTACATAGATAACCAAACCTGTTTTAAAAAGGCGGATGTTTTGCTTACTCTTCGTTAAAACACTCGTTAATCCGAAAAAGGGGGAAGAGCCATGTCTGAAA
>JAZNET010000043.1:0-5025 GCA_045588735.1 Acutalibacteraceae bacterium | reverse complement strand
CTCACAGAACGACATGGCTACGATCCGACTTTATATCTTTTTGCCGGAATTTTAGAAGATTTTACAATAGATTATTACCCCGATTTATGCTAAAATGTTACTGTAGTATATTCGGCTCAGCACTTTGGTCGGCACTCCCGTGCACTTTTGTTAAAATGCGCGGAAAGCCCCCAAAGCACAGCTCGGATAATTCAAACTTTTATACTGGAGAGGTATATATGAAGCTTTCTGAAATTCAAACAATACTTAATGCAGAGCTCATCTGCGGTGCAGATTTATTGGACAGCGAGGTGTTCACCGCCTGCGGCAGCGATATGATGAGTGACGTTTTAGCCTTTGTAAAGGAACAGGCAGTTCTTCTTTCAGGTCTTGTTAACCCTCAGGTCATAAGAACCGCTGAAATGATGGATATGAAGTGCATTGTTTTTGTTCGCGGTAAAAAGCCGAATATGGATATGATTGACCTTGCAACCGAACGAGATATTGTTCTTTTAAGAAGTGATATGGAAATGTTTACCGCTTGCGGTCTTCTTTACAAGCACGGTCTTAAAGGAGGAAGCGGAATCTGATGGAATCTATTAAGCTGCATTACGACGTAAGTGGTAATGACTTTACTTGCGCCGGTGAAGCTTCCGGTAAAATAAAGAGAGAATTAAAGGGACTCGGATTTCCTAACGATATTGTAAGAAACGTCGCCATTGCTGTTTACGAGGGTGAAATAAATATGGTAATCCACGCAGGCGGCGGCGTTATAGACGTAGAAATAACTCCGGAATGCATTTTAATCGATTTAATAGACGAGGGACCGGGTATCCCCGACGTTTCGCTCGCTATGAAGGAAGGCTACTCCACCGCACCTGAAAACGTTCGTCAGTTGGGCTTTGGTGCAGGTATGGGTCTCCCGAACATAAAAAAATACACCGACGAAATGATTATTGATACTAAGGTTGACGTTGGCACAACCATTCATTTAAAGGTTTTTGTTAAATAAGAAAGGTTTATTTTTATTATGGACGCATTTTTCCATTCAGTACGACTTGATAAAGATAAATGTAAGGGCTGCACAAATTGTATTAAAAGATGCCCTACCCAAGCAATAAGAGTACGTGCAGGCAAGGCTCACATTATAAAGGAGCTGTGCATTGACTGCGGTGAATGCATAAGAGTCTGTCCACACCACGCAAAATATGCAAGTCGTGACTCACTTTCACAAATTGTAAATTATAAATACAGAATAGCGCTCCCGGCGCCTGCGCTTTACGCACAGTTTCAAAATCTTGAGGATGCCACTCCTATTTTAAGAGCAATTCCTATGCTGGGCTTCGACTCGGTTTTCGAGGTTGCCTCTGCAGCAGAGCTTATTTCAGAGGTTACAAGAAGACTTATGAAGGAAAGACCGCTTAAAAAGCCGGTTATTTCCTCAGCCTGCCCTGCCGTAGTAAGGCTTATAAGAGTCTGCTTCCCCGATTTGCTTGAAAATCTTTTACCAATAAACCCACCGGTTGAGGAGGCCGCAAGACTCGCAAGAGAGCACGCCGTAAAGGAAACCGGCTTAAGACCCAAGGATATTGGTATATTCTTTATTTCGCCCTGTCCTGCTAAGATTACTTCCTTTAAAAGCCCTTTAGGTATGGAAAAATCTAACGTTGACGGCGCTGTCGGTATTAACGATATTTACCCTGTCCTTTTAAAAATTATGGAAAAGGGTGACAAATACAACATACCTAACGCAGAGCAAAAATCCGGTATAATTGGTATGAGCTGGGCTGCAAGCGGCGGCGAGGCATCGGGTATTCTCAACGAAAATGCCCTGCACGCAGACGGCATTGAAAACTGTATGAAAATTCTTGAAGAGGTTGAAAACGGTGTGCTTGACTCAATAGATTTTATTGAGCTTAACGCGTGCCAGGGCGGCTGTGTAGGCGGTTGCCTCACCTCTGAAAACCCATACATTGCCAAAACAAGGCTTAGAAAGCTGAGAAAATATGCCCCTGTTTCCTGCAACACAATAGAGGTTGAGGGCATCCCGTCACATTTTCTTAAGGAAAGTGACATTGAGCCTTGCGATGACGTAATGAAGCTTGCAAGCAATGTTACGGAGGCTATGACAAGAATGAGACGCATGAATGAGCTTTTAGAGGTTTTCCCGGGGCTCGACTGCGGCACCTGCGGTGCACCCTCCTGCCGTGCTTTAGCCGAGGATATTGTCCGCGGCTTTGCAAGTGAGGATGACTGTGTTTTCAGAATGAAGCAAAATCTTGCTCAAATGGAAAACAGTGACGAGTTCGAAAGTCTTATTCCTGCTCCGTTCAGAGAAATTCAGGAAAATAATGAATAACAGGTGATTTTTTGACAGTAAAGGAATTCAGTGAAAAGCTTAATTTAACGTATTTATGCAACGAGCAAGCAGCCGCAGAAAAAGAAATTAACGGCTGTTATTGCGGTGACCTTTTAAGTTGGGTTATGTCCAGAGCTAAGGAGGGAAACCTTTGGCTTACGGTTATGGGAAACGTAAATTCCATAGGCGTTGCCGTGCTTACAGACGTTGCTTGCATTGTTTTAACTGAAAACGCACCTCTTGATGATAACGCAAAGGAAAAAGCAGAGCAAAACGGTGTTATAATTCTTACTACCGACAAAACCTCCTATGAGGTTTCTGCAGAATTTTCAAAGCTGCAATGACGCTTAGTTACGATTTCCACATCCACTCGGGTCTGAGCCCTTGTGGTGATAACGAAATGACACCAAACAACATTGTAAATATGGCAAAGCTTTACAATCTTGATGTCATTGCTTTAACTGACCATAACTCCACGCTTAATTGCAAGGCGGTTATGGAAGCAGGTAAAGAAATAGGGCTTACGGTTATTCCCGGTATGGAGCTTTGCACCTCTGAGGAGGTACACCTTGTGTGCCTTTTTCCATCCTTAAAAAACGCCGAGGAATTCGGAAGCTACGTGCGCTCCACGCTGCCGCCCATAAGAAACAAGCCCACCGTTTTCGGTGAGCAGCTCGTTTACGATAAGAACGACAACGTTTTAGGCTTTGAGCACACGTTGCTCATAACAGCCTCCACAATAAGCACAAACAACGCTGTAGATATAGTTTCAGGCTATGGCGGTGTTTGCTACCCCGCGCACGTTGACAGAGGCTCCTACAGCATTATTTCTAACCTTGGTATAATAGATGAATCCTTCAAATTCACTTGTGCCGAAATTGCTGACATCGACTGTATAGAAGCTCTCAAAAAGCAATTCCCGTATTTAAAAGAATTAAAAATTCTTACCGGCTCAGATGCTCATTATTTAGAGCATATGAAGCTACCCACCTTTACCATTGACGTAAAGGAGAACACTATTGAAGCAGTTCTTGAGTTTTTAAAATCCCCTTGTTAAAAGCCGAAAAAATTGCCCCGGCTTAAAGGAGTTGATTATGAGTACGGAAAATATTACAACCTATGACGTTACTAAGCCTATGCGCTACGTAGGAAGACGAGAA
Organism: Acutalibacteraceae bacterium; assembly: GCA_045588735.1. Lineage (GTDB taxonomy): Bacteria > Bacillota > Clostridia > Oscillospirales > Acutalibacteraceae > DTU089. Next base: position 1,527 of record JAZNET010000043.1, on the reverse strand, counting down.
ACCTTTGCCTACATATTAAACGATATAGGCGCAAGCCTTAATATTAACGATTTTAAAGAGCGATTCATTTACGACGTTGTAAAAATCGATTTTGGATATCTTGCAATACAAAATATTATCGCAACTATATGGGACTCCATAAACGATACCTTTATAGGTGTTACGGTTGACAGAACAAGAACGCGCTTCGGCAAGTTCAAGCCCTACGTTCTTTTTGGTGAAATACCGCTTACACTTATTGGTCTTTGTATGTGGTTAATTCCGTTTATATTCCCTAATACCGCTGCAACAAACCTTCCTAAATGGCTTTTCTATTTTGCTATGAGCATAGTTACAGAAACAGCTGAAACCTTTACCTCAATAGCAAAAACGGGGTTTCTTGCCACAATAACGCCTGAGCCCCTGGAGCGTTCAAGGCTGATTGCTCTTGCAAACGTTACCTCGCATTTAGTTGAGGATTTACCAAAGCAGATTTTCGGTATTTTATTTGACCTTATAGCAAACAAAAAAATAAACGTGCCGTTGCAAAACCTGTTTTCAAGCTTTGGTATTGCTTGCGCGGTACTTTCCGCTTCGTTCACGCTTTTCTTTGCAACAACCTCGCGTGAACGTGTTTCACAATCAATTAAGCAACCGTCTGTAAAGCATTGCCTTAAGGCTGTTGTAACCAACAAACCAATGCTTATTTACGTGCTTTCCGACTTCTTGTCGGGCTTTAGCATAGGTCTTAGCAGAACGAACTTTTATATAGACGTTATAGGCTCTATAACCTGGAAAACAATTGTTGGTATTCCTGCCTTCCCTATTAAGTTTATAAGCTACAGCTTTGTTGAGCCGTTAAGAAAACGCTTCGCAACAAAAACGCTCTGGATTTTAGAGGATGCGTGGACAGATATTCTATGGCTTACGATTTTCGGCATAGGCTCCATAAACAAGAATTTCAAGAAAAAAGGCGTTATTTTACCGCTGATGGCAATAGAAGAAATTTTTGAAATGTGTGTTTACGGTTTACGGCGCGTTATTCCTGCCGAAATTCAGAACGAGGCACTCGATTATTGCGAGTGGAAAAACGGCTACCGCTCGGAGGCTATGATAGGTGTTTCAAAAAGCCTTATAACAAAGCTGCAGAGAGCTGTTATGGGTAGCGTAAACAATATTGTAATGAACAAAATCGGTTATATTCAGGGTCAGGAAATAGGCACTCAGACCGACAAAACCAAATGGTGGATTTTCGCACTCGGTACAGGTATCCCTATTATTTCCTCCTGTCTTGGAATTGTTCCGAAATTATTCTACACACTTTCAGGTGAAAAGCGTGAAAAAATGTACTCTGACCTTCAGTCACAAAGAGCAGAGCTTGCAGAATTTATGAAGACTGCAACACCTGAAGAAATCGAACAAATGGCAGAAAGACAATTAAACGGTGGCTTCAGCCACTAGAGTGAGCGTGTTCGAACCAGATATGGTTTAATACAGTCACTTTTCCCGGTAACATCGTTAAAACTCTTGAAATACGGCAGTATTCCT
>JAZNET010000042.1:0-6225 GCA_045588735.1 Acutalibacteraceae bacterium | reverse complement strand
GGAGATTTTAAAAAGTGCGAATTTTTGGTCAATCAAGGCACAAAACGCAGTTAATCCTTTCGGATTAACGAGTATTTTAACGAAGAGTGAGCAAAATATCCGCCTTTTTAAAACAGGTTCGGATTATTCTTGTCACCTTATTCAGCCTATCATTTTTCTTCTTTCTACCTTCTCCTTTTCGGGAAGAGTTGCATTAAACACAACCGTCCAGAAAATTATGAAGCCAAAAATTAAAGGTATAATATAGAATGAGCTGCTTATTTCAAGCTTTTCAATTTCACCTAACAATGAAGCTAAAAGGCTGTTTAAAAAAGTAGAAAGGCTTATTGTGCCTGAAAGAATTGGTGCAACCAAATTATCAAAAAGTTCCACAAATAAAAATGAGGATGCTATTCCTGCAATTGAGGATGCAATAACTTTCCTGTTATCCTTACAAGCAATAGCAAGCACAACCGTAACAATTGCACAAACAACTATGCAAACAAACGCTGCAAGCATTGCAAAAAACGGCGGAATTAAAATGTCTATTTTTTCTAAAATATCAGAATCCGATTTACCGCCAAAGCGTTCTACTAAATCTGCTATTTCGTAAAGTGAAAAGGTATCTGCTATACCCTCCGGAATTGACGTTAAATCGTGTCTTTCCATTGCATTTTTGTACGCCTCGCTTCCCATAAGCTCCGCTAACGTAAAAAGTCCCTGAAGCGCAACCGAGGAAACGTAATAATAAATTATTGGTGCAAAAACCAACAACGGTAAAATTGCCAGTGCACAAAGTGCAGAAATTGCCTTGTAAACGTATTTCATTTAATTTTCCTGCCTTTCAATTACTTACCCCAAGAAGAGTTAAGCTGAACAGTTCTGTTGAATATAGGCTTTTCAGGGGTTGAATCCTTATCCACACAGAAATAACCGTTTCTCATAAACTGGAATGAGCTTTCCGGAAGAGCGTCCTTAAGAGTTTCCTCAATAAGACAATCCTTAAGCACAACAAGAGAATTTTTGTTTATTACACTTGGGAATTCCTCGTCTGAAACAGATGCAGGGTCCTCCACTGTAAAAAGTCTGTCGTAAAGGCGAACCTCTGCTTTAAATGCATCGGGACCTGCCCAGTGAATTGTGCCCTTAACTTTTCTGCCGTCAGGTGAGTTACCACCCTTAGAAGCAGGGTCATAGGTACAGTGAATTGCAACAACCTCGCCGTTTTCATCAGTATCGTAAGAAGTACAGGTAAGGAAGTATGCGCCTCTGAAACGAACCTCGTTACCCGGGAAAAGTCTGAAGTATTTTTTTACAGGCTCTATCATAAAGTCTGATTTTTCCACGTAAATTTCTTTACCGAATTTGATTTTAGCCTTGCCTAACTCAGGCTTTTCCGGATGAACGTCAACCTCAACGTATTCAGTTTGTCCCTCAGGGTAGTTATCTATAATAACCTTAAGCGGGTCTAAAACTGCCATTGCTCTTGGTGCGGATGCGTTAAGGTCATCTCTGACACAAGCCTCTAAAAGACCGTAATCTACAACGCTGTATGCCTTTGAAACGCCAACCTTTTCTATAAAGGTACGAATTGATGATGCAGGGTAGCCACGTCTTCTCATACCGCAAATAGTTGCCATTCTCGGGTCATCCCAACCGCTAACCATTTTTTCTGTAACAAGACGTATGTTTTTACGCTTACTTGTAATGCAATAGTTGATGTTAAGACGCGCAAACTCAATCTGTCTTGGTGGCTCCTCAAAGCCGATTTGCTCAATAAACCAATTGTAAAGCGGTCTGTGATTTTCAAATTCAAGAGAGCAAAGTGAGTGTGTTACCCCTTCCTTTGCATCTGATAACGGATGTGCAAAGTCATACATTGGGTAAACGCACCATTTATCACCCGTTTGGTGGTGATTTATATGAGCAATTCTGTAAATAACAGGGTCACGCATATTCATATTTGGTGAAGCCATATCAATTTTTGCTCTTAATACCTTTTCACCGTCCTTGAATTCGCCCTTCGTCATTCTTTCAAACAAATCAAGGTTTTCCTCTACGCTTCTGTCTCTGTAAGGGCTGTTTTTACCGGGCTCTGTAAGAGTACCTCTGTACTCTCTCATTTCGTCAGCAGAAAGGTCGCAAACGAATGCCTTGCCGTCCTTAATGAGCTTTATTGCGCATTCATAAATAAAATCAAAGTAGCTTGAAGCAAAAAGGCACTGGTCCCACTTAAAGCCTAACCACTCAATATCCTCTTTAATAGATTCAACGTATTCAAGGTCTTCCTTAGCGGGGTTTGTGTCGTCAAGTCTTAAGTTGCAGACACCGTTATACTTTAACGCCGTCATAAAGTCAATGCAAATAGCTTTTGCGTGACCTATGTGAAGATAGCCGTTCGGCTCAGGTGGGAAGCGTGTCTGAACTCTTGTATTGACACCCTCTCTTAATTCTTCATCTATAATATCGTGAATAAAGTTAGACATACCTTCTGCATTTATTATTTCTTCCATATTTATATCTCCTTAAATCTCTTGATTACCTCATCCTTGCCTAAAAGCTTCATTATTGCGTGAAGGTCAGGTGTATTTTTTCTGCCGGTTAAGGCTAAACGGATAACTGTTGAAACATCGCCAACGTGCCCCTTGAAGCTTTCAGGGTTTTGCTTGTATTCCTTTACGTTTGGTGTAAAGCCTAACGGCTCGCAAAGCTCTTTTATTTTATTGAACCATACGTCCTTGTCATCCTCCGGGCTGTACACCTTTGCATATTCACTGAGGATTGCCTTTGCATCCTCCATTGCAATATTTTCAGGAAGGTCAAAGCTTGGTGTATAATACTCGTTAAACATATATGAGAAGTATTCCTTAACCTCTTCCCATTTTGCAATATCCTTACGCGGCTTTGCACCCTCACGGTCTATATTAACCATTGCGGTTGAGAAAGCCTTATCTCTTGTAAACACAGCATAAAAATCGCTGTCATACTTTTGCGCCCATTCGCCAATAAGCTCGTAAACCGTTTCCGCCTTCATAACAGATATAACGTTTTTGCTTATATCGTTCAGCTTTACAAGGTCAAAAAGACAGCCTGACGGACTCATCTTTTTTAAGTTGAACGGGAATGAATAAATATCTGCTGCAGGGTTTGCTCTGCGCCAGTCCTCAAAGTTAGAGTTTATTAAGGTAAGAAGATATTCTAAAATACTTTCCTTAGGGAAGCCTGCCTCAAAAAAGAAGCTTACTGCTGCCTCAGGGTCCTTTCTTTTTGAAATCTTTCTTTTATTGCCGTCCTCTTCGTCAAGCTTCATAACCTGTGATACGTGAGCATATTTTGGCACCTTAAAGCCGCACGCTTTAAAAATTGCTATATGCTTAGGCACAGATGAAAGCCATTCCTCTGCACGAATTACGTGAGTTGTTCTCATAAAGTGGTCATCGCAAATGTGTGCAAAGTGATAAGTAGGAATTCCGTCTGATTTAAGTAAAACCTCATCAATTACGTTTTCGGGCATTTCTATTTTACCGCGAATCATATCCTCAAACATAATTCTCTTTTGCTCGTCACCCTGTGAATAAAAACGTAAAACGTAAGGCTTATTTTCCTTAAGCTTTGCTTCTATTTCCTCTAAGGTAAGGTCACGGCATTTTGCATATTTACCAAAATAACCGGTTATTAAAGCACCGTCCTTTTCCTGAGCTGCTCTTAACTCGGTTAATTCCTCCGCTGTGCAGAAACAGGGGTAAGCAAGTCCGTTTTCAACCAAGGACTTTGCGACCACGTGGTAAATCTCCGCACGAAGGCTTTGTGTGTAAGGACCGTAAGCACCCTTTTCTGTGCCGAAGCCCGTAACACCCTCGGTAAACTCAACGCCAAAATCCTTAAAGCCGTCTACAATGGCAGAAACGCCGTCTGTTACCTCACGCTTTTTGTCCGTGTCCTCTATTCTTAAATATGCTACGCCGTCTGAAGCGTTTGCCGTAAGTAAATTTACAAGTGCTGTATAAAACGCGCCTATGTGAAGATAACCCGTAGGACTTGGTGCAAAACGAGTAACCCTTGCGCCCTCCTTTAAGCCCCTTTCAGGATATTCCTTTTCTAAATCCTCTACCGTTTTCGTAACGTCAGGAAAAAGAAGCTTTGCCAATGCTTTGCAATCGTAATTCATAAGAAACTCCATTCGAAATTTGTAAACATAATATATCATCTTATTATCGCAAAAAAACGTAAAAGTATCAATACTTTTTGAAGATTTTTTTCATTTTTTAAGTAAAAAAATTAAAAATCCGACAAATTATGAATTTGTCGGATTTTCTTTTTGTTATAGTTTATCTTTTTATTGAGCTGCTTGCAGTAAACGAGCTCTTTGCAGAACCGCTTTGTGCTCTTACTGTGTAGCTGTAGGTTTTGCCTGCTACCGCATTTTTATCTGTGTAGCTTCTTGTGGTAACAGTTGTTAACTGTGTCCATGAGGACCATTTTTTAGTAGAAGCATTGTACTCTCTTCTGTAAACAATGTAATTGCCTGCGCCCTCTGACTTATCCCAAGAAAGCTTGATTCCGTTTGTAGCAGTTTTTACCGTAACAGTAGGCTCTGTAAGGAATTTTAAGCCTGCAACTGTTTTGTAGGCGCTGCGGTAATTACCGTTTACAGCTCTTACTGTGTAACGGTAGGTAACGCCGCTTTCCACGCCCTTATCTACACAATAAACAGTTGTATTTGAGCAGGTACCAACGTTTTTCCAGGAGGTCCACTTGCCGTTTATATACTCAGCTCTGTAAATCACGTAGCTCTTTGCAGCTGCGACCTTGTTCCAGGATATTTTAATACCTGTTTTGGTATTCGCATAGCTCACGGTAGGTGTTGTTAAGAAGAGTGATTTTGCACCGGTTTTGTCATAAGCACTTCTCTTACTGCCGTCACAAGCCTTAACTGTGTATTTAAAGTATTTACCGCTCTTTACGTTTTTGTCTGTCCAAGAGGTTGTAGAAGCGCCTACTGTACCTCTGTTAGTCCAGCCGCTCCATTTTTTAGCGGTTGCATCATAGGTTGCGGAATATACTATATAACCTGTTGCATTTGCAGCCTTTGTCCAGTTAACCTTAATACCACTTGCTGTATTACCTACAGTTACCTTTGGTGTTACGTTGTACCTTAAGCCTGTTGCGGCCTTAAAGCTACTTCTTACCGAGCCGTTTACAGCTCTTACTGTGTAGCTGTAAATTGTACCGAGTCTTACGTCGTTATCTGTATAGCTTGTGCCCTTATATGCACTGTTAAGTACCTTCCAGCTTGAATACTTTTTAGTTGAATCGTTGTAAACTCTCTTGTAAACAATGTAAGTCTTTGCATTTTCAATTGCGCCCCAGGTTACCTTTATGCCTGCTGCAGTGTTGCTTGTTTTTACTACAGGCGTAGCTAAGGACGTAACAACAGGAACGTCATACTTATATGAGAATTTATTAAGTGAGCCCGGGTTACCTATGCGGTCCATAGAAGCAACTGCATAGCTGTAGGTGTTGCCGTTAACAGCCTTTTTATCTACGTAAACTGTGTTTGACGGCGCCTGTACAGCAACCTGCTGATATTCACCGTCTACAAGCTTGTAAACAATGTAGCCTTCAACACCGCTTACCTGATTCCAGGTGAATTTAATGCCGGTGTCTACAACCTCAATAGTTTTAATTACAGGCTCTGCTAAGTAGATAATCTCCTTATTTGAGCTGTATGCTGTTTCCTCTCCGTTTGCAGTTGCTGAAACAGCATATCTGTAGCTTTTACCTGATACTACGTTTGTATCTGTATAAGTTAAAATGCTTGAAGAAACTGATTTGATTTTTGACCAGGCAGACCATTCACCGCTTGTAGATTTTGTTGCCTTATAAACGTTGTAGCCGGTTGCGTTTTCTACCTTATTCCAGGTAACCGTTACGCCGTCCTTTGTTCTTTGTGCCTTGTGAACAGGCTCTGTTATTTTTATTAACACCGGAATAACAGTAACGTCTGTCCTTGCAGTACAGCCTGTTCTTACACAGTGTCTTGATTTTTCACCTGCTGCTTCATAGGTTGCTTCCTTATCTACAGTGAAGCTGCTTGAGTAAGCGTGGCCTAATGCAGCCGGTTTTTCCTCCTTATATTGTCCGCAGGTCTTACAAGTACCTCTTTTAAGACCCGGCTCTGTACAGGTAGGATTTTTTATTACGTTAGAAGCATCAAACGTATGTCCTAATGCAGGAATTGTTTCT
>JAZNET010000041.1:0-2089 GCA_045588735.1 Acutalibacteraceae bacterium | reverse complement strand
ACAAAAGGTGCGTGAAATCGGACGTTTAAGGCATATTTGGTTCGTATACACTCACTCTAAGGTGACAAGAGTAATCCGAACCTGCCTCAAAACGGTACGTTTCGGTGCTTTTCACCCAATTTATTCTTGCAAGGCGGATAGCCTTGCTGCACCTAGATTGAGCAAAAATCCCTCGAAATCTCCTCGCCTTGAGGTCGAAGATTTTAAAAAGCGCGGATTTTTGGTCAATCAAGGCACAAAACGCAGTTAATCCTTTCGGATTAACGAGTATATTAACGAAGAGTGAGCAAAATATCTGCCTTTTTAAAACAGGTTCGGATTATTCTTGCCACCTTAGGTGACGCTTATGAACAAAAGAATTTTTTCTATTACCGCTATTTTATTTTTAACACTTTCCCTACTGTGCTACAGAATTTATTTGTTGAGCACGCAGGGAATTTACGCTGCAAGCACAGAAAACACACAAAAAACTAACGTAATTGCCGCTACTCGCGGAAACGTGTACGACACAAATTTAAAGCCTTTGACCAACACGGCTGAAAAGCACGTAGCCCTAATTAAGCCGACTGCAAAAAGCTTTGCGGAAATTGAAAGGCTGCAAAGCGAAGAAATAGAAAAGGAATTAAAAAACGGTAATTTAGTTACTGCAATTGTACCGAGTGCTGATTTTTTTGAAGCTTCAAACGACATTATGACACTTACAACCTATGAAAGATATGACGGCAACACCCTTTCGCACATACTTGGCTATTGCAAGGGTAACGACGGTATGTACGGAATAGAGAAATATTACAACAGCCTGCTTAGTAAAACTAACGGAAGCCTCACTATTAAATATCACTGCGACGCCTTAGGCAGAGTTCTTAACGGCGAAGCGATAGAAATACACAATGATAATTACAACAATAAATCAGGGCTTGTTCTTACAATTGACAAGGATATTCAGAAAACAGTTGAAAACGCCTTGCTCAAGCACAACGTAGAGATTGGGTGTGCAATCGTTTTAAATGCAAAAACAAGCGAGCTTTTGGCGTGCGCCTCAATGCCGATTATAGAGCGCAAAAACCTTGATGCTTCTTTGAAAAATCCGAACTCTCCGTTTATAAACAGAGCGTTTTCCGCATACCCCGTAGGCTCTGTTTTTAAAGCTGTTACAGCCGCAGCCGCATTGGAAAAGGGATACTATAATTTTAATTACGAGTGTAACGGAAGCATTACGAAAAGCGGCAACGTCTTTAACTGCAATAAGCTCAACGGACACGGAGAACTTGATTTAAAAGGGGCTTTAACGGTTTCGTGCAACCCGTATTTTATAGAATTAAGCTGCCGTTCGGGTGCAAGTGAGATTTTAAGAGTTGCAGAGTCTTCAGGCTTTGGCAAGGCATGCGATTTTGGTAACGGTTATATGACGGCGGCAGGCAATCTGCCGAAAAAAGAAGAACTGAACAGTAACGCCGCTATAGGCAACTTAGGCTTTGGACAAGGCTCTTTACTTGCTACGCCCCTACAGGTTGCAAATTTTTACGCCGTAATTGCAAACAACGGAATTTACAACGAGCCTACACTTATTAAGGGCTATGTTGACGAAAACAATAAATTTACAGCCGGAAGTAAAACAACCAGCGTAAGAGTCTTAAAGTCGGAAACCTGTGAAATTTTAAAAAGCCATTTATTAAACGTTGTAAATGAGGGCACGGGCAAGCCCGCCTTCACCTCGCTTTTTGAGTCCTGCGGAAAAACCGCAACTGCACAAAGCGGTCGCTACAACGAAAACGGTGTTGAAATAAAATACTCCTGGTACGTTGGCTTTTTCCCTTACGAGGACCCTGAATACGTAATTTGTATAATGAAGGAAAACGGAATTTCGGGTAGCAACGACTGTGCCCCTGCATTCAAGGAAATCGGGGAAAATATTTATATTTTAGAGAAAACAAGGAAATGAGAATATTGTAGGGTGAATTGAGCTATCCGAACCTACCTAAAAGCGAGTATTTTCAAGTCTTTTAGGCGTTTCGGTCTTGAAAGGCGACAGCCTTCCTTCACCCTCAACCCCCAAAAATCCAATAAAACTCCTTCGCTTTATAGGTCG
>JAZNET010000040.1:0-28807 GCA_045588735.1 Acutalibacteraceae bacterium | reverse complement strand
GAAAGAAATTTTGTAACATCTTCTGGCAACAATGATATTGCGTTTAAAAAATCCTTCATTTTAAAAACCCTTTCTTTTTTGCTTCTAAAAAATATTATTTACGCTTGTCTAAAAAAAGAACTTTTTAAACAAAATATTTTGAACATACTATTAAAAAACATTAAAAAGATTGAAAGAATTTTACATTTATGGTATTATTAGGGGTAATTAAATGCTATTGCTATTATTAAAAATATTATTTCCTTCAGGAGAAAATAAAATGAAAAAGCTTTTTACGGAAAACAAAAAATTACAGCCGTTTTACAATAACCGCTATTCCTTTTTAGCGGCAGGCTGCACGTTTATAATTATGATGATAGTTTACTATTGCTACGACTTAATTCCGTTTGGCGATAAAACCATTTTAAGAATGGACCTTTACCACCAATACGGCCCGTTATTTGCAGAGCTCTACGAAAGAGTTGTAAATGCAGACAGCTTTCTTTATTCCTGGACCTCAGGCGGAGGCGGTACCTTTTTAGGCAACTTTTACAACTACCTTTCCTCACCATTTGCAATAGTAATGCTTATTGCAGGGCACAAAAATATGCCCGAGGCTATTGCCGTTATGATTCTTTTAAAGGCTGTTACGGCATCCTTTACGTTTTCATATTTCTTAAAGAAAAAATACAGCTTTGAGCAATCGCCCATACTTTCTGCATTTGGTGTACTTTACGCCTGCAGCGGCTTTTTTATTGCTTACTACTGGAACGTAATGTGGCTTGATTCGTTCTACCTTTTCCCGCTTGTAATGCTCGGAATAGACAAAATCATAAACGAAAGAAAGCTTTCTCTTTACGTTACCGCATTAACTTTCACCTTCTTTACAAACTACTATATGGCTTACATGGTTTGTATTTTCTCAGTACTCTTCTTTATTTACAATTACTTTGTTCAATACAGCTTTACTTCTACCTACTTTGGCAAATTAAAGCAAAGAGAAGAAGGACTTAAGGAGCTTTTATGCTGGGGCTATAACAATTTAAGAAACTCCAGATTTTTTGACTCGGGCTGTCTTTTTGCCTTTGGCTCGGTTATTTCCGCTATGCTTGCCGCAGTTGCACTTTTACCTGTTTATTTTGTTCTTCAGAATTGCTCTGCTACAAGCGGCACCTTCCCGCAGGAATTAAAAACCTACTTTTCCATTTTTGATTTTCTTGCTAACCATTTAGCATATTTAGACCCTACAATACGCAGCAGCGGTGAGGACGTGCTTCCCAACGTTTATTGCGGCATATTACCGGTAATGCTTGTACCCTTGTATATTTTCTCAAACAAAATCTCAGGAAAAGAAAAGGTTTTCAGCTGTGGTATTTTAGGCATTATGTTCGCAAGCTGTTACACGAACTATTTAAATTACGTTTGGCACGGCTTCCACTTCCCTAACGACTTGCCGTACAGATTTTCTTATATGTACTCCTTCCTGCTTTTACTTTTAGCATTCAGAGCGTTCACGTTTATTAAAGAGTACACAAGAAGGCAGATTATAGGCGTAGGCGTTGCCACTGTTTTCTTCGTTATAATGGTGCAGGAAATCGGCTCAAAGAATTTTTCTGAGGTTGGCGTTTGGATTTGTATTGCATTCATTGGTATTTACTGCCTTGCATTAGGCATTTTAAAGAATGACCAATACCCCAAAATTGCCGCTGCAATGTTAATTCTTTGCTCCTGCTGTGCAGAGTACATTGTTGCAAATACAAACAACTACAGCATGGACCAGCCAAAAACAAATTTTGTAAGCGACTACGACGATTTCAGAATTGTTAAGGACAGACTTGATGAGGTAGAGGGCACCGATATGTACAGAATGGAGCTTTCCTCACTGCGTGCAAGAATGGACCCCTGCTGGTACTACTACAACGGCGTTTCCACCTTTTCCTCTATGGCTTACGAAAAGGTTTCAAATATGCAATACCACCTTGGTATGTTCAGCAACTATATAAACAGCTACACCTACAACAGACAAACGCCTATTTACAACGCATTTTTTTCACTTGATTATATAGTAGATAATTTTGAGGGCTCCTCTGCACCTATGAACGAAGAGTATTATGAAAGAATTTTCAGCAAGGGCAAATATGTTGCTTATAAAAACAACTACACCCTTCCGATTGCATTCAGAGTAAATGAGGAGATTGCATACTGGTCACACGACAACTCAAATCCTTTCGAGGTACAAAGCGCTCTTTTTGAGGCTGCTACGGGCTTTAACCGGGTGTTTAATGATATTACCCTTGATAAGGTTTCTACAAATAACACAACCTGCTATTACGAGGGCTACGGTGATTCAGGCTGCTACCCGTACACGGTTATTGATAACTCGCCTGATGCTTCCCTCACCTATGATTTAACTGTGCAGGAAAGCGGCAACGGATATTTGTACTTTAAAACCGGCTCCAACTCAGTCGAAAGAATTACGGTTTCCTTCTCAAACGGCACCGCAATTTCTCAGCCAATTGACACAAAACCGCACGTTTTAGATTTAGGCTACCTTGAAAAGGGTGACACAATTTCCGTATTTGCACCTATTAAGGAGGGTCAGAGCGGCTACACATATTTATATGCCGTAACTGTTAACGATGCAGAATTCACGGCAGGCTTCGAGCAATTAAGCAAGGATTCCTTACAGGTAGAAAGCTTTACTGAAACAGAAATTAACGGCACAATTAACGCAAGTGAGGACGGTGTAATTTACACCTCCATAAACTACGATTCAGGCTGGTCTGTTTACATTGACGGTGAAAAGGCCTCCAATGAAGATATTGTCGTTATTGGTGAAGCTCTTTTAGGTGTAAGGGTAACAAAAGGCACTCACACGGTAACCTTTAAATACACCCCTCAGGGCCTTGTATTAGGCAGCATTGTTTCTGCATTAGCGTTAATCACGCTTCTATTCCTCTGCTACGTAAAAAGACTTAAGCTCTTTAAATTTAACCCTCCGTTATACGAGGAAACTGTTACTGAAGAGGTTGAGGTAATACAAGAGGACGCGAAAAACACGGATAACGACACAACACAAAACGAGTAGGTGTTAAAATGTTTGCAAAAATTAAAAGCGTAGGCCTTTTAGGCTTAAACTCTTATATGGTAGACGTTGAGTTAAGCATGACCTCCGCAAGCAAATACGCTATAAATATAGTAGGCTTGCCTGACACAGCTGTGAGTGAGGCAAAGGAGCGTGTAAGTGCCGCAATTAAAAATTCGGGACTTGAAATGAACGCCACCTACCACTACACCTTTAACTTAGCGCCTGCCGACACTAAAAAAGAGGGCTCCTACTACGATTTACCGTTAGCAATAGCCGTGCTTTCCGCAACAAGGCAAATTCACGGTGATTACAAGGAGGCTGCCTTTGTCGGTGAGCTTTCACTCTCAGGTGAGATAAAGAGCATTAAAGGCGTTTTGCCAATGGTTATTGCCGCAAAGGAGCACAACGTTAAAGAAATTTACGTCCCCTACGAAAACTGCGAGGAAGCAGCAGTAATTGAGGGCATTAAGGTATTCGGTATTAAAACGTTAAAGGAATTAGTTGACCACATAAACGATTTTAATATTTTAGAGCCGGTAAAGCTTAAGCCCTTTAAAACCTTTGAGGTGCCCTCCTATTTACCCGATTTTAAGGACGTAAAGGGTCAATACGAGGTAAAAAGAGCATTGGAGGTTGCCGCTGCAGGCGGTCACAACGCTATGATGATTGGTCCTCCCGGCTCAGGCAAAAGCATGCTTGCAAAAAGAATTCCGACTATTCTTCCGGATATAACCGTTGACGAGGCGCTCGAAACAACCAAGATTTACTCGCTTTCAGGTCAGCTTTCAAAGGATAACCCCATAATAAATTACAGACCCTTCAGAGCACCGCACCACTCAGTTTCACCTGCAGGTCTTTCGGGCGGCGGCACAATACCAAAGCCGGGCGAATTGTCACTTGCGCACAACGGTGTTCTATTCCTTGATGAGCTGCCCGAATTCACCCGTAACACAATGGAGGTTTTAAGACAACCTATTGAAAACGGCACCATTACAATTTCAAGAGCCGCCTGCGCTCTTACATACCCTTGCTCTGTAATGCTTATTTGTGCAATGAACCCTTGTCCCTGCGGACACTTTGGTCACCCCACCAAAAACTGTACCTGCCCCAAGGGTGCACCTGCAAGGTATCTTTCAAAGGTTTCAGGTCCGTTGCTTGACAGACTTGATATTCACATAGAGGTGCCTCCCGTTGATTATTCACAGCTTTCGGCAACAGAGGAAAGCGAATGCTCGGAGGCTATAAGAAAGCGTGTAAACGAAGCAAGGGCTATTCAGCTTGAACGCTTTAAGGGCACAACGGTTACCTGCAACGCAAAAATGACTCCCGCTATGACGAGAAAATACTGCGTGCTCTCAGAGGATGCTGCGAAAATTTTAGAAAGCTCCTTTGAAAAATTAGGCCTTTCTGCAAGAGCCTACGACAAAATTTTAAAGGTTGCAAGAACTATTGCAGACTTAGATAAATCTGAAACAATAGAAAAGAAGCACGTTTTCGAAGCAATTCAATACAGAAGCTTAGACAGAAAATTCTGGAAAGAATAATACAGAAAATTCAAACGCAAAAAGGCAGTAAAAACGAAACGTTTTTACTGCCTTTTCTAACTTTAATACCGTATTCAAAGTGCTTCTTTAAATTTTTCTGCCCTTATTTTAATATCGCCCGATTTTGCACTTTCGATTGCTACGGTGCAATACTCCTCAGCAGAAGCATTTTGACCTACAAGCTTTAAAAGACTTGCTACGTAAAGAGCTATTTGCGCCCTTTCGTCAAGGTCAGCAATTGCATCGTCATCTATTAAAACACGAAGCTTTTTAATTGCATTCCTTGCACAGTGAACAGAGAGCTTAATATCGCCTGCATCCTTACACGCCCAATGAAGATTAAGCCAAAGCATACCAATTGTAGCCTTATCATCGGGGTTTATTATTTCATTTATATGAATTGCCTGAAGGTAGGAAAGAATCACGTTATCAAAGCTGCTTTTTAAAATTGCCTCGTTCTTCTTTATTACTAAAGCGTGTTGAGTTTTAAGAATAAGCTTAAGCTTATCCACCTCGCTCTCATCAACAGTGAAGAATCTGTTCACAAGATTACTGTAGGTGCAGTGCGGACAACGTGCAACGCCGAGCCACTGCGGGTCTGCATTGTAATAAATTATTCTGCCTGTTTCTTCCGCTATTCTCGGCTGAAGCATATTTTTCCTCAGCGTTTTAGTTGTAACCATTCCTCCGCAAACGGGGCAGGGCTGCTCTATTAACTGAATGTATTTAGGGTCCTGCACGGGCTCCTTTACTACGTGGCTGAAATTAAACTGCGGCGGCAAAGAAAACACAGGCGCTTTTTTCTTTTTGTTGTTTTGAGACCGCTTATAAAGCTCCTCGTTAAGGTTTCTTATTCTGTTGCTCATACCGCTCATTATAATCTCTGCCATATCCGGGCAGGTAGCAAGAAACTTTTGCAAATTACCCTTATCTATTGCAATGCAAACCGTATCCTCAAGAGCTATGCAGCTTGCGCTTCTCGGCTTACTGTCAAAAATTGCCATTTCGCCGAAAAACTGACCCTCGCCTATTTCTGCAACCTTTGTAAGATTACCTAAAACCCCCGTTATAAATACACCTATTGAGCCACGGAGAACAACGTACATTTCCTTACCCCATTGTCCCTCGTAGCAAACGTATTCATCCTTTTCAAAGTATTTAGGTTTTGAAATTTGCTCAAGCTCATATTGATTATTTATAGCCATAATTTTTTGCCCCTTTAAAAGATTTTGGGAGTATCCTTTCAGCTTTAGTTCAGGTCGGTTAAAAACCGACCTAAACTTTTTTAAGGACCTGTAATTGTTGGTGTTACACCGTCAGGAAGAGTGATACGGTCAACTGTAATTGACGTACCCGTAATATCAATGCTTTCTATTGCGGTGCATTCACCAATATCAAGTGAAGTCAAATCTGTATTGCTTACGTTAATCGTGGTTATTCCCGTACAATCATTAAGATACAGAGCCCTTAATGAGGTTAACCCTGATAAATCAAGCGTTGTTATGGACGTGCAGGCTTCAATTTGGAGGTCTGTTATAGCAGTACAGCCGCTTGCATTCAGACTTGTAAAACTGCTATAAGGCTCACCTGATGCCATTGCAAAGACTGTAAGACTTGTACAATTGCTCATATCAACACTCTCTAAAACCTGACAATAGCTTACATCCAGCATTTCAATTGCAGTACCGCTAACGTCTAAGATTGTAAGCTCCGTCAAATCAAGTACGTCAATTGATGTAATTGAAGTATTACTCAGATTAAGCTTAGTAAGCAACGTACATTTCGATACGTCGAGCGAGGTTATTCCGGTGCATCCGCTTGCATTCAGCTCCGTAAGACCCGTATTGCTGCTAACGTTTACATCCGTAAGACTTGTACATCCGGAAATATCAAGCTTTTTGAGGTTAGCACCCGAATTTTGCACGAATACCGACGTAAGCTTAGTAGCATCCCTTGCTACATATTCCTCAATATTATACATTCCCGTTGTATCTATTCCGGTAAGCTGAGTATTAGAAATATCTATATGCGTCATAAAACCGGAGTTTATAACAGTTATTGTTTTCAACGACGTCAGCGTACTCAAATTAAGATATGTAAGGCTACCGTTGTTTGAAACATCGAGCGTTTCCAATGCAGTTAATCCGCTTGTGCTTGAAAAATCCAAGCTTGTAATACCGGTACAGCCCGAAATATTAAGCGAGGTAAGTGCCGTAAGGTACGCTACGTCAATTGAGGTAATTCCGCAATTTGTAATTGCAAGATTTTTAAGAGCTGTATTTTCCATACCCGAGGAAAGCTTAATGTTTTTAAGCTCTGTAGCTCCCGTAAGGCTTAAGCTCTCAAGGTTTGCGTTATTATAAACCCAGAATTGTGTTAAAGCACTTGAGCCGGTTACAGAAAGAGTAGTTAAGCCCGTGTTAAGAAGGCTTACACCCTCTAACTCCGTACAGGCGCTTATATCTAACGTAACAAGCGACGGCACGTCTGAAAGATTGAGCGTTTTTAGCTTTGCGTTGTTTGAAAAATCAATTGCCGAAGCATTGGAGTTATCTGAAAGAGCAAAAGCTTCAAGCAGAGTATTTGCAGAAACATCGAACACCGCAAAGGAGCTGACTCCGTTAAGGTAAACGCCCTTAAGCTTTACGTTTGGCGAAAAATCCATAGTATCTGAAGCGTTGTTAAATTCCGTTACGCCTGAATACGTAAGATTAAGCTCTTCAAGTGCTGTAAGAGTTGACGTATCGAGCGCCGTAATGCCCTTGCAGTTATATAGGTTAAGCGTTTTCAAAGCCGTACAGCCCGCTACCGCAAGAGATTTAAGCGTCGTGCTTTCTGCAGAGCGTGTTAAATCAAGATTTATAAGGCTCGTACAATTTTCTGTATTTAAGCTTTGAAGCTCGGGGTTAGTTGAATTCAAATCAAGGCTTGTAAGCCCCGTGCCCTTTAACATGAGTGTTGTTACAGCAGAGCAATCGCCAATGCCTGCAATAGTAGTAAGCCCCGAGCAGGCAAGCGCATTTATTTCAGTAAGTGCTGCACACCCCGTAACGTTGAGCGAGGTAAACCCGGCAGCGCTTATTTCGAGTGTTGTGAGCGCAGATTTGTTACTTAAATTCAATACACCCGAAACATTCTGACAACCGCCCAGGCTAATTTCCTTTATAGCGGCTGAATCTGCAAGGTCTATCGAAGAAAGACTCAACGCATTATTTATAATTAACGTTTCAAGTGCCGTACAGCCCGTTAAATTTATATTTTTTAATGCATAGGTTTTTGCAGCATCATCGATTACAAACGACTTAAGCGCACTGCAGTTGCTTAAATTAACGGTTTCAAGCTTAGCGTTGGAGTTAAGGTTAAGCTCCCCTATATTTGTGCATCCGCTTACGTTAAGCTCTGTAAGCTCAGTACAAGTATCAAGCCCCGTTATATTCTCAACAGTGAGAGCCGTGCAGCCCGAAATATTAAGGCTCTTAAGTCCCGTAAGACCCGTAACGTCCAAGTGCTCAAGTAACGTTAAGCCTGATAAATCAAGACTTGTAATACTACTGTTATAAGCACAGCTTACACTTTCCAAATCTCCAAAATACTTTATGCCGGTTAGGTCCGTGTAGCCGCCGTCTGTTGAGCTGTCACCCGAAAGGTTTATTTGTGTAACAGAGGTTAACTCGATACCGATTAACGCTTCATCATTTACAATAGTATCTGTATTATAGGTTAAGTTCAAATACGACAAGAACATGCTGTCAGGGAAGTTGGTACTGTTTAAATCCACCCAATTAGCTCCACAAACGCTACACGTTGTTACAGAAGCGTTTGCTTCTGATTTAGTGTGCCCCGCGGGAATCGGTTCGGTATACGCCCAACCGCATTCGCAGGTACAAGTCAGTACGCCTGCCGCCGTACAGCTTTTAGGAGTTGTTACTGCTTTTGTATAGCTATGGTAAGTGCCATCCTCAAGAGTTTCACCGCACTTGCTGCACTTACTGTGCACATCTGCTTCGTTACCGGCTACTGAAGTATGACCTGTTTTGGAAACTGTTTGTGAATAGCTGTAGCCACACTCACAGCTGTACGTATAAGAGCCGTCTGTTACACAATCCTCTTTTACGTTGACTGTTTCCTGTAAATTATGCTCTGTGGATATTACGGCTCCGCAGGTATCGCATTTTACGTGAGCATCTGCGGTAGCGCCTGCCACTTCAACGTGACCCTGCGCTGTAATTGGCTCCGTGTAGCTATAGCCGCACTCACAGCTATAAAGCATCTCGCCGTCTGTAAGGCAGGTTGCATTTTTTGTTACCTTTCCCTTATCCATATTATGCTCGGTTACTAACGGCAGGTCGCATACAGAGCATCTTATATGAACCGCATCTGTACCAACGTAAACCTCGGTATGACCTTTTGCATTTAAAATAATTTCTTCAAGTGTTTTTTTGCACACCGTGCATTTTGTAGTTTTGCTGCCGTCCGTAGTGCAGGTAGCGGCTACCGTTGTTGTTTCCTCATTGTGCGGCAGTTTTTCTAAGATTTTATGCTCAAGCACCTCCTTGCATACCGTACAGGAGGTTGTTTCGCTACCCTCTGCAGTGCAGGTTGCGGGAACTGTTTTTGTTGTTTTTGTGTGCCCTAACGCTGAATATACTTCCTCGTATGTATAACCGCAATCGCAAGCATACGTTTTTCCGCCGTCGGTTGTACAGGTAGGCTCCACGGTAATCTCTTTAAAGCTATGTGTAGTGCTTAGTATTTCACCGCAAGTCTCGCACTCTGAGTGTGAATCGCCGGTGCCTCCGGGAACCTCCTTATGACCAACTGCAGGGTTAATTACTTCCGAAAGCTTTTCTCCGCACACCGTACAACTCACCACTGTTTTGCCCGCAATAGTGCAAGTAGGCTTTACTGTTACGGTTTCTGTGGTGTGACCGGTTGCCTCAAGCTCTGTTACTGAAATAACCTCACCGCAAACAGAGCAGCTTTCCGTTCTTGTGCCCTTTGTATTGCAGGTTGGTTGCAGCGTTACCGTGCTTACTGCTACGTGACCCAAAGCAGCTATAGGTCTTTCGGAAATAAGTTCACCGCACTCGGAGCAGTTGACTGTTATTTTACCGTTTTTCGTACAGGTTGGCTTAAGCACCTGTGTTATCGCTATATGCTTATGCACCTCACCGACACCATCTGTTGGCGGACCCTGCACCGACTGAGCTACTTCTTTTTCAGGCTCGGTGACAGTCGGAATAGGAACGTTATCGTCAGGAATAACAATTTCTGTAGGATTTTCTATTTTTTCAGCAATCTCGTAAACGGACGTCTTTTGTGTAACGTCAATATTACGCTCCTCTATATGAGTTTCTATTTGCTCCGTTTCAACAAACATTGAGTGACCGTTTTCGCTTGCAAAATAAATATCCACAAGGTCGTCATCCGGAATATCTTCTATTACAATAGGCTTTAACACACTTTCCAAAGTAATGGGCGCGGTGCTTATAATTTCACCGCTTGCATTAGTTTCCGTAATGATTGTATTGTTATTGGCGTTACCGCCTGACTCTCCCACCAAAGCGCTAAGGTCAATTTTTACATCGTCTACTAAATAAACGGTTTCCTTTTCATCCATATTAACGGTGGCCTTAAAGCCCTCTTTAATTGTAACCTCAACAGCTTCAACCTCACCGTTAGGCTGAATGCGCTTACTTGAAACGGCACCGCCGTAGGTCATTATGTCTGTGTTAAGTTCACCCTTTTTGTTACGGGATAAATCTACCCTGAAGAGAGTACCGCGCACCGCAAGGACCGCATTAGGCGTATTTACAATAAAATCTTCGTTTACCTTTAACGGCTTTGTTATTTCACTCACAAGCGAGCCGCGTTCTATTTTAATTGCAGTTTTGTCCCCGGACAGCTCCTCAAAAATAGCCTTACTGCCCGACTCAAGCTTAACGTACTTATCATCATCAAGAAGCATTCTTACGTAGCTGTTACCTGAGGTAACAACCGTATAGCCCTCCTCAAGATGCATTCCCTTATACGCCTGATACTCCACGTTATTGTGAACAACACCGACAGTACCCTGAACCTCAATAACGGTTATAGTCCTGTAGCCTTCACTTGCATCACCAAAAGCGAGAGCTGTAGTAAATATGGCTGCAACGATTGCTACGGCTACAAAGCATATTACGACAGCCTTCAGCATTTTTAATTTTTTGTTTTTTGCCATAAACAGCCCTCCTTTCGTGTTATACTCAAAATTTAAATAAAACTATCCTTTTTAAGCTGTTCTAAAGATTTTTTTATATTTTCAAATGAATTTGTTTCAATAAGAACTGTTGCATTGCTAAAATATTTTTCGTAGCACTCGTAAAAGCTGAATCTGTCAACCTGACCGCTACCCCAAGCCAAATGCAAATCACTTTTAAGATTATTGTCATTTATATGAACATGCTTTACGTGCTCACCTAACACCCTTGCCCACTCGGACGGCTTAACTCTTGAAAGTGCGGCATGCGCCCAATCAAGACAAATGCCAAAGTTACTGTTCGCCTTTAAGCCTTCTGCCAATTGCTTTATAATAAGCGGGTCGTAATCGAACGTGTTTTCAAGATAAATACTTACGTCACGGTTAGCCTCAAGAATATCGCCCCAAAGCTCAACGTTTTGATTTACAAATCTTCTGACGTATGCCTCGTCGTTCAAAAAAGGATTGTAATTAGTATGAAAAACAACCGCCCTTGCGCCTATTTTTCTTGCAATACACAGGCTTTGATTTATACGAAGCAACGATATTTCTTTAATTTTTTCATCCTCACTGAACGGCAAAACGTCAAAAAACGCACCGTGCATAGTTGTGTATTCGGGTAAAGCGTGAGCCTTATATGTATTTATTATTTCTTCGTGCTTTGCGTTGTCGTTAAGAATACCCGGTACAAAAAAGTCATTGTACTCAAAGCCTAAAGAGTATTCATTTTGCAAAGCCAAGGTATTTTCAATATCATTCCTATCGGGAATAATGAGTATTTTTTTCATATTACACACCCTCGGGACTCTTATAATTATTTACACCTGTTACCGAGTAAACAAATACACCGTTTGATTTACCCTTAAGCGGAATTTCACCTACGTCTTCAACCGTAATTCTGTCGCCTAAAGCATCCCTTACAGCCTTACTTATGTAAACGTTACCTCTTGGTGCATTCGACTCAAGACGAGCCGCTGTGTTTACCGTGTCACCAATTGCGGTGTAGTCCATTCTGAATTCACAGCCTATATTACCGACAACGGCAGGACCGCAGTTAACGCCAATGCCAAAGCCGACGCTTTTGCCGTAGCGCTCTGTAAAGCCCTTTTCTATTTTGTTACCGCCCTGAACAATATCCCACGCAGTAAGAATTGCTTTGTAAATATAATCTTCTGTATCAAACGGTGAGTTAAATACTGCCATGGTAGCATCGCCCACAAACTTGTCGAGTGTGCCGCCGTGACGGAAAATACAGCGTGTTGTAAGCTCTAAATAATCGTTCAAAATATCTACAACCTGCTCAGGCTCAAGGCTTTCTGAAAGCGACGTAAAGCCGCGTATATCAACAAACATAACAGCAACATCTCTGTTTTCTCCACCGAGCTTCAATTCGTAGGTGCCGTCCTTTGCTATATCCTCAACAATTTGCGGTGCTACGTACTTATTAAAGGCTTTTTCGATACTTTTTTTAGCCATTCTTGCTTTGTAGTAATGTGCCGCTACGTAAATAATTGCAATTACTATTGCTAAAACAGGAACGGAAAGAACGTTCATCATATAACCCGAATTAAAGAGGACAAAACCGAACAGAAGCTTTAACACTGCAGTTAAAAGGCAGACTGCAACAGTTTTTGCCACGCTTAAATTCCAACAAAGAAAGGTTATGAGTGCAATAATAACAGCACTTATTAAAGCATCTGCTAATTTATTTACATTTTTGAGCTCCTTGCCTTCAATTATAGCCTGAATAACGTTCGCGTGTATTTCAACACCGAACATCTGAGTGCTTCTGTCAACGGGAACAAAATAAGAGTCCATCATACCTGCGGCGTAAGCGCCGACTAAAACAATGCAATCGTCAAAAGCCTCCGCAGGGACACTTCCGTTTAAGACGTCTATAAGTGAAACGTTTTCATATTCACCGGGATTGCCGCTGTAACGAAAATCCATAACACCTGCCTGTGATGAGAAATCCTCCACGCCCTTAGTTTCCATATATTTTTCGCAGACCTTCATACTGAAGCTTTCTGAAGTAACTGTATCTGATTCACAAAACGTTAAAAAAGAGCTTCTTATAAAACTGTCGTCGTTATCCATAAGTGCGTTTACAAAGCCAACGTCAACCACGTCTCTTAAGTCCTTGTAAGGCAAAACCTTATCCTTTACCGTCATTGAGTTTTCTATGAGCTTACCGTCCTCATTCTCTTCTAATTCTTTAGAAAATACGTAGCTAAAGCCGCAAACCACGTTACCGTATTTTTTACAAACCTCTGCAAATTCCCCGTCGGTTTTTGCATCCTTTTCACTTGAAAGAAGAATATCGAAGCCTATTACTGCAGGGCGCACCTCCGAGGACACACAAAGTGTATTTAAAAGTCTTGTGTAAACAGAGCGGTCCCACGTAGAAATATCGCCCATTTCGTTCATTGTTTTATCATCAATTTTAATAATTCTTATTTCGCCCATTGTGCCTGTGCTGTGATGATATAAAATATCCTCAGCAGACTTATCCGCAATACTTAAAAGATTTAAATATACTGCTAAAAAAGCAATTACACCTGCTAAAAGCGAAGCAAATATTCTTTTTACGTGTTTCATACAAAACCACCAATTTCAATAAATACTTATACACAATAACTATACCATAAATTACACACTTTTTCAATAATTGACAGCATATTTATATTTACTGATTATACTTACTTTTCTCTTGCAAGTTTTAATCTACTGTGCTATTATACTAACATAAAATTATCAAATTAAATTCATTTAGAGTGAGTGTATTTAAAAATGCTTGAAAAACTTCGTGAAAGATTCACTTACACACAAACCATTGTGTTAAGCTTCGCGCTTTTAACGTTAATAGGTGCAGCGCTTCTCACTTTGCCTATCTCTTCTCAAAGCGGAAGCATGACGCCTGTTTTAAACGCACTGTTTACCGCAACAAGTGCCATAAGCGGTGCGGGTCTTGTTCTTTACGATACCTACACCTACTGGTCGCTTTTCGGCAGAATTGTAATTCTTTTACTTATTCAGATAGGAAACCTCGGATTCATAGTTGTAATTTCTATGTTCTCGCTTTTTTTAAGAAAAAGAATTGGTATTTACGAAAGACGCGTGCTTATGCAGTCTGAGGGAACACTTCGTTTAAGCGGTGTTGTTAAATTACTGAAGCGAATATTTTTTATTACATTTATAACCGAGCTTATAGGCGCCGTATTTTTAGCCTTCAGGTTCTGTCCGGAATTTGGTCTTGCAAGCGGAATTGAGCTTGCAATATTCCATTCAGTATCCGCCTTTTGTAATGCAGGCTTTGACTTAATGGGTATAAGCGCTCCGTTCTCTTCATTGACTTCATACAACAGCGACCTGCTGGTTTGTATTACGGTTATACTTTTAATTATAATCGGTGGTTTAGGTTTTCTCGTGTGGGATGACGTGATAAATCATAAATTCAATTTCAACAAATACTCCCTGCACTCCAAGTTAGTTTTTGTAACAAACTTTGTTTTGATTGTTGGCGGTGCGTTGCTCTTTATGATTTTTGAGGACAAAAATCTTTTTGAGGGCTTACCGATTTGGGATAAGGTTTTAAAGGCGTTTTTCCTTTCGGTAACCCCACGAAATGCAGGCTTTACAATATTAGACTGTGCACAATTCTCACAAGGCAGTGAGCTTATTACAGACCTTTTAATGTTTATTGGCGGCGGCTCTGCTTCTACCGCAGGCGGCATTAAGGTTACAACGGTTGCCGTTCTTTTTGTTTTCACAATTGCTGCAGCAAGAAACAACACTCACCCGCAAATATTCAAGCGGTCTATCCCTGTTGAAACACTTAAGCAGGCTGTTGCTATATTAGTTATTTACTTACTAGCTGTATTTTCAGCGACGGCAATAATTTGTACGTTAGACGGTTTTTCTATTACGGACACATTTTTCGAGACTATAAGTGCAATAAGCACCTCGGGTCTTTCAAAGGGTCTTACCACCCAGCTTTCGGGCATTTCTAAACTGGTTATTATTGCCCTTATGTTTGGTGGCAGAGTCGGCGGATTAACGCTTATGCTTACCCTTGCAGAAAAGAGGGTTAACGCCCCTATTGACCGTCCGAAGGAAAACGTAGTTGTAGGTTAAAAAGGAGATGTTACTATGCAATCAATACTTGTAATTGGTGTAGGTAGATTCGGTAAGCATTTGGCAAAGCAGATGCTTGATTTAGGCAACGACATTGTTATTGTAGACAAAAACGAGGAAAAGGTTGAAGCGCTTAACAGTATTTTCCCCGACTCATTTATAGGTGACTGTAAAAATGAAGGCGTGCTTCGTTCTTTGGGTATTAACAACTTTGATATTTGCTTTGTTTGCACAGGCAGAGATTTTCAGGCTTCGCTTGAAATAACCTCTTTGCTTAAGGAATTAGGCGCAAAAAAGGTTGTTTCTGTTGCAAAGCGCGACAGACAAGCGTACCTTTTAAAGAAAATAGGTGCTGATGATACAATCTACCCCGAAAGAGAAATAGCAGAAAAAACGGGTATTAAATACAACGCGAAAAATATTTTCGATTTAATTCAAATTACCGACGAATATGCAATTTACGAAATACCTGTTTTAGTCAGCTGGATTGGCAAAACAATTCAAGAGGTTGACGTTCGTAAAAACTACAAGGTTAACATTATTGTTGTTAAAAACGGCGACAGAGTAACCGGTGCCCCCGGTGCTAACTACAAATTTGTTGAGAATGACCACATTATGATTTTAGGCACTCAGCACGACGTTTTCAAATTAGCAAATAAAACCTAAAAAAGAAAGTCATCTGCAGTTAATTTGCAGATGACTTTTTAAATTTTATGTTTTCTATTGGCAGCTGTGCTAATATAATTGCAGCAAAAACTAAAACGCAGCCGAAAATCTCGTTGCTTGTAAGGCGTTCACCGAACACGGCACCTGAAAGTGCAGCAAACACAGCCTCAAGGCTCATTAAAAGACTTGCTACCGTAGGACTAAGATTTTTCTGCGATACAATTTGCAGCGTGTAGGCAATTCCCGAGGACATTACACCCGCATAGAAAATTGAAAAGAATGCCGCTTTAATTAAAGCAAAATCTATCTCCTCAAAAATAAGTGCGGTAACCAGGGAAAAAATTCCCACTACAAAAAACTGCACCAACGAAAGCCTTACTCCGTCAACCTTTTTTACAAAATGGTCAATAACCATTATGTGCACACCAAAGCAGACAGCGCAAAGAATAAGCATTAAATCGCCAAAATTCAAGGCACTTGCTTCACTAACACACAAAAAGTACATTCCTGCAATGCCAAGTGCTATGCACACCCACATAAAGGGCTTTACACGTCGTTTAAGAAACAGACCCAAAACAGGTACCGCCAATATGTAGAGGGTAGTTAAAAATCCGGATTTACCTACCCCCGAGGAAATAATACCGACCTGCTGCAGGGCGGATGCCGCAAAGAGCACTGTGCCGCAAAGAACACCACCTAAAAGCAAATCCTTCGAAAAAAAGGTTTTGTATTCATTGTGCTCACCTACACCCGATTTCTGACCCTTTTTATAAAGAAAAACTGAAACCGGCACAAGCGCCAGCACACCTAAGAACGAACGTGAAGCTAAAAATGTAAATTGACCTAAAATATCTAATGCTTCACTTTGTGCTACAAATGCACTGCCCCATATAAAGGCGGCAAGCGTCAGCAAAAGTGATGCTATAAGCTGTTTTTTTCTTTCTTGCTTTAATGGCATAAAATTAACCTAAAAATTCCCTAACTCTTTTTGCTCTTAATGCATCTCTGCCGTTTTTATCTAACGGTCTGTCAACCGAAAGAGAAATTGTAGCAGGCTGCATATTTATCATCATACCCTCAATTTTTGCAGTATCCATATTTACAAAGCCCTTTACCGCACCAAGGCGAACTAACGACATAAGCTCCATAAGCTCGTCTGTATCTATAAGTCTGGCATATTTTAAGGTGCCGTACGCTCTGAAAATTTTATCCTCAATTGCATCTGTTTTTAAAATTTCTTCTCGAGCAGCTCTTTCCTGTGCTGCAATTTGCAATGCAATAGATTTTAAATTTTCTATTGCAGCCTTTTCAGAAATGCCTAAGGTAATACTGTTGCTCAACCTGAACATATCACCCTTTGCAGCGGCGCCCTCACCGTAAGAGCCACGTAAGGAAAGACCTAATTTTTGCACGGTAGAAATAAGCTTGGGTATTTGCATTAAACTTGCAAGACCGGGTAAATGAAGTACAACAGACGCCTTCATACCCGTACCTATAATTGTGGGGTCCTGTGTTAAATAGCCTATCCTTTCATCAAAAGCAAAATTAAGACTTTGAGAAAGAGCGTTATCTATTTCATTTGCAGTTCTGTAGGCTTCATCAAGTGAAAATGCAGCGTACATTACCTGAAAACGGATATGGTCTTCTTCATTGAGCATAACACTCACAGCCTCATCATCCGTAATTAAAAGCGCTCTGCCGTCTCTTGAGGATGCAAATTCGGGGCTGACTAAATGCCTTTCCGCCAAAGAAACAACCTCGTACTGAGAAAGCATTTTCATTTCCAGATAATTAAAGTTATAGCTTGTTAATGCACGCGAAGCCTCTTTAACAAGAGAATTAACCTTTAATTTATCCTGCAAAGAAAGCATTTGCGGAAACGGAAATTCCTTTAAATTCCTTACAAGGTGCACGCTTGTGCTTATAATTACGTCGTTTTGTGCACCTGTGCCTAAATACCATTTTGCACCCATTATTCAGCACCTCCGTTTAAAAGATTTATTTCGTCACGGAGTGTTGCTGCTAACTCAAAATCCTCGCGCTCAATTGCTTCCTTTAAAGCAAGCTTAAGGTCAGCTAAATTTGGCTGAGAAGAGGTGTTTTCAGTAAAATTAAGCGGCACCTTGCCCTGGTGGGTTGTTTTGCCGTGGATTTTTCTTAAGGTAGGCAAAAGCTTGTCGTAAAAGGTAACGTAGCATTCTGCACAGCCTACCCTGCCGCTTTCAGCAATATCCTGAAAGCTTTTGCCGCAAAGCGAGCACCTTAACGTACTGCCCGTAAGTGATTTTTCGGTTATACCAAGTAAATCGCTGAAAAGGTCACTAAAGCCAAGACCAAACGAGCCGAAGCTGTCACCATAGCCAAGTGAGCGAGCACAATCTGAGCAAAGGTGTACCTCTGTTGCGCTACCGTTTATTATTCTTTTCATGTGCATATTTGCTTCATTTTTTTTGCAATTCTGACAAAGCATAAACGCACCCCCTATAATTCTCAATACAATGAACACTTGTTATTTATTATAAATCAAATTACAATTTTATTCAATATAAATAAACAAAAAACCGCACCATTTTATTTAAATGGCGCGGTAATTTCAATTATTATTTTTTAATACTTTCACTTGCCTTGTAGCAACCCTTTTCGCTACCGTTTAACGCTCTTACAGTATAACGGTAGGTTTTTCCATCCTTTGCGCTTGAATCTACCCACTCAAGCGTTGAAGAGGATACGGTTTTTTCCTTACTCCAGGTAGACCATTTTTTAGTTTTTGCATTGTACTCAGACTTGTAAACAGCATAGCTTGTTGCACCCTGAATCTTCTCCCAAGAAACAGTAATGCTGTCATCTGTTTTTGCTGCCGTTACAGTCGGAATATCTAAATACATAAGACTTGACGTTACCTTGTAAGCACTTATACAGCCATTCTTTTCTGCTCTTACGGTGTAGCGGTAAACTGTACCGCTTTTTGCAGTTGTATCAAAATAAACTGTTGTGTTTTTATCAGGCTTCCCTAAAACTGTCCAGCCGGTCCATCTGCCGTACTTTATTTCCGACCTGTATATTACGTAACTACTTGCTCCCGAAATTTTATTCCACGTTATCTTTACACCGTTAGTTGAATTTGCGGACTTTGGTGCAGGCATTTTCAAGTAGGTAATACCATTGGGATTTTTCTGATAAAGGCTTCTGAAGCTGCCGTTTACCGCTTTAATGGTGTAACGGTACGTTTTACCGTTTTGAACAGAGGTATCTACCCACTGAGTAACGTAATTTTTCACAGTAGCAATTTTAGACCAGGATGACCACTTTCGAGTTTTTTCGTTATAAGTAGAGCGATAAATAATTTTACCCGTACAGTTAGCAGCACCGCCTACGTTAACTGTAATACCCTTTACACCGTTATTAATCTCTACGGATGGTGCAAGATTATACTTTACATTCTCCGTTGATTCGTATGCACTTGTTGTCCCACCGTTTCTTGCTTTGACCGTGTAGCGGTAATACTCGCCGAGTTTCACGTCAGAATCGTTAAAGGTTGGCTGATTAACCTTATCTCTTAACCTGTACCAGCTACCCCATTTTTTTGTTTTAGCGTTATAGTTGCGCTTATATAAAATATAGCTTTCGGCGTTTTCAATTTCATTCCATTCTATTTTCACACCGCCCGCCCATACTGTTGCGGTTACCTTGGGGGTATCTAATTTAACGTCCTTGTACTCAATGAATTCAAAGTCGTTTTCCAAAGCATAGGCTTCTGCTACCGTGCCTTTTACACCGAAAATTTTAAAATTTTCTATTTTAACTATTTCATCGTAACGGTCCTCATAATAGCCTACAGACATTTTGCCCATAACCTTAACGCTTTCAGGTATTGTTACGGCAGTAATTTTTTTAGACATAAGGCAAGCACCTTCGGCTATGCCGTAAGTACCGTCTTTAACACCAAAAACACCGTAAATACCGTTCTCGGTATAAAGCATATATTCATCTACGTAAAGAACGTTGTACCCTTCGTTAACACCGTTTATATGAGTACTGCTGTAATAGGTTCTGTCAAATGCAGTATAGTGAATACCGTCAGCACCATTTTCTATTGTAATATTTTTAAGCCTTTTACAGCCCTCAAATGCATCAAGACCGACGCTCTTAATTGTTTTACTTAAATACACTGTTTCAAGATAGTCGCAATCTGAAAAAGCAAATTTATCTATTATCTCCAAGCCGTCTGTTGCCGTAAACTCCTCTAAATAGCTTCTGCTGAAAGCGTGGTAGCCTATTTCCTTTATATTATCCGAAAGCTCAATATACCAAAGCGGACTATCTAAAAAGGCTCGCTCACCGATTACCGTAACAGGTAAGCCCTTGTACGTTTCAGGCACAACAACCGTCTTTTCATTACCTGTGTATTCAACCACCTTATAAGAGGTGCCGTCTTCATTCAATTGGTACACAAAATAGCCTTCGGATTCAGTTACGGGTTCAGTTACTTCATTTTCCGCATTTGCCGTAACAACAAGTGTGAAAGCCATTACCACAACTAAAGTCAAGACTAATAAAACCTTCTTTTTCATAAAACAACCTCCATTAATAAGCGTCCGTTTCAGATGCTTCTTCTACTACTGTTGTTTCCTCAATTATAGCAGAGCTTTCTTCCTCTGTAAACATAAAATCATCGCCGAATATATCGTCATCACAGTCACAATCCGGGTAATAGTACTCGGTAGTATAAACCTCGGGCATTCTTACTGTTACGTAAATAAAGGTTTCATACCCCGAATAAGTAACCTTTACCCTTGTAGCACCGTCATCTGCTGTTTCTAAAACCTCAAAGCCGCACTCTGAGGAGGGAACCGAATATCTTCTTCCGTCAAGATATTCAACGTAAACGTAAAAGCCTTCTATGTTTATTTCTTCGCGATTATCAAAAACCATTTTCGATTCGCCGAGCGGCTGCATAACCTTAAGCTTTTTAACCTGTGTTACACGTGTAGTTGAAGCACTCTTTTTTGTAGTATCTTCAATAGCCTCCGAAACTACACTCTCACTTGCCTTTGCACTTAAAAATTCACCCTGCTCTGTTTTTGGCTTATCCCTTGTAAGAGCCGCTGTTGCCGCAATTGCACTTATAAGCACTAAGCAAGAGGCTGAAAGCAACACCCTCTTATTCCTCTCGGAATTATATTTTCTTATAACATTAAGCGCATTAAAGCAGGAAACAACGACCTCCTCGTTATATACGTTGCCGTTAAGCACCTCTAATGCGGCACAGCAATCATCAATTAAAGCTAAGTCTGCAAGCGCATCCTTTTTTAATTCCTCTTCTATAATTTCATTAAGCTCATCAATTACAGAGCTGCAAAAATAAATGTCATTAATTACTTTTGTTGTTTTATTTTCCAAGAAAATCACCCCTTATAATCTTCTAAAAACTCTTCTTTTAATTTTTGGCGCAACCGTGAAAGCCGCTTTGCAACCGCCTCAAACGAAAGTGCGGTTTCCTCGGATATTTCCTTTATTGTTTTATCCTCAACATATTTAAGCCTATACACCAACAGCTCGTTTTCATTCAGCACAGAGGAAAGCCTGTTTGAAAGCTCTTCAAAATCCAAGTTTTTATACACCTCAGACTCCACAGCTAACTTTTCCGCAACGGAATCAATATCTAAAAGTTTCTCTGTTTTCGCGTTTTTACGCCACTGTGCTTTTATTAAATTATCGGCAACCTTATAAAGAAAAAGCTTTTCGTTTTCTATTTGCTCCTTTTGCATATATTTTTTATACAAAACCAAAAAGCTTTCCTGCACACAATCCTCTGCCTGATGCTCGTTTTTTAGCCTTGCATTACAAAATCTGTACAAACTGTTGTAGTGCAAATTATAGCTTGCGGCAAGTCTTTCCTTTGCTTGTTTTTTGAGCTCCACTTATTCACCCACTTTTTATGTACTATATATTAGTGTTTTTAAATACCAAAAGGTTGACACGTTTTTTATATTTTTTAGTATATTTCAAATATTCTTGAAGAGCAAGTACAAATATGTTATAATTTTTGCATTAGCGAAGCGGGTTATTCAAAGAGAATACCCCTCTGGGAAGGTAAAAATATGACTCTTGATTTTTTAAAATGTGAAGGCAGGGTTGCTTTAGCTCCTATGGCAGGCATAGCAGACAGAGCCTTTCGTGAATTATGCGTAGGCTACGGTGCCTGCTATTCCGTTACAGAAATGGTTAGTGCAAAGGGGCTTAGCCTTAACGACAAAAAGAGCAAGGAATTGCTTTTAATTACTGACAGCGAGCGCCCCTGCGGTGCACAAATTTTTGGTAACGACCCAAAAACAATGGCAATTGCCGCAGAAAAAGCATTGGAATTTGCTCCGCAGT
Source organism: Acutalibacteraceae bacterium (assembly GCA_045588735.1). GTDB lineage: Bacteria > Bacillota > Clostridia > Oscillospirales > Acutalibacteraceae > DTU089. The sequence goes on along the minus strand of JAZNET010000040.1, from coordinate 6,780 downwards.
TTATAGACATTAACATGGGCTGCCCCGCACCAAAGGTTGCGGCATCCGGTGGTGGCGCCTTGCTTATGAAAAACCCTATACTCGCAGAGGAAATTGTTAAGGCAGTTGTTGCTGCTACCTCTCTTCCTGTTACAGTAAAAATGCGTGCCGGCTGGGATGACAACACAATTAACGCTGTTGAATTAGCCCTGCGTTGCGAAAATGCAGGCGCAGCGGCAATTACAGTACACGGCAGAACAAAGGTGCAAATGTACTCACCCCCTGTTAACACGGATATTATTAAAGAGGTAAAAAAGGCGGTTAAGGTACCCGTTATTGGTAACGGTGACGTCACAGACGGCAAGAGCGCTGCAAAAATGCTTGAAGAGACGAACTGTGACTTAGTTATGGTCGGTCGCGGTGCCTTAGGCAGACCTTGGGTGTTTCAACAAATAAACGCTTACCTTGAGCACGAAAGAATTTTGCCGGAGCCACCCGTTACAGAAAGAATGCTTATTATGCTCAAGCATATAGAAAAGCTTTGCGAATACAAGGGTGAACGAGTAGGCATAAGAGAAGCACGAAAACACGCCGCGTGGTATACGAAGGGCTTGCGCGGTGCCGCGGAATACCGGGCAAAAATGAGTTCGATTGAATCTATGGACGATTTAAAATATATTGCAGGAGAGTTCATAGAGCTGAGCAAAAAGAACGGAACAATATAAATTACCAAAACCGTTTCCAATATTTATACAATGAAATTAAACACCTCGTATGTTACTATTAAAAGGCATTAGCTTTTCAAAGAATGCAAAAAATAGTAAATACGAGGTGTTTTTATGAAACGAACGTGTAGCTTAATTTTAAGCTTTATTTTAATTTTCACTTTATTTTCAAATCTTAATATAACGGCCAAGGCAAGCAGCACGGTTTATGGTGTTGGTAAGGTTTCAACAAGCTCTACCTCACTTAACGTAAGAAAAAGCGCAACAACCTCATCAGCCGTTGTTGCTACGTTAAAGCGAAACTCTTTAGTTACGCTTGTCAGTAAAAGCGGTAATTTTTGGTACGTAAGGTACGGCGCTTCCTCTTACGGCTATTGCAGTGCCGATTATATCACAGTTACCTCCAAGGATGTTAAGGAAGTAAAAACCACAAGCGGAAGCCTCAACGTAAGAAGCTCCGCGGGGACATCCTCTGCAATTCTCACAACATTAAAAAGCGGTACAAGGGTGCCCGTTATTTCTACTGCAAACGGCTGGTCAAAAATTCTTTATAACGGTACTAAAACAGGCTACGTAAGCAGCTCTTATCTGACAACGGCAACTACAAATAATACTGCAACAGCTTACAAGGCAATAAAGCTTTCGGGAGTTCCGAATTTAAAGCAGACTGACTCACGCTGGGCAAACGTTATAATAGGCTCCTCGGGTCAGACAATAGCAAAAATAGGCTGTGCTACTACCGCTATTGCTATGCTTGAAAGTAAAAGAACAGCTACAACCATTTACCCTCACGTTATGATGAAAAAGCTGTCGTATACCTCAGGCGGTGCAGTTTACTGGCCCTCCTACTACACACAAATAACCTCCTCGGCAAATTACCTTACAAGGCTTTATAATTTGCTTCAGGAGGGCAAGCCGATAATTGTAGGCGCAAAAAAGGCTAACGGCGGTCAGCACTACGTTGTTGTAACGGGTGTTAAGGCTACAGACTCCTTAACAGCCTCCTCCTTTTATATAAATGACCCCGGCTCAGCCACAAGAACAACACTGAACCAATTTTTCAGTGCATACCCTTATTTTTATAAAATGCTGCATTATTAAAAAAACATCCCATACAAGTCATTGACCTGTATGGGATGTAGTTATTTTATTCGGCAGCAGTTTTTTCCCACTGTGCGTAAAGAATTACTTCACTCTTGCCGTATGCCTCAACGGGCGTAAAGTATACACAATCACTGTACGCAACACCTGAGCCGTCAGCTGCAGTATTCCAGCCGACAAAGCTGTATCCGTCACGAGTGAACTTATTCTCAAATAACGTCATAACACTTGCATAACGGTCATGAATCTGGTTTTGCATTGAACCTGCGCCACCGTTACCGTTGAAAGTAATTTCTGTGTAATCCTTGCTCCAGTATGGTGACATTTCTAATTCAGTCTCGCTTTCTTCAAAGAAGCCATAGCCACCCTCATATCTACCGTAAACTAACTGTAACGGCCATTCACAGTGTACGGGAGCGTTACCGGGACCGCCGGCGCAATCGTTGAACACCCAACCTGATATCACACGATTTTCATAAGCAAAATCGAGCTCAGGCAAGCTTATTTCATCACCGTAATTATAAGTCTTTGTTACAGTAGTACCTGTTGCATCTCTATAGCCGCTATACTTATTACCACAGTAGAACGTAACGGTAATTTCAATCGGCTTCCAGCTTGCGTAAAGCGTCAAGCCGCCAATCGGCATGGTTGTTGATTCGTCATAGGACGCATTTTCAAGTGTCCATTTTTCGAACACGTAGCCTGCCGCTTCCGGAATTGCTACACTCGCCACTGCATCAGCAATTGACTGACCGTGCTTAAGAGAAACTGTTACACGCTCGAATGAGAAGTTACCAACCTCTTTACCTACAACGTATTCTTCACCGGTTTCTTCGTCAACCTCTTTTTTATCTACCATAGTTTTAATAGTAGAGTTGCTAAAATCGAACGTAAGATTATAGTTGTTTCTTGTGTAGTAAAGCTTTAATACAGTACTGCCGTCTGCATTTACTGTTGCAGACTTAACGTTAAGTGCATTGTCGCTATCAAAGGTAAAGCCTTCAATTTCTATTGCAGAAGCATTTACAGTTGAATTTGTAACACCTGTAAAGCTCTGTGTTTTGGCGCTGTCAATAACAAACTCGCCGTTTAATGCTTCAAAGTAATGCTCTACCTTGTAAGCAGTGCTGTTACCTGCAGTCCATTGAGCATAAAGCGTTACCGTGCCGCTTAACGCAAGATTTAAAACCTTTTCCTGGTCAGCATACGCTGTGCCTGTACCATCTGCCTTTGTGTTCCAGCCGTTAAATACGTAACCTGTTTTTGAAAAAGCATTTGCATTAAGCGCTGCGCTATTGCCGTATACAAAGCCTTGATTTGACATTATACCGCTTGTTGCGCCGTTGCCGTTATACACTACTGTATAGCTTGCAGCCTTCCAGATACCGCTTGTTTTTGCATAAAGTGTAGCACCGTCTGCTGACATTTTTCCGTAATCAACGTCAAGCCAGCCTGTTAACGTATAGCCGGGGCGGGTTGTATCCTCGTTAAAGCTATTAGGTGCCTTAATTGTATCACCAAATTTAACGCTTGTAGTAGCAAGAACTGTTGAACCGTCGTAGCTCATCCACTTTGCTGTATAGGTATTTCTTGTGTAGTAAAGCTTTAACGTAAGCACACTGTCAGAAGAAATTACACCACTGCTTACTGTACCGCTTACGGACTTATCTGCCGTAAAGCCGTTGAAGGTAATTTCTTCTGCATTTACTGTTGAAGCGTACGGAGCTTTACCTGTCTCAGTCTGCTGAAGCACGTAGGTGCCGTCTAACTGCTGAAGATAATACTCTGTTTTGTAGCTGTATGGCTCTGCTTCCCAAAGAGCAACAAAAACAATATCCTCATCCGAGTAAATTTCATCACCTGAAATATAGTATTCAGCATCTATTACGGTTTTGGTTTCATCACCCTCTAAATAGAAGCCCTTGAAAATATAACCGGTCTTTGTAGCCGAGAAGCTATCTTCATCCTCAAATAAGTAGAATGGTACGCCGTATTTGTAGCTTGACGTGTATTTGCCGCGAAGCATACCGCCATCCAATTCGAACCTTATATTGTGCTGGTTTCTGTAATAGTGATAATTCACAACCGTTGTACCGTCAGCTGCAATTGTTACCGCGCGCTTTGCAGGTGAGGTGTAGCCCTTATACGCCTTTACCTCAGGTGTTACCGTTGAATCACTTGTGCCTGCAAGTTTTTCGGTTTCTGTTTCGCATTCGGCAGAAGTAAAGCTGCCGTCTACGTCCTCACGGATATGCTTTACAACGTAAGGTGTGTCATCATTTGCTTCATAAACTGCGCTGAAGTAAAGCGTAAACTCACCCATTGTATATTTTTCACCGGGTAAATAAACTTTTTCATCACCGTAGCCAAGAGATTTCCAGCCGATTAACGTGTAACCTGCTTTTTTGAACGCCTCGCTATCTGACTCAGCCGGAATTGTAAATTCTTCACCCTGATAGTGATAATCGAGCTCGGTATTATTCCACCATACCTGCTTGTAATTACGTTTGTAATATACAGAAAGGCTTATATCATCTAATGCATCTATATGAGCTTTTTCATATTTAACAGGCTCATCATTTACAACTGCAGCAGCAGAGCAATGTGAATACCACGTGCTTTCAAACAAGCTTTCATCCTGCGGCGCTAATATGCTGTAGTCAATTCTTGTACCTGCAGGAGCAGTATGAACTTCAGTGTATGAAGGCTCCTTACTGAACGTTCCGTCTGAATTCTGAATAAAGTAATTAACTTCAAATTCAACCTCGTCTGCTTCCCAGATTGCGTAATACTCTACTGACTTATTCTCAGATACAGAAATAGTCTCCGGTAATTCTATAATGCCTGAGGAGCCATCCTTTGTTAAAGACCAGCCCTTAAACGTGTAGCCCGGAATTTCAACCTCTGCGTAATCAGGCACTTGTAATTCCTGACCGAATCTAAGCAGCTTGGTTTCTGATATCTCGTCTTCTCCGAAATACTCATAATCAGGATTGTTTGCATAGAAGGTTACTCTGTATTCATCACGGTTGTAATAAATGCAAAGATTTGTGCTTCCGTCACCGGCAATATAAGTGCCGTAATCGGTATACATAATACCGTCAGCAATTTCTGCTGTAAAGTTAACAGGGAATTTTGAAATATCGTGTGTAAAGCCTTCCTTAGACAACACCTCTTCAAGTCCGATTCTGTCACCGGTTTTACCTGTTTTCTTCACCTCTTCATAAACCTCATAAACTGATGGGTCATCTACTGACGCAACTAAATGAGTAATGGTGAAAGGTGTGTCTGTTCTTTCAACGTATATCGGAGTTAATCCGATTGGCACATCCGGCATTTTTACACCCTCAAGGCAATTAACCTCGTGAAGCATTTTGCCGTCATATTCAGGAAGAGCAGCACAGCTTATTTGCCAGCCGAAGAAATCGTATCCCGGCTTTTGGTCATCATAATTTTCAAGTGCAGGAAGCTTTGAGCCCTCTATAAACCATCTTGTTCTGCTATCATCAGGAGAGCCGAATTTTTCACCGTCTTTGTATATTATGGTAAACGGTTCATAATATTCTACCTGCATTGATGGCTCTGTCTTTTTCCAGGTTAAATTAAAAATAACTGTTAAAGGCTCTTTTGTAAACGAAGCGGTTTTGCCCGTATAAGTAAATCTTGCCTGTGTGCTTAACTCAATATCACTATCCTCAGGATTTACCGTAATTGAGCCTGTGCTTTTATCGTAAGAGAATTTAGGGTTAGTCAAGGAAACGGCAAAATTTTCCAATCCCTTAATAACGTTCTCTGTTTTACCCGTAAGAACGTTCACCTTGCGCATTCTGAGGTTATAAGGAGATATGGTAACGGTTTTTGTATTGTAAATAGTTTGTGAAAACTCAGGATCTACCACGGACACTATATTATCTGCATTACCTGAATTCCACAGCTCCAGCTCGCCCTCGTAAAGATGGAATCTGAAGGATGCTAAATCAAGCAGAACACCGCCGAATAAGTCTAAGTCTACGTAAAGACCTATTGCTGCATATAAGGCACCGCCTGATTGAACGTTGTGCTTATTGGTCTCTCCATTCCAATCGTAATGGAAATAGAAGAAGCCGTAAAGGTCTAAGTAAACACCAACCTCTATCATAGCACCAAGGTTATCGAGCTTAACACTTATAAGTCCTATTGAGAACGTTACTCTGATACCTGCACGAAGTCCCAAGTTACCCATAATAAAGAAGTTGAAATTAGTATATGGGGTTTGCTTATCTACAACGCTTGCAGAGCCCTTTGCATCGAACATATTGAGTGTAAAGCTGTATTCCTTTACACTTAATGCTTCGAAGGAAACACCCATTGTTATATTGAGCTTAGCACCAAATACAAGTTCGACGTCTAAAACGTAGTTAACAATGTGTGTTTTAGGGTCAACGTAGCCTTTATTGTGATACAAGCGTATTGCTAAAATATCTACGTAGTCAATTTCTCTTTCGAGCATTTTGGAATACTCATTTATAAGAGAATTTTCTTCATCAACGTTAAAGAACGAAACGTTTCCGTCCTTAAGCATATTATTAAGCTTGGTTGCAATATTACTTGCAGTTGAGAAGGTGCTGTCCTTCTTTTCAACAAGCTCATTCCAGAAATATGATTTCTGGTGATATTTCTCTGTATAAACTGATGCAACTGCACCAACACCTGTGTAAACGCCCATATCAAAGCCGGCATTTACAACAACGTCTTTAATCCACCAAATAATTTTTGCACAGTTACCCCACTTAATATCGGCAGAGAAGCGTGTATTGAACTTAACCTCCTGCTCAAAAGTAACGTAAAGGTCAAGGTAAAAGCTTTCTACAACTCTGAGGCCGTTTTCAACAACATCAATACCTACAGGAATTGTAACGCCAAAAGCAACTCTTAAGCCGGTACCCTTGTTTATCTGGGTTACCTTTTTAAGCTTTGTGGTTATATCTGCTCTTAT
>JAZNET010000039.1:0-12720 GCA_045588735.1 Acutalibacteraceae bacterium | reverse complement strand
CCTCAAGGCGAGGAGATTTCGAGGGATTTTTGCTCAATTTAGGTGCAGCAAGGCTGTCGCCTTGCAAGAATAAATTGGGTGAAAAGCACCGAAATATGCCGGTTTGAGGCAAGTTCGGATTATTCTTCTCACCTTAGCCCTCGTAAACAAGCTTTTGTTCAATCATTTGGTCTATTGTTTCTTTACTATACCATTTACCGTTTATCGGTACGTTTCGTGCTACGGTTTTGCCCTCTATTGCAAAAACACATTGCTCTACCGCATCAAAGCCTATCTGGTAGGAATCCTGTGCTACCGAGCCTACAAGCACGGCACCTGATTCTGCCTTCATCCACTCTATTTGCTTTGTGCCTGCATCAAAGCCGCAGAATTTAATATGGTCATACTTACCCTTATTTGCAGCGAGTGCATCACTCACCTGCTTTACAACACCCTCATTACTCATAAATATTGCATTTGCTTTTTTCTCTACAAGGGCATTCAGTGCATCAACGTAAGCGTTGTTGCTGTCGCCATCCTTAATTTCTTTTTCGATTCTGTATTTTCCGTTTGTGTCATCATCGTTATCTGCAAGCTCTTTAAACTTATCTATAAAGCCCTTAGTACGTTCCACACCTGTTACTGTCTGGTCGTGCTGAATTACGCCTATTACGTAAACTCCGTCAAATGCTTTAATATCTTCTCTTATTGCCTCAAAAAAGTTTTCTGCAGCTATTGCGGCTGCTTTTTCATTAGACGTTGCAACCGATGAAGCAATAGGGTTTTTTCCCTTTTCCTCCAAGGCATTTTTATCGGCAGACCAAATACCGCTGTCAAATTCCACTACGGGGATTTTCTTATCATAAGCCTGCTCAAGCACGTCTGTAAAGCCTTCACCTATTGTAGCAACAACAAGACCTGCAGCATTATTAGAAAGTGCTGTTTGCACCATTTCCTTCTGAGAGGGAAGCTCAGAGGAATTTTCTGATGACGGACCGCGAAACGTTATTTTATAGCCGTATCTTTTACCTGCATCCTCCGCACCGTCTTTTACTGCCTGCCAGAATGCGTGTGATTCGCCCTTTGCTATGACTGCTATTGTTTTACTTTGATTTTCCCCTGCGTTGTTTACGTTTTCGTTTTCACTGTTACCGCCGCAACCGTAAAGAAGCGTAGAAAGCATTGCTACAACAAGTAAAACCGAAAACAGCTTTTTAATTTTCATAAAACCACTCCTTTGTTTTAATTTTTCACGTTTTAGCCTTTTTATTCTTTTTTATTACGTCAAACAAAATAGCTGCAACTACAATAACACCGGTTAAAACGTAGGTTACGTAGGTAGAGTTTACGTTCACGTTAAATAAGGCAAGAACAAAATTCAGCCCTGAGCGGATTACAACAAGCATTATAGCGCCTATTACGGAGCCCCCTACCGAAGCAACTCCGCCCGCCGCAGAGGTACCGCCAATATAAACACCTGCTATTGCATCTAACTCCATTCCGTTACCCGTAGCCGCTGCAACTGTAACAAACGAAGCAGACCAGAACACTGCGGCAATACCTGCAAACATTCCCGAAATAACGTATGCAATTATTTTATAGCTTTCTGTAGCAATTCCCGAAAGCCTTGTTGCATCCTCGTTTGAGCCGATTGCAAGTATATATCTGCCAATTTTATTTTTATACATAAGATACGTACAAACAACCCAAAAAAACAAAATCCACAAAACACCCGTAGGAAAGCCGTTGTTGTTTGAAAAAAGTCTGTTAAACCACGTGCCTGTCGGATAAAACACATTCGGCACGTTCACAAAAATTGCAGAAAGACCGCGCGAAACCATCATAGTACCCAAGGTTGCAATAAATGCAGGTAATTTAAACCGAGCTATTAAAACTCCGTTTATAAAACCGAAGGCTGTGCCTATAAAAAGCATTACAGGTATAACTGCCCACAAGGGTATAATTTCCTCCGAATATAATTTTCCTGCTACAACGGATGAAGCTATTGCAACCGTACCTATTGAAAGGTCTATGCCGCCCGTGGCAATTACAAAGGTTACACCCAAACCCATAAGAGCATATGGCGTAAGTGATTGCGCCATACTCACTACGTTATATTTATTTAAAAAATTAGGGTTAAGAATATAAAAAACCAAAATCAAAAAGAGCAACGCAAAAAACACAATTGCGTTTTGATTCAGTTTTGATTTAAAAAGCTTAATGGCATTCATAATTTTCACTTTCCCGCATCATTGAATATTTCATTATTTTTTCATGATTAGCCTCCTGCTTTGTGAGTATTTTTGTTATTCTGCCCTCACACATTACGGCAACCCTGTTAGCACAGCGCTCTATTTCTGCAAGCTCTGAGGATATTAGAATAATAGCCTTACCCTCGGCTGCCAATTTTTGTATTAACTCATACATTTCACCCTTGGCGCCAATATCAATTCCTTTAGTTGGCTCGTCCAATATAAAAATATCGGCATCTCTTAAAAGCCACCTTGCAAGAATTACCTTTTGCTGATTACCGCCCGAAAGATTTTTGACCGCAGTAAGCACGGAAGGTGTTTTCGTTTTTAGAAGCTCATTTTTATTTTTTGCCTCTACAGCTGCCTTTTTATCATTTATAAAACCAAATTCAACAAACTTTTCCAAGGCTGCTAATACGGTGTTATCCTTTACGGATTTGTCAAGCAACAGCCCGTAGCGTTTCCGGTCCTCCGAAAGATAGCACACACCCTTTTTAACTGCATCTGCAGGTGACTTTATTAAGACCTTTTCACCGTTTATATAAATATTGCCCGAAGAAAATTTTTCCGCTCCGCAAATTGCTCTTGCAAGCGACGTGCGTCCTGCCCCCATAAGTCCGGAAAAGCCTAAGACCTCGCCCTTATAAAGAGTAAAGCTTACGTTTTTCAGCTTATTTTTACTATTTAAGTCCTGCACCTCTAAGGCAATACCCTTTTTAATATCTTCATTCATTTTATTCTGCGGTGCCAATGAAAGCTCACGGCCTACCATTTTCTTTATAATTCCATCCTTTGTTATTGAACCCATTTCAAAGGTGCCTACGTTTTCACCGTCGCGCATAATAGTTACACGGTCTGCTATTTTTTCTATTTCCTCCATTCTGTGAGAAATATATATCATTCCTATACCCTTTGCCTTTAAGCTATTCATTATTCTGAAAAGCTCTTCCACTTCTTTTTCAGTTAAAGCTGTGGTCGGCTCATCTAAAACAAGAATTTTTGAGTTGAACGAAAGTGCTTTTGCTATTTCAACCATTTGCTGCTTACCTACCGTAAGCTCATTCATTTTTTCACGAGGGCTCACCTTAACACCTACAAGCTGCAGCACTTTTTCAGCAGATTTTTCCATTTGAACATCATCTATAAAAAGCTTAAAGCGAGTTGTCTCCCTGCCTAAAAATATGTTTTGTGCTACGCTTAATGCTCCTACCTGATTAAGCTCCTGGTGAATAATGCTTATGCCCTCTCGCAGACTTTCCTTAACTGAAGCAAATTCACACAGTTTATTAAAGCAGATAATCTTACCGTTATCCGCTTTGTAAATACCCGTTAATATTTTCATAAGCGTAGATTTACCTGCGCCGTTTTCCCCCATTAAGGCGTGGACCTCGCCTGCACGCAGATTAAAATTCACGCCCTTTAAAGCGTGAACACCTAAAAAGCTTTTTTCTATGTTTTCCATTTGCAGTATTGTTTCGTTCATAGCATGTTCCTTTCACGTACATATTTTAACCGATTTTTTTTGAAATATTTCACGCTATGCGGTGCTTACACAATATAAAAAGCCCCGTCATTCAAGCCTTGTAAAGCTTAAATGACAGAGCTTATTTTTTTATTAGGTCTGTTTTTTCAATTTATTATTAACACGCCTGTAAAACGTGAACGAGAGCACAACCGCAAGCAGCCAACCTATAGGCCACGACGCCCAAATACCGACAGCACCGTAGAAATGAGAGAAAACGAATGCTAAAATTACTCTTAACACCAAATCGGCAAACGTAGCAGTCATAAAGTAGGTCATATTACCCGTACCTCTTAGCACACCGTCGCACACTACCTTAATGCCTATTGCACACAAAAACGGCTCTACAATAAGTAAAAATTGTTTTCCTGCCGTAAGAGCTGCCGGGCTTTTATCTCCCTCCATAAAAGCACCTATAAGACCTTCGGAAAAGGTTACGTAAACCGCGGTAAACAGCAGCGCTGTTATTAACGAAAGAGCTGCACCGCTTTTCATACCCTCTTTAATTCTTTCAAATTTTTTTGCACCAACGTTTTGTGCCGTAAAGCTTGAAACTGCATTACCAAACGTAACGAGCGAATTAACTGCAAACGTATTAAGCTTTATTGCCGCGGAATAGCCTGCTATAACCGCTGAGCCGTAGCTGTTTATTTCGCCTTGAATAAACACATTACCTACCGAAACAAAGCTTTGCTGCAAAACACTCGGTATAGAAATTTTTGAAATTTGCACGAGCATCGGGAAAGAAAACACCTTTGCTTTTGAGTCTGTTTTCAAGTGCTTTAAGTGATAAAGCAGAGTCAGCACGGAAAACACGCCTGCAACGCCCTGTGCAATAAACGTAGCCCAAGCCACACCCGACACACCCATATTAAGCTGAGCAACAAATACGTAGTCTAAAATTACGTTTGCTACTGATGAAAATATAAGAAAATAAAGCGGAATTTTCGAATTACCGAGAGAAGCAAAAATGCCGTTTGCAATATTATAAAGAAACAAAAAAGCAAAGCCTGCAATGTATATTTCCAAATATAAAACAGAATCCGAAAAAATATCGTTAGGTGTGTTTATGAGTCTCATAAGCGCCGGGGTCATAAGTATACCTAAGCCCGTAAGCACAACGGAAATTATAAGAGATGAAATAAGTGATGTGGAAACGGCTGTTTTCACCTTTTTGTATTTTCCTGCACCGAAAAGCTGAGAAATTACAACACCGCAGCCTATGTTACAGCCTACGGCAATTGCGTTGAATATATTTGTAATCGGATAAGATGCGCCAACGGATGCCAAAGCCGCCTCACCTGCGAAGCGACCTGCAATAACACTATCTGCAATGCTGTACATCTGCTGAAAAACAACGCTTATAAAGAGCGGCATACTGAAATTCAGAATAACCCTGCTTGTCTTTCCGTTCGTTAAATCATTTACCATTTTTTCACCCTGTTATATTAAGGTTTTTTAACTTATATAATTATAACGATTATAGTTAGTCGAAACAGTGTAAAAAACACTGTTTCGATACCAAATTATATATTTGGTATCGAATTTTCTTTGAAAATTCGACTATAATCCTTTCAATGACTGTAATGCAAAATTGTGTTTTTGGAAAACAAATTTTGCTAAAAGCCGATAAAATTGGCTTTACGAAACGCAATTGCGTTTCGACTAATTACAATCATTATACTGTAACTTATTATTTTTTGCAAGCAGAGATGATAGAAATGACGAGAATTATTAATGCAATAGGCGGTGTTATCTGGGGCACACCCATGCTTATATTTTTTCTTTTTGTTGGCTTATATTTCACCTTTAAAAGCCGTTTTTTTCAAATAAGAGGTGCAAAAAAGATTTTCTCAACCACTATAAAAACTCTTTTTAAAAACGACAAAACCACAGAGGACGGAATTTCGCAATTCGGTGCTTTTTGCTCAGTGCTCGCTGCGTGTATTGGCACAGGCAATATTGTAGGCGTTGCTACTGCAATTTACTCCGGCGGTCCCGGCAGCGTTTTCTGGATGTGCGTTTCGGCATTTATTTCTATGATGACCGCATACAGCGAAAACTTTCTCGGGATACAATACCGCTTTCGCAATAAATACGGAAAGATTTCCGGCGGTGCTTTCCAATACATAGAAAAAGGCGTTAAAATGAAGGGCCTTGCAAAGGTTTATGCCGCCTTCTGCTTGCTTTCAACACTTGGTATGGGTAATATGGCACAGGCAAATTCTGTAAGTGCCTCATTAAAAACAGGCTTTTTTATACCTACCTACGTAAGCGGAATAGCGGTAGCATTAGCCTGTTTTTTTGTTATAAGGAAGGGCGTAAAAGGAATTTCGAAATTAAGTGAAATTATGGTACCCGTTATGACTGTTTCGTATTTAGTTCTTTCGTTTGGCGTGCTTTTTGTTTTCAAGGACAGAATTATTCCTGCAATTAAGCTGATATTCACAGAAGCCTTTTCAGTAAAAGCCCTTAACGGCTTTGGTATATTTAGTGCTATGCGCTACGGAATATCGCGCGGGGTTTTCTCTAACGAGGCAGGGCTTGGCTCTTCTACCATTATTCACTCCGAGACAAAAAACACCACACCGCAAGCACAAGGAATGTGGGCAATGACTGAGGTTTTTGTAGATACAATTTTCCTTTGCACTGTTATGGCTCTTGTAATTTTAGTAAGCGGCTCGTTTACCCCGGGCGGTGAGCTTTACGGCGCAGAGCTTTCCGTTGCTTCGTTTGGTGTTTTAGGTGATATAGGCAAAAAAGGAATCGCCGCCCTTACCGCGCTTTTTTCTTTCGCCTCCCTTACGGGCTGTTCCTTCTACGGAGAGAAAAGTGCAGAATACATTTTCACACACCGTGCAATTAAGCCGTATAAAGCAATTTATTTAGCTTTAGCTGTTATAGGCTGTATTGTTTCTTCAAAAACGGTGTGGGCTGTTGCTGATATTTTTAACGGACTAATGGCAATACCGAATTTATTTGCCATATTCATTTTAAGAAATGAGGTTGAATTCCCGCAAAAAAAGAAATGCCTTGCCACTAAAAGTGACAAGGCAGGCAAACTTTTTCATTAAATAAAATTTTATGTAAAACTTATGCCTCTTCTTTCATTTTTGCAAAACAAGCGCTGCAATAAACAGGTCTGTCTTCACGTGGCTTAAATGGAACCTCTGCTTCGCCACCACAAGCTGCACAAGTTGCTTTAAACTTTTCGCGTTCTCCCTTAATTGCTTGTTTACGAGCATCACGGCACTCCTTGCAACGTTGTGGTTCGTTTACGAAACCTTTTTCAGCATAGAATTCTTGTTCGCCTGCTGTGAAAGTGAATTCATTACCACATTCTTTGCAGATGAGAGTTTTGTCTTCGTACATTTTTGCATCCTCGCTTTTTTTATGATGTGTCCTCCGACGGAATTGCACCGCCACCTTTATAATGATTGTAATAACGCTCTCCTTTTTAAGCTAAGAGGACATTTATTCGAATACGCTCCTCAATTTTTTTCTTGCACGCTGAAGGGCATTATCCACGCCTTTTACAGAAAGCCCTAATTTCTCCGAGGTTTCAGCATAAGAAAAACCGCTCATTTGGCAATAAACAACCGATTTTTCCACGTCTGTAAGAGTTGTTTCGCACCGGTCAAGCATTTTAGAAAAATTCTCGCTTGCAACAACTGAATCAATGGGATTTTTAGGTTCCACCTTAACAGTTTCTGGGTCAACGTCTCTGTCAATTTTGGAATCGTCCTTAATTTTCCTTACAGCAGATGCAACACCGTTGTTCATGCAAATAGTTGCATACGCCTTAAAAGGAATTCCCTTTTCAGCCTGATACGTTCTTACTGCAGAGAGGAAGCTTATCATCCCCTCCTGAAGTAGGTCGTCTACGTCGAGATAACCCGCGGAATGAAGTTTGGGCTTGCGTGATAAAAACCTTCTGGCTAAAGTATTCAAAGCAAGAGTGTCACCCTCCTGAGAAAGCTTTACTAACTCTTCATCAGTAAAACTGTCGTAGCACGGCGTTGTTTTCTCACTCAAAATACCACCTCAAAAAATTGAATCACGAAATCCTATGTAAAAGAATACCACATTTATTCATTCTTGTCAAATATTTTTTTGAAAATCAACTTTTTTTGTGCAAAACCTAAAATCTGACTTTTTTCAACAAAAAAAGCCGACTTTTGAGCAGCAGCTCTCAAGTCAGCTTTTAGCAGTCTTTGCTAAATACCATTTTCCGCCTATACGAATTGCATAAACGTCACTGTAAATGCTTTCATAGGTGCCCAAATCACCGGTTGCATATACAGTAAAGGATAGCTTTGCACCCTTGTTTGCACTTTTTTCATAGCTGTAGGTTTCCGTTAAATAATCGTTTATATCCTTCAGCTCTTCCTCATCAATATAAACAACGGAATCCACAGTATAAGAAAGCCTGAATTTTTCACCGCAACGAATTGTATAAAACTCGTTACTGCGGCGCATTGATTGGGTCATTTCTGTTAAAACAACCTCATCATCAAAGTAAAGATACTCTCTGTTGTACGATTTTATGTAATCGTCGTAAAGCGTAAAATAAAGCTCCTCGTCGTTTGCTTCAATAGCATTTACAAGGGTTTTAATTAAGCTGTCAGGCTTAGAGCCTGTAAAAACACCTGTTATTATAGCCGCAACCGCCAAAATAACGGCTATGGTTATAAGACTTAAAACACGGCTTTTCATGGTAGGCATTCTAAGTTTTTTTACGCTTTGAAAAACCGAGGTGCTTTTATGCTCCTTTTTCTTTTGACGGAAGGCTGCACCGCAATAAGCGCAGTGCTTAAAATTTTCCGGACTTTGTTTATTACACTTTTCGCAGTACATTACCTCACCTCTTTAAAACACAACCGCCCACGAGTTTTGTGGGCGGTTATTAAAATTAATTATTCAGCTGCTTCCTCTGCAGGTGCTTCTACAGCTTCCTCTGCTGCTTCTGCTACTGCCTCTTCTTCAGGCTCTTCAGGAAGAAGTGCGCGAATTGAAAGGCCAACTCTCTTAAGGTCGAAGTCGATTTCTGTGATTTTCGCCTTTACAACCTCGCCTACTTTAAGTACCTCTGCAGGATTTGCGATATGTTTATTTGCAATTTGAGAAATGTGGATGAGACCATCTACACCGGGGATGATTTGAGCAAATGCACCGAAGGATGTGAAGCTAACGATTTTTACGTCTGCAACAGTATCTACAGGGTAATCTCTCTTAAGAATCTCCCACGGATTGTCTTCAACTTTTTTGAAGCCTAAAGAGATTTTTCTCTTTTCAGCATCAAGAGCTTTAATAGTAACCTCAACCTGGTCACCTACGTTAACAACCTCTGATGGGTGCTTAATTCTGCTCCATGAAAGCTCAGAAATGTGAATCATGCCGTCTACGCCGCCAATATCTACAAAAGCACCGTAGTTAGTGAGTGACTTAACTGTACCTGTACGTGTTTCACCCTCTTTGATTTCAGCCCAGAATTTTTCTTCTGCTTCCTTTTTAGCACCTCTGAGTACAGCCTTTATTGAACCAACTGCACGTTTTCTTTGCTTATTGATGTCAATAATTTTGAACTGAACAGTAGTCTTTAACAAATCCTCTAAGCTGTCGTTACGATTCATTGTTGCCTGTGATGCAGGGATGAATACTTTTACGTTTTCAGAAAGAACAAGAATACCGCCGCGAATAACCTCGACTACTACGCCCTCGTACACCTTGTCTGTACCCTCTGCCTTGAGAATGTTGTCCCAAGCCTTGTTAGCATCACAACGTTTTTTAGAAAGCATAATAACGCCTTCTGCATTGTTGGTTTTCATGATTATGAGGTCTAATTCATCGCCAGGTTTTAACTCTGTCTGCGGGTCTGCATTCGGGTCGTCGCTGTATTCGCTGTATGGAATATAGCCTGTTTCTTTCCTGCCGATATCGACTTGTATCTCGTTAGACTTAACACTGATAACAGTACCTTTAACTTTTTGGTTGCTGTTAAGGCTGTTAAGTGATTCTTCTAATGCTTGAGCAAAATCAAAATCATCACCTGATACAGAGTCCAGGACTTTTTCCTCCTCAATCATTTTGTTTTCGTTTACAATTTCGGACATGGTTTGAAGTACCTCCTTTATAATACCGGCGGGAGTAGATGCACCCGCAGTGAGACCGATTGAGTTGAAGCCGTTAAATGAGATACCATAAAGCTCATTTTTAGTTTCAACAAGAAATGAAGGGCAATTTTTTTCACAGACGTTTTTGAGCTTTTGTGTGTTTGAGCTGTGCTTGCCCCCCACAATTACCATAGCATCATTTTTAAGTGAAAGCGAAACCGCTTCCTTCTGTCTTTCTTCAGTCGCACTACATATTGTATCAAAAATTTTTGCATTTGTACATAGTAATTTTACTTTTTTTAAACTTTTTTCCCATTCTTTGACACTAAAAGTCGTTTGTGCGACCATTATTATTTCCTTTTTGGAAAATAAATTGTTTTTTTGTAATATTTCCTCTAATTCGAGTGAATCCTTTGCAACGTAAGCCTCGCCCTTTGCGCAGCTTTTTATACCGTGCACCTCAGGATGAAACGGGTCACCTACAATTATTGTAACAACGTTTTCACCGGAATTATCCCGTACAATTTTGTGTATTTTATTTACGAAGGGACAAGCAGCATCTATATACTCGACACCGCTTTTTTTTACGTCAGCCAAAACCTCCTCGGTCACACCGTGTGTACGCAAAACCAACACGGTGCCCTCCTTTACCTCAGAAGCATTTTCCACAACGTAAACTCCGCGCTTTTTAAAATCCTCTATAACCTGAGTATTGTGTATAATAGGACCTAAGGTTGCAACACTTTTGCCTTCATCTAAAAGCTTTTCAATAAGCTTTATGGCTCTGTCTACACCGAAACAAAAGCCCGCTGTTTCAGCAAGGGTTATTTTTGCCATTAAAGACGCTCCTTTATTGTGTTAATCATAAGAGCTATTGATTCCTCTAAATCTATTTCAGTTGTATCTACCAAAACAGCATCCTTCGCTTGCTTTAACGGTGCTGTTGCTCTGTTCATATCCTGGTAATCCCTTTCCTTAATTTCCTTTAAAATTACCTCGTAAGCAACGTCCTGCCCTTTTTCCTGAAGTTCCTTAAAGCGTCTGTCTGCTCTTGCCTCTGCTGAAGCCGTTAAGAAAATTTTGATTTTTGCATCCGGCAACACAACCGTACCTATATCTCTTCCGTCCATAATGCAATCGTTTTTTTGGGCAATATTTCTTTGTAAATCGAAAAGGAACGCTCTCACCTCAGGAATAGAAGAAACGTTAGAAGCAGCCATAGAAACCTCGTTTTGTCTTATTGCTGTTGAAACGTCCTCATCCCTTAAAAATACGTGCTGCACACCGTCAATAAATTTAAGCGAAACCTCTGCTGAGGCAAGTGTCGGAATTACCTCCTGCGGATTTTTAGTATCCTTAACACCGTTTCTTAAAGCGTTTAAAGCAACAGTTCTGTACAATGCGCCTGTATCCACGTAAATAAAGCCAAGCTCTGCTGCCGCCTTTCTTGCTATGGTGCTTTTGCCTGCTCCTGCAGGGCCGTCAATTGCTACATTAATCATATTTATTACCTCGTTATTTTTCTATAGCTTCACCTGCAAGGTGTCCTGTTGAAAATGCAATCTGCAGGTTAAAACCGCCTGTATATGCATCAACGTCAAGCACCTCACCCGCAAAGTAAAGCCCTTTTATAATTTTACTTTCCATTGTTTTTGGGTTAACCTCTGAAACGTCTACACCGCCCGAGGTTATAACAGCCTCGTCAATTGGTCTGAAATCTGTTACCGTAAGCGTTATATCCTTTAAAAAATCTACTAATTCACCGCGCATTTCCTTCGTTACCTGGTTTGATTTAAGGTTTCCGTTAAGCTTTGTAAGCTTTACCGTTATAGGAATCATTTTTCTTGGCAACAAAAGCGCTAACGTATTGTAAAGATTTTTGTTTGAGCATTCAAGCAAATCACGTTGAATTCGTTTGTCTAATTGCTCGTAGGTAAGCGCAGGCTTAAAGTCGATATGAATTTTATATCTTCCGCTTTCCATATTGCGCATATGAGATGATGCAGACAGCACCATTGGTCCGGATATACCGTAATGAGTAAATATCATTTCACCCATGTCCTCATAAATATCTCTATGCTTAACAGTATCTTCAACTGTGATTTTAACGTTTCTTAAGGAAAGGCCTTGCGCCTCTGTGCACCAACCCTCGTGACATTCCAAGGGCACTAAGGATGGCTTAAGCGCCGTTATTTTATGACCTGCCTGCTTTGCTAACTCGTAGCCATCACCGGTAGAGCCGGTTTTCGGGTAAGAAAGACCGCCCGTTGCAACAATAACGTTTTCGGCAAAATACTTTTTACCGTCCTCCGTAATACAGCCGCACACCTTACCGTCTTCAATTATAAGCTCGGTTGCTCTTCCCTGCTTCCTTGTAACACCGTTTATTGTTATGTATTTGTTTAAAGCATCTACAATATCAAGCGCCTTGTCTGATACAGGGAAAACTCTGTTGCCTCTTTCAATTTTTAACGGCACTCCCAATTCCTCGAAAAAGTCGATTGTATCGGCAGTATCAAATCGGGAAAATGCCCCGAACAAAAATCTTCCGTTTACCGGAATATTCGCTATTAAATCATTGAGCAACGGACAGTCGTTTGTAACGTTACAACGCCCCTTGCCTGTTATAGCAACCTTTCTTGCAAGCTTGTCGTTACGCTCAAGCAGCGTAACCTTTAAGCCTCTTTTTGCTGCCGTGCCTGCTGCCATTAAGCCTGCAGCACCGCCACCAATTACAAGTACGTCCATAATTTCACCTTAGGGTGAATTGAATTATCCGAACCGTGTTTTTTACAGACGGATTTTCATTCACTTTTCGTTAAAATACTCGTGAATCCATAAAGGATTCACTGTG
>JAZNET010000038.1:0-5687 GCA_045588735.1 Acutalibacteraceae bacterium | reverse complement strand
GTTCGAACCAGATATGGTTTAATACAGTCACTTTTCCCGGTAACATCGTTAAAACTCTTGAAATACGGCAGTATTCCTGCGAGTTTTGCCTTGTTACAGAAAAAATTGCCAAGTATTAAACTTCGCAGAACCTTAAATGTTTGAGGTCTCGTACATTTTGGGTTTTCTTTGGCGAAGTCATACTTTCGTATTACAAGACAAAAAAATACAAAAGGTGCGTGAAATCGGACGTTTAAGGCATATTTGGTTCGAATACACTCACTCTATATAATGCGAAAATGCTGATAATACCATGCCTAGTGGTTATCAAATAAGTTTTGGATACGGTTGTGGTTTGGATTATCATTTTAAAACGACTCAAACTGAAACAATTAAGATTTTAAATTAAGGAGTTTACAGTGAAAATTACTATAAATCGTGCATATGCCTTAACACTATTATTAAATACTTGTGGTGCAATATTGTTTATAGGTGTATATATTATTTTAAAGAATTTTAATATTAGAATTCCAATTCAAATACTTGCGATTTCGATTTTACTTCTTCCGCTTGTATCAGCAATAATTAATTTTTATACTTTAAAAAAAGTTAACGAAAACTTAATGTTTGAAAAAGATGATTTTAATCTTTTTATTTTCAAAATGTCGATACCATTACAAATTTGTTTTTCTATTATAGGGATTATAATGGTGTTGTCGGAGTAAAATAGGACAATCAATTGATATAATGCGAAAATGCTGTGAATTGGGATTGATTTGAATTAACGTAAAATAAGGAGGAGAAAAATGTTTTGTGCAAATTGTGGTAAGGCTGTTTCAGAGGGTAGTGCTTTTTGTGGTGAGTGCGGTGCAAAAATAGAGACAGTACAAGCTCAAACAGCGCCTATGGCACAGCCGGTGCAAGCATATCAGGCTGTAGCTGCAACAACAAAGCCAAAGGGCTTAAAAAAGCTTGCGGTAATAATACCTGTGGCAGCAGTAGCGGTTGTTCTTGCTGTTGTTGCAATTGTGGCATTACCAAAGGTCTTAAATAAGGATAGTTCAGGCACAACACCTACCGAGCAGTGTAGTCAAGCAGTAGCCGGTGAGAATAACGCTTCTGAGGAAATTAAAACTTATTCAGAGAATGAGGTTAAAGAATATTTTAACTGGTTAACAGGTACTTATAACGGTGTTTCCTCACAGATTTTCGTTTTAGATGAAAAAAACTTTGACACTCTTGCTCTTGAATGGTTTATGCCTTCAGAGGAGACGTATCAATTTTACAGGAGCAACGTGCGGTATGATGATACTATATCCTGCTTAAGAGATAAAACTAAAAAAATAGCGTTTAGTGAAATTATGAGTGAGGATGAATTCGAAGCACTTGCAAATTCGGGCAGAGAAGTCTTTGACGTTTTCAAGGTATCGGATATTCAGGCGAATATAGACAACATTTGGGTAAGCGGAAGATTTAGTGCTGAGGCTTTAGATAACGGTAGCTTTTCAAGTAGCTATATTACCTCAAAGGGGTATTTGTTTTTACCGATTGAACCTACCGGCTCGTATGCCCATAACAAGGCAAAATACGTAAGCTATGAACAAAGCGGTAACGAATACGTTGTAAAATGCTATATGATATGCGCAGATGCCGATTCGGGCGATTGTATGGTATATGATGAATCGACCGATTTATTTTTAGGAACGTATTCTGATGGATATATGACTGACCCATCATCTAAAAGCTTTGGGCAAGTGTTAAACAGTGTAGGAAAAACTACAAGTGATTTACAAACGATAGAGTTTGTTTTAGAGGGCACCGCGGAGGGCTTAAGACTTAAAAAGGTGAACTACCACAAGGTTTTACCTGACGTCAGAGGCAATTTTGGCACCAAATACGTAAGCGCAGGAGGAGAGGGCTTAAATATAAGAACGGCTCCTTCAAAAACAGCAATGGTGGTAGGCTTAGCATTGGACGCTGAACCGGTATACGTTTGCGGAAAATCCGAATCAACAAATGAGTGGGTGTACATCTATTTCTTTGGTGAAGATAACGTAAGCTATAGCGGTTGGGTTAATAAAAACTACTTAAAATAAAAATAAAAACCATTCTCTTTCAATAAAAGTTAGGTGTATAGTTTATGAATAAAATTAAATATAGCGAAGAGCAATTACAAGAATATTTGACTGAAACACAAGAAACCTCTTACTGTTTTAGTTATTTTATTATTGGTTTAGCTTGCTTTATTTCGATGGTTTTTATTTCTGGATTTTCAGAACTAAACAATTTACTGGAAAGTGCAATTCTACTGTTTTTAATTGTAGTTTCTGTTGTTCTTTTTGTTTTAGTGGCTGTATTCAAAGATTTATTTAAAAAAAATTTGGATATAAATATAGGAATAATATCAATATGTTATGCCCTTGCTTTTGAGGTTTATTTCTCG
The DNA here is from genome assembly GCA_045588735.1 of Acutalibacteraceae bacterium. Taxonomy (GTDB): domain Bacteria; phylum Bacillota; class Clostridia; order Oscillospirales; family Acutalibacteraceae; genus DTU089. Next base: position 3,265 of record JAZNET010000038.1, on the reverse strand, counting down.
TTTGTTTTTACGGATTCTTTATTTAAGTTCTTCATTTCATTATTTTTTTTACAAGCAGTAAAAGTTATATTGTTTTTACTTGTAAAACATGTAATGATTTGTTCAATACAAAAAAATAAAAAGAGTTCGGTTATTTCGTGTTCAATTGTAGCAATTTGCGGCATTTTTATCGCAAAAAGCGTAGAAAGAATTGTTGCATTAGATACAGAATTTCTTATATTTTCTATTATTACAATACTTATGTTCAATTTAATGTATATTTTCATAGTAAAAGGTCAATTGCTTCGTAGACAATTAGGACAGGGGGACCATAGACAATCAGTGGACGGTTCTATGATTGACACCGAAAAGCATTGATTATCAATGGTTTCAGCATTGTTCAAAATCGGATAAGACAAAAACTATTAAATAATTCGCAAAAATATATTAAAACAAGGGCATTGACTTTATGTCTTTGCCCTTTGTATTTTTTATTATGAGGAATCGTAAATTTAACTTGTATAGAATTAAAGAATTATATGTTTAAACAAAAAACAATGCTTGTAATTTCTCACAAGCATTGTTTTCTTACACTCATCAATCGGCTTATTTCATAGGATATTTCAAAACATCCTTATGACAATCTACCTTACGAGAATGGTTTTTGTGCTTTTAGAGGTTTGGACCTTGTCGAAAAGTAGTGTTAATCACATTGTTTTCCGTCTTGCTCTTTTGCACATTCAGCGCATCTGCCAAAGGAATCAAGTTCTAAAGCGGAGTCAAACATTTTTGTAAGCTCGTTATGTATCGCTTTGCGCTCAAGCGTGGTGAGGAAATCCGCATCTTCAATTGCGGGGCTGTAGCCTTTCTTGCCACACAGATAACAAATATGAATATACTTTTGAGCAGCGGTATTCCAATTGTTAATATAGAGGGATTGCCCGTTTTTTCTAAATTTGCTATGTGACATTGTACCGCCTCCTTTATTTGTGAAATTCAAGTTTATTTATAAGGCATGTTGTACCTTCGTAGCAATTGTCAGGAATAGCGTCAACAGAATAAGCCATTACGCACTTACACCAGCTTTTTGTAAAACGAGTTGAATATATTGTTCAGTTGAAATTTCACCATTGAGTGCTTTTTTTGACCACTCAAGACATTGTTCATCTGCTTTATAACCTTCCATTTCAACAGAAGCAACAGCGAACTCAAGTGCTTTATCAATAGACATATAATCTTCACCTCACAAATTTACTATAATTAGTTTAACATAAAATAAAGGTTTAATCAATATAAAAATCAAATGTACAACATAGAGACAAAAGAAAATGTAAAACGGATTTACAGGCAGGAATAAGAAAAGTCTTTGCTAAAGCGACTTTTCGACTTACATCAGGCGGCGGTGCCACCTGAAAGTAGGGAGTTGACGATTTCAGATGGTTCGTAACCTTAAAACACCCTTTCCTTTGCTGAAATGAAAAAAATAGGCTTGATTGTAAAGAAATCAAGCGGTAAATATAAAGATTCTTTTTCGAAATATTTATTGATAAAGGTAACAGAAAGTGCTATACTGAAAATTGCCTAATATGAATTGGTGGGGTTGAAGATGAAAAAGTTTTTAAGTGTATTTTTAGTATTCGCTTTTGTTACAGGTGTTTGCTTTTCTGCACCGTTTACGTTAAAAGCAAGTGCAGCAAGTGTCAGTAGCTTGACTTTTGAATTGAACAGTGATGGTAAATCTTATTATGTTTTTGGTTGCAATGAACCTGTTTCAGGTGACCTTGAAATACCGTCAACGCACAATGATTTGCCTGTAACAAGTATAGGTGATTATGCTTTCGAAAACTGCACCTCGCTCACAATCATAACAATCCCGGATAGTGTAACAAGTATAGGTAATTATGCTTTCCGTTATTGCTCCTCTCTCACAAGTATAACAATTCCGGACAGTGTAACAAGTATAGGTTCTTATGCTTTTGATGATTGCACCTCACTCACAAGCGTAAATATAACAAACCTTGCTGCTTGGTGTAATATAGATTTTAGTGGTAGTTATGCAAACCCATTATATTATGCAGAGGATTTATATTTAAACGGTGAACTTGTAACAGAGCTTCAAATACCGGAAGGTGTAACACAAATAAAAGATTATGCTTTCCTGTATCGCGCCTCACTCACAAGTATAACAATCCCTAATAGTGTAACAAGTATAGGTTCTTCTGCTTTCGAAAGCTGCACCTCTCTCACAAGCATAACAATCCCTGATAGTGTAACAAGTATAGGTTATTCTGCTTTCTGGTATTGCACCTCACTCACAAGCGTAACAATCGGTGACAGTGTAACAAGTATAGGTGATTATGCTTTCGGTTATTGCACCTCACTCACAAGCATAACAATCCCGGACAGTGTGACGAGTATAGGTTCTTCTGCTTTCGAAAACTGCACCTCGCTCACAAGCATAACAATCCCGGACAGTGTAACAAGTATGGGTGATTATGCTTTCGAAAACTGCACCTCGCTCACAAGCATAACAATCGGTGACAGTGTAACGAGTATAGGTGATTATGCTTTCCGTAATTGCACCTCACTCAAAAGTATAACAATCGGTGACAGTGTAACAAGTATAGGTGTTGAGGCTTTCTATAATTGCACCTCTCTCACAAGCATAACAATCCCGGACAGTGTAACGAGTATTGGTGGTGGTGCTTTCTATAGTTGCGACTCGCTCAAAAGCATAACAATTCCGGACAGTGTAACAAGTATAGGTTATAATGCTTTCCGTGATTGCACCTCGCTCACAAGCATAACAATTCCGGACAGTGTAACAAGTATAGGTTATAATGCTTTCCATAATTGCACCTCGCTCACAAGCATAACAATCCCGGACAGTGTAACAAGTATAGGCTCTGCTGCTTTTGGCGGTTGCACCTCACTCACAAGCGTAAATATAACAAACCTTGCTGCTTGGTGTAATATAGATTTTGGTAATCCTGCTGCAAACCCTTTATATTATGCAGGGGACTTATATTTAAACGGTAAACTTGTAACAGAGCTTCAAATACCGGAAGGTGTAACACAAATAAGCGATTATGCTTTCTATAATTGCAAATTGCTCACAAGCATAACAATCCCGGACAGTGTAACAAGTATAGGTAATTATGCTTTCAAAAACTGCAGCTCGCTCACAAGCATAACAATCCCGGACAGTGTAACAAGTATAGGTAATTATGCTTTCAAAAACTGCAGCTCGCTCACAAGCATAACAATCGGTGACAGTGTAACAAGT
>JAZNET010000037.1:0-15147 GCA_045588735.1 Acutalibacteraceae bacterium | reverse complement strand
TTCGTTAAAATACTCGTTAATCCGAAAGGATTAACTGCGTTTTGTGCCTTGATTGACCAAAAATTCGCACTTTTTAAAATCTCCGACCTCAAGGCGAGGAGATTTCGAGGGATTTTTGCTCAATTTAGGTGCAGTAAGGCTATCGCCTTACAAGAATAAATTGGGTGAAAAGCACCGAAATATGCCGGTTTGAGGCAAGTTCGGATTATTCTTGTCACCTTAAACAAAAAGCTCTATCACTTTAAGCCTTGTAAGGTCTTAATTGATAGAGCTTTATTTTTAAACTTTTCTGCCGCTTATTTTGCAGAGCTGTAAGCCACACCGTTTTTCATGGTAATACCTCTTGCATCCATCATTTCTGTAACGGTAACTATCTGATACCCGTTTTTCACAAGCCACGGAACAATAGTCTCTGTAGCAGATGCGGTTGAATCGTACAGGTCGTGCATTAAAACAATGGAGCCGTCGTAAACGTTGTTTTTAATATTTGAAACAACGCTTGAAGCATTTCTGCTTTCCCAGTCACGGGTGTCAACAGACCACATAATAATTGGTGCGTTAACGTTGTTTCTTACGGTATCCGTTTTATAGGAGCCTCCCGGCGGACGCATTATTACAGGTCTTTCTCCGGTTATAGCCTCCACCTTGTTTGCGGTTTTATTAAGCTCATTTCTTACCTCGCTTGCAGAAATTGCCGTAAGCGTCTTGTGGTTGTAGGAATGGTTACCGATTTCGCAGTTAAGGCTGTGAATTCTTTGAATCTGCGATTTGTAGCTGTCCACTCTTGAGCCTACCACAAAGAAGGTTGCTCTTGCGTTATATTTTTCAAGCGTATTAAGAACTCTTGTCGTTGCGCTGCTTGACGGACCATCATCATAGGTAAGCGCAACCATTGGCTTGTTAGGGTCTATTGCTCTTGCGCATTTCATATTTGAATTACCGCTCACAATTCCGTAATAAGAGGTTGCTCTTATAATGTAGGAATACTGATTACCAACCTTTATTGCCGTATCAGTATAAGAACGCACGTCAGAATTAACTGTTTTTATTGCCTGGAATTTTTCATTATTAACCTTTTTATAAATTGTGTAGGTCTGCGCACCGCCTACAGCTGCCCATTCCACTACAATTTTTTCACCCTTAAAGCACCTTGCGGAGGTAATTTTAGGCGAGGTAAAGTACGTACCCGTAATTCCTCTTGTGTCGTGTGTACTTTTTGAGTTTTTGTACCAAGCAATTACGGTGTAGTTATACGCAACGCCTGACGCTACGTTTTTATCCGTAAATGAAAGAGTCGTAGCATTTTTTGTTGTATGTACACGCTTCCATTCTCCGTTATCTACTCTTCTGTGAACGGAATAATAATCTGCCTTGGCAACCTTATTCCAGGAAACCGTAAGCCCGGCGGTACTTGCCGTAACCTTTTTAAGGCGCGGGTAATCTACCCTGTAGCACACGTTGTTTTTTGTGTAACCGCTCGTTGTGCTTCCCGAAAATGCTTTTACGGTGTAGGTATATTTTGTACCGAAGCCTACGCTTGTATCTGTATAATAATTTTTACCCGAAACGTCAGCAAGGCGAACCCAACTGCCGTTGTTTACTCTGTGGTAGACTCTGTATTTTTTTGCACCGCTTACGTTACCCCAGGTAATTTTAATGCCCTGTGTATTGTTTTTTACAGAGGTGATTTTTGGTGCACTTAAATATAATATGCTTTTGTCTGCCTCAAAGCCGCTTGTATAATTACCCTCTGCGGCAATAACGCAGTAATTTGCTGTTTTTCCGCTTTTTGCATCTACGTCTGTAAAGCTAAGCACGCTTGCCTTTACAGTTTTAATTTTTGTCCAGCTGCTTTGTGTCGGCAGCTTTCTGTAAACCCTGTAAACGGTAGCTCTCGGATTTTTGGTCCACTCTATGCTAACGCCGCCTACTACGTTTGTTAACGTAACAACGGGGGCTGTTAAATGGTGTACGCTAACGCCGTTTTTGTCATAACCGCTAAGCTCGCTTTTAAAAGCTGCACGTACCGTGTAAATATAATCTGCTCCGTTTTTCGCAGTAGCGTCCACGTAGCTTTTTGTTCTTTCACCCTCGGCAAAGCCGATTCTTGACCAGCCGCTTTTCGGAGTTTTTCTGTAAACATTATAGCCTGCGGCATTTTCGGTAGGCTTCCAGGTAACCCTTACACCGCCTGCAGCATTCTTTGCTGAAACAAGCTCCGGTGTAGTTAATAAAACTCTGAAGGTAAAGCCGTTTTCCGTTGCATATTTCTGCGCCTCGGAATTACCTCTGCCCCAAATTACAAAGCCTTCCTTTTTTACTGCCTCGCCATCCTCGGAAAGCACGTAGCCTAAAGCACGCTCACCAATATTAACAACGGTTTTAGGCACAACAACCTCTGTAACGTCTGGGCAATTTATAAATGCCTCCTCAAGAATACCCGTAACCATTTTACCCTCGTATTCTTCAGGAATCTGCACCCTGCCCTTTGCATTTTCATCGTAGACCTTAAGAGAGCAAATAATACCGTTTTTATGCACCTCATACTTGGTTTGCTTGGTAAACCCCGCAAAGGAAACAATTGTTGTGCACAGCGATATAAGGCACAAAAAAACTATACTGACCGTTATTTTCTTTTTCATTTTCAACATCTTCTCTCTCAGGTGCTGTTAACACAGCACGACATTTTTCGACGAAATTTATTATATACTACTTTTTTCCGCAATTCAATGGTAATGACAATATTGTAAATTTTTATTTTATTTATATACTTTAATTGTAAAACTAAAATATTTGTGGTAGAATATTGTAATGGTTGTAATTAGTCGAAACGCAGTTGCGTTTCGTAAAAACCGATTTTATCGGCTTTTACCAAAATTGTTTTCCGTAAACAAAATTTTGCGTTGCAGTCATTGAAAGGATTATAATCGTTACAAATATATACTTGGGTGGTAATTATGACTAAAACAATTATGAAAAAATATGCACACCTCATTGCGAGAGTAGGTGCTAACATAAAGAAAGGTCAGCCTGTAAGAATTATTGCAGAGGCAGACCAGTTTGAATTTGTAAATTTACTTGTAACAGAGTGCTATAAGCTTGGCGCTTCAAGAGTAGAGGTTGACTGGACCTACCAGCCCATAACAAAAACAGACTACAAATACAGAACTTTAAAGTCTCTTTCAGAGGTACCGCTCTGGAAGGAAGAAAAGCTCAAGCTTATGGTTGAGGAAATTCCTTGCAGAATTTACATTGAAAGTGAAGACCCCGACGGTCTTAAGGGTATAAACCGTGAAAAAATGCAAAAATCTCAAATGGCAAGGTACAAGGTAACCAAAAAATACAGCGACGCGCTTGAAAACAAAGACCAATGGACTATTGCCGCGGTGCCCTCCTACGCGTGGGCTAAAAAGGTTTTTCCTAACGACACTAAAAGAAACGCCTACAACAAGCTGTGGGAAGCAATTTTAGAAACCGTTTACGTAACTAAGGACAACGACCCCGTAAAGGAATGGGAAAACCACAACAAGCGCTTAAAGGAAAAAACAAAGTGGTTAAATGAGAAAAAGTTTGACTATTTAGAATACAAAAGCTCAAACGGCACAAATTTCAGAGCAGATTTAATTCCCGAGGCACACTGGTGCGGCGGTGGTGAAGAAACCCTTTCGGGAAACTTCTTTAACCCAAACCTGCCCACACAAGAGGTTTTTACCTCACCAAAAAAAGGCTTTGCAGAGGGCACGCTTGTTTCAACAAAGCCGCTTTCTTACCAGGGTCAGCTTATTGAAGATTTTAAAATCACCTTCAAAAACGGCAAGGCGGTTTCCTGGGAGGCAAGGGAAAACAAGGATTTGTTGGACAAAATGCTTTCTATGGATGAGGGTGCACCTTACCTTGGTGAATTGGCTCTTATTCCGCAGGACAGTCCTATTGCAAACACAGGCATTCTTTTTTACAACACGCTTTTCGATGAAAATGCAAGCTGCCACGTTGCTTTGGGCAGAGGCTTTTGCGATACTATTGACAATTTTCAAGACAAAACGCTTGAGGAATGTCAAGCTCTCGGTGTCAACGACAGTATGATTCACGTTGACTTTATGATTGGTACAGACGACCTTACCGTTACAGGCTACAAGGACGGCAAAGCATACCCTGTTTTTGTAAACGGTAACTGGGCATTTTAATTTTTTAAAACTTATATTTACGGGTGATATTTATGGCAATGGGTAAACCAAACAAATGGAAGACGGATAATTTCTTAAGAGGTGAAAAGGAGCCCTTAAAATTCTCCGAGGACGGAAAATTCAGAATTTTACACCTTACGGATATACACGAGGTTATGCCTGAAATGGATGATGACGATAACCGCGAAATTCCCGAAAGCAGAGACAAGGAAACGCTTAACGTTATTGAAAAATGTCTTGAGGAAGCAAAGCCCGATTTAGTTGTTTTCGGCGGAGACAACGTAAGCGGATACTGGGAAGAATTCAACTACGATTTAATTCACAAAACCATTACAAAAATTGTAGAGCCTATAAAAAGAAGAAACATTCCGCTTGCTCTTGTTTTCGGCAACCACGACGGCGAAGTCGGTTTTTACACCGATATTCAAATGATTATGTACAGCGACTACGACAATTGCCGCTCCACACTTAATGATGCAGACGTTTTTGGCTGCGGCAACTGCAATTTAACTATTAAAAGCTCTGACGGAAAAAGAAACGCTTTTTCCATTTGGCTTATGGACTCAAACGATTACATGACTCTGCCCGACGGTGACTCCGGCTACGCTTACGTTCACGACGACCAGATTGCTTGGTACGAAAAAAGAAGCGCCGAGCTAACGGCAGAAAACGGCGGCAAGCCGGTTCCCGCAATTCTCTTCCAGCACATTCCCGTTCAGCAGGAAATTCTTGAGCTGCAGGAGGTTACAAAAGCCGGTGAAAACGTTGTTGAAAAGGACGGCAAATACTACTCCTTCGGCGACAAACTAATCTCAGGCAGATTAAGAGAATACCCCTGTCCGCCTTATATGAAAAAGGATTTTACAAACCAACTGAAAAGCTGGAAAAAAATGGGTGACATAAAGGCTGCCTTTTTCGGTCACGACCACGTAAACGACTTTCACATTCAGGTTGACGGCATAAGTCTTTACCAGACAATCGGCTGCGGCTATTTTACATACGGAAAAGAGCGCGGCGGCAGACTTATAGTCCTTGATGAAAACAACCCCGATAGCATTGAAACAAAAACTATAGAGGTAAAAAGAATTACAGAAACGGAGATTTAATTTTATGACAGAAAACAAAGACGTAGCTATCATCTTAAACAAATATGATGAGCTTTTAGATAAAAAGCTTCTTGGAGAAGCAGGTGCTTTTTTAGAGAGTGAAATAAAAAAAGCAAAGGAGCTTGGTGATTCCTTTACAGAAATGACGCTTCATAACGAGGTTGTTTCCTACCACAGAAGAACGGGTGAGCAGGCAAAGGCTGTTGCCGCTATTAACGAGATTCTTGAGCTTTTACAAAAATTCGAGCTTTCAACCACCGTGCTTGGGGCAAATATGTACTTAAACTGTGCTACAACACTCAATTTTTTCAAAAGAACTGCCGACTCTCTTCCTCTTTTCGAAAGAGCGTTTGAAGCATATATAAATACAATACCCGAAAACGATTATCGTTTTGCAGGCTTTTACAACAACTACGCGCTTGCTTTGTATGACACGGAAAATTATACAGAAGCGTTAAGATATTTCAGAAAGGCTTTAAACATACTTTCTCTTTACAAGGGCAACGACTCAGAAATGGCTGTTACCTTCTGCAACCTTGCACACCTTTTTGAAAAAACAAATGATGCAGAAATGCTTGAAAGCTGTATAAATTCTGCTTTTTATTCCTTAAAGGATTACGACGGTGACAAGGACAACAATTTCAATTTGCATTGCGAAAAATGTCTTGAAGCCTTCAGATATTTCAAAAAGCAGGATTACGTTAAGGAAATTGAAGAGCTTTTGAAAAAATAATATATAGTATTATATTGACATTAAAATGCTTTTTGGCTAAAATTATTTAATAAACAAAACGAGTGATAGTATGGGAAACATTGCAATTTACGGCGGCTCCTTTGACCCGCCGCATAAAGGCCACGCGCTTTTAGCAGAAAACTTAGCAAAAAAAATAAACGCCGATAAGGTTATTATTATTCCTGCCTACTCTTCCCCTTTTAAAGAAGGAACTGTTGCAAACGGGCCGGACAGACTTGCTATGTGCCGTTACACCTTTACCTCGCCCGTTTTTGAAATATCATCAATAGAAATTAACCGCGAGGGTAAAAGCTACACGGTTGACACCTTAAAGGATATTAAAAAATACTACCCCAACGACAAGCTGTTTTTGTTTATGGGGGACGATATGTTTCTTTCACTCGGCAACTGGTACAAATACAAGGAGCTGCTTTCCTTCTGCACAATAGTTACCGCTGCAAGAACCGAGGATTTAAGACACTTAAGCCAGATGAAGGCTTACGCCATAACCACTCTCGGCTTGAATGAGGGAGATTATATAATATCTCAGGAAAAGCCTATTGAGGTAAGCTCCACGCTTTTAAGAACTATGCTTAAAAACAGGTTGGACACAAGTAAATACCTTACCTATGACGTTATAAAATACATCAACAAAAGGGGGCTTTATTTATGAAAACCGATTCCGAATGCATTGAAATCATAAAAGGCAGACTCACCGAGCAACGCTTTATTCACTCCTTAAACGTTGCAGACTGTGCAAGGGAGCTCGCTTTAAAATACGGTGCAGACCCCAATAAGGCATACACCGCAGGTATTCTTCACGATTCCTGCAAAAACTTAGAGTCCTCTGTACAATTACAGTATATGCTTGAAAATAACGTTACTCTTTCCGAATACGAATTGGCAGCACCCAAGCTTTTCCACGCAATTTGCGGCAGAGTTTTTGCCGAAAAGGAAATTGGCTGTGACGACGAAGAAATTTTGGACGCTATACGCTACCACACCACGGGACGAAGCAATATGACTCTTTTGGAAAAGGTTGTGTTTATTGCCGATTTCATAGGCAAGGAGCGTAACTACGACGGTGTAGAGGTTATGCGCGAAAAAGCCTTCCGCTCGCTTGACGAAGCAATAGTTGAGGGCCTGAGCTTTACTATAATAGATTTAATAAAAAAAGAACGCTTAGTTCACCCCGACACCATGGGGGCATATAACGCTGCGCTCGTTAATATGAAAAATGAAAAAGGTGAGAATTTAATATGAGCTTAGATTTAACTAAAAAAATCGTTAAGACGCTTGACGATAAATTAGCAAGAGATATAGAGGTTATCAAAACAGAAGAGGTTACCATTGTTGCCGATTATTTTATTATTGCAACAGCTAACTCTAACACACACGTAAAGGCACTCGCGGACGAGGTTGAATACCGCCTTGAGCAGGAAAACATTCACCCCGACCACGTAGAGGGCAGAGCAACAGGCTGGGTACTTATGCAGTACGGCGGTGTTGTTGTGCATATATTCCTTGAGGATTCAAGACAGTATTACAACCTTGAAAGACTCTGGGATGATGCAGCTAAATTAGACGTTTCTCAATTTATTGATTGATAGACTTGTACAACGAAAGGAAATGATAAAAATGAAGTACGATTTTTCCGCTATTGAGCAAAAATGGCAGAAAAAGTGGGAAGAGGCAGGGGTTTTCCACGCAGAGGACGGAAGCAGTAAGCCTAAGTTTTATGCTCTTGTAGAGTTCCCTTATCCAAGCGGCGCAGGTATGCACGTTGGCCACATTAAGGCATATTCCGGTCTTGAGGTTGTTTCAAGAAAAAGAAGAATGCAGGGCTACAACGTTTTATTCCCTATTGGCTTTGACGCTTACGGTCTCCCTACTGAAAACTATGCTATTAAAACCGGTATCCACCCAAGAAAGGTTACCGATATGAACATAGAAAAATTCTCAAGCCAGTTAAAAAGAGTAGGTTTCTCCTTCGACTGGAACAGAGTTGTTGATACCACTCAGGAGGACTACTACAAGTGGACTCAGTGGATATTCCTTAAAATGTTTGAAAAGGGTCTTGTTTTCCGTGACAAAACTCTTGTTAACTACTGCCCTTCCTGTAAGGTTGTTCTTTCAAACGAGGACTCTCAGGGCGGTAAGTGCGACATTTGCCACAGCGACATTATTCAAAAATCAAAGGACGTGTGGTACTTAAGAATTACCGAATATGCAGACAAGCTTTTAGAGGGTCTTGATGGTGTAGATTACCTTCCTAACATTAAGCTTCAGCAGGTTAACTGGATTGGTAAATCAACAGGTGCTTTCGTTAACTTCTCAATTAAGGACACAGACGAAAAATTAGAAATTTACACAACCCGTCCCGATACACTTTTCGGTGTTACCTTTATGGTTATGGCACCTGAGCATCCGCTTATTGACAAGTATGCTGAAAAAATCGGCAATATGGACGAGGTTATTGCTTACAGAGCAGAATGCTCAAAGAAAACTGAATTTGAAAGAACTCAGCTTGTTAAAGATAAAACCGGCGTACGCCTTTCAGGCTTTTCTGCAATTAATCCTGTTAATAACAAAGAGATTCCTATTTACATATCTGACTACGTTATGATGGGCTACGGTACAGGCGCTATTATGGCGGTACCTGCACACGACGAGCGTGACTACGACTTTGCTAAAAAATTCGGCATAGATATTATTGAGGTTATTAAGGGCGGCAACATAGCAGAGGCTGCTTACACCGGCGACGGCGATATGGTTAACTCCGACTTCCTTAACGGCTTTACAAACAAAAAGGACTCCATAGCAAAAATGCTTGAGTTCTTAGAATCTAAGGGCATAGGCAAAAAGGGTGTTCAGTACAAAATGAAGGACTGGGCATTCAACAGACAGCGTTATTGGGGCGAGCCGATTCCGATTGTTCACTGTGAAAAATGCGGTATTGTTCCCGTACCTTACGAGGAGCTTCCGTTAAGATTACCCGAAATTGACAACTTCCAACCGGGCTCTGACGGTGAAAGCCCGCTTGCGGAAATTGAAGAATACGTAAATTGCAGCTGTCCTAAGTGCGGCGGCAAAGCAAAGCGCGAAACCGATACAATGCCGCAATGGGCAGGCTCTTCCTGGTATTTCTTAAGATACATTGACCCTAAAAACACAGAAGCACTTGCAAGTGAAGAAAAGCTTAAATACTGGGGTCAGGTTGACTGGTACAACGGCGGTATGGAGCACGTTACACGTCACTTAATTTACTCACGCTTCTGGCACAAATTCCTTTACGATTTAGGCGTTGTTCCGACAGCAGAGCCTTACGCAAAGAGAACAGCTCAAGGTCTTATTTTAGGCCCTGACGGTGAAAAAATGAGTAAGTCTAAGGGTAACGTTGTTGACCCTAACGAGGTTGTTGACCAATTCGGTGCAGACGTGCTTCGTTCTTACGTACTCTTTATGGGTGACTACGAAAAAGCTGCTCCTTGGTCTGAAACAAGCGTTAAGGGCTGTAAGCGTTTTGTAGACAGAATCTGGAATCTTCAGGAAATTGTTGCGGACGGCGACGACTATTCAAAGGAATTAGAGGTATCCTTCCACAAGACAATTAAAAAGGTTTCTGACGATATTGAAAATATGAAGTACAACACCGCAATTGCTTCGCTTATGTCTCTTCTTAACGAAATTTACGACAAGGGCTCTATTACAAAGGGTGAGTTAAGAACCTTCCTTATTTTAGTAAACCCGTTTGTACCTCACGTTTCCGAAGAGCTTTGGGAGGTTATGGGCTTCGGCGGAATGTTAGCTGTTACACCTTGGGTTTCTTATGACGAGGCTAAAACGGTTGACTCTACCATTGAGGTACCCGTACAAATTTGCGGTAAGCTCCGCGCAACGGTTACAATTGCAAAGGATGCTGACTCTGCAACAGCTATTGCAGCTGCTAAGGCAGACGAAAAGGTTCAGGAAATGTTAGACGGAAAGCAGATTATTAAAGAAATCTACGTTCCGGGCAAAATTATAAATATTGTTGCGAAATAAAAAAGACAATTGAAACGGAGACACTTCGTAAAGAAGATGTCTCCGTTTGTCTATATAGGGTGAAGCACGAATATATCTGTGGCACCTTCCTTACGGAGGGTGCCACAAGACTGCTTTTTTAATTGCTTTTTTTCTCTACAAACCGAATAAGCCTTGCCCAGTCCTCACGGCTGAAATAATGTGTACCGTTCCTTTTGTGGTAGCCTATATCACCCTCGAAAAATTCTTCGTCTGCTTTTGCAACTCTGTCGTCACACACAAAGCCGTTTTTAAATGCGGGTGATGCCGCAAAGCAGCAAAGCTGCTCGGATACAGGGTCTGCCCACGCATCCTCAGAGGCGCTGCCGACAAGCACCCTTCTCGGTGCAATGCTCGCTACAAGGTAATGCTGGTCAAAGGGCATAATCTCTTCGTTATTTATGTATTTTTTATAATTTTCGCAAAACCAGTAATAAAAGCTCTCGCAAATATTTTCTATTGCTTCACCTGTATTTTTTCGTGCTATTGCTGCACCGCCGCAGCCCGAATCGTTAGAATAGCAGTACTTAAATCTTTCGTCAAATGCAGCCGCAACAAGAGCAGTTTTGCCTAAGCGCGAATGACCGCAAACTACACTCTTTTCTAAATCAAGCACGTCACTCTGAGTTACAGCGTAGTCTAAAACACGGCTTGCCGCCCACGCCCACATATTTATTTTTCCCGGGTCGCTTGCCCCTCTTTTTCCGTCGGGGTAAAGCACACCCGAAAGCCCGTCAAGAAAGTCGTTATTATCCTTTGTGACGTCGTTATGGCAAACTGTTAAAACCGCAAAGCCGCTGTCTATAAGCTCCTCTGTTGGTTGAAATCTGTCAGGCATATCCCCGCGGAAATTTACGTGCACAAAAAACGGATGCTTCCCCTTCTTGGTTGGCAGTGCAACGTAAAAAGGAAATGAAAACTCCTTACCCTCAATAACACAGTCGGCAATTATTCTGTTCAAAGTGGCTTTGCCTGCACAAAACCTCGGAACAACCTCCTCTGCCACGGTAAAGCTTATTTTTTCCGGCGGCAGAATCATTCTGCCGTACTCCTCCTGCTGCAAAACCTCAAGCATTTCTTCCCTGCCTTTTAATTCGGGAAGTCCTCTTTTTTTAATTTCTGCTATCATATCAGCACCTCATACAGTAAAATCCTACCGCTTCGCGATAGGATTTTTGCTATTTAAAACGGTTTTTTGTTAATCTCTGTATTCTGCCGGAATCTCTTGCTGATTCACAATATCCTGCATGGTAACCTCTTCCTTCTCGTACTGAGGAACGTACTTATCCTGATAATAACTTTCCGGCTTGCAGGTAAAGGTACCGTCAGGTGAATACGTAATCATGGTACAGCCACGCTGTGTGCCTATTTTATGAATACCAACGTAAGCAAGGTAATCTATACTTTTACCGTAGGTAAGGCGAATCCCCTTGTATTCAACAGAAAAGTTATTCAAGTGGTCGTGACCGCAGAAAATACCCTTTGTAGAGCCCAATTCAAGCATTGTTTCAAAAAGATTTTCCTCGTAAGTGCTGCAGTAAACAACCTTTTCAGATTCACCCGCTACACCGTAAAAATATTTTACGTTTTCGGTATCCTTAAAGCCGTTATCTACGTACTCGCACCAGGCATCCAAATATTCTGTTGGCGGTATGTGTAAAAATGCAGTAGATTTTGCAACTGCGTTTTCGTCACCGGTCACTTTTTTGTTGTACGCGTTAAGCTTTGTAATGGTTTCTCTGTACCACTCAATTTGATTTTCATGAACACTGTCGTATTTCCACATAGCACCAAAATAGTCGCCATCTGTGTAGGAGTGAGTGTCCATAAGAACAAACGCCTGTGTAATTACACCCTTTGAATTTTTAACGTTTATAATACTGTTTCCGTAGCCGTCAATATCCTCCGGACCGCTTTGGAAAAGGCAATACTTAAAGCCGCTGTTTTCATAAAAATCTGAAATCTCCGCACGGTCGTAATAGCTGTACATTTCCGTATCGTGATTACCGTAGGTAATTACCCAATAAACACCAAGCTGCTCCATAAGTGATGCAAATATTCTTGCACCCGAAAGGTTGTTAAAGGAACCTGAAGAAAACGGCACAGGATAGGCAATATCACCCGTTGCAATTACAAGGTCGGGCTTTTCTGCCTTAACCATTGCTGCAACCGCGTTAAGCGCCATAGCATCCTTTTCTTTTGAAAGGTAGCCGCCGCCAATATGTACGTCGGTTAATTGCATCACCTTGAATTCCTCATCCGTTGTAAAAGTCCAGTAACCGTTTTCATCCTTTGTAGGCACAAGCTGATTTTCTATTTGTACTGTTTCAAAGCTTTTTGCGTGCTCTATATTTTTATCTCTTGCGCTCGCATCAAGCAAAACTGTTAGCACTATAACTACCGCAAAAAAGGCGGCTATAACGCCAAGCACCTTTAAAATCACTTTGCTTTTTTTCTTTTCTTTTTTTACTTTTTTCATTTACCTTTACCTACTTTTTTCTTTTTCACACCTCATATATAGTAACACAAAAAGCAAAAATAATCTATCAAAAAAATGTTAAAATTTAGATATCAAGCTCATCGTAATTATAAATATATTGGTCTACAAGCCTTTTGAGAGCCTCTGCCTCAGGCTCACTTTCATCATAAATTCCTACAACGTTATAGCCGTGAGCCTTTGCTGTTTTTGCAGCATATAAAGCATCCTCAAAAACCCACGTGGTAGCCTTGTCGGTGCCAAGGCACTCAAGCACGGTGTTGTAAACGGTAGGCTCTGTTTTGGAGGCGCCTACGGTATAGGTTGAATAAATACACGAAAAATAGTCGCGCATATTATACTTTTCAAGCACAGCCTCAAGCGCAGCCTCGTTTGTTGCCGTTGCAATGCCCATTTTAACGCCCTTTGCCTTAAGCTTTTCCAAAAAATCTACTATATCGTTCTTGGGCTCGGTTTCTGTTAAATATCTTCCTGCTATAAGCTCAAAAAACGACTTAAAAAGCTCATCATCCGTCATTTTTATTTCAAACTTTTTCTTTGCGAGCTCAATTGAATCTAAAAGAAAAAGCCCTGCAAATTCCTCTTTATCCTTTTCGGAAAGAATCAAACCGATTTTATCAAAAAACTTGAATTTTACACCCTTCCAAATATGCATGGAATCAAAAACAGTTCCGTCAAAATCAAAAATTGCACCTGTAATTTCCATTTTTTGCTCCTTTGCGGCGATAGTATATACTTTTTTTATTGTAGCACAAAATTTATTAAATAGCAATTATTGTTGAGGTCAAGTGTACCCCTCACGCCCGCAGTGCGCACCACATTCCTTACGGAACGCATCACTCAAAAAGTCCCTTTTGTTGGTAGACAAAAGGGACTTTTTTATTGCGAATGAACAGTATAACGGTGCGTAAATAAGCAAAGAAAAGCGAAAAGGTCCGAAAATCATACAACATTTTTCCTGATTGTTTCTAAAATTTCTTTTTCCGCATCTTTGCCGTAAGCATAAAGAGTAACTGTGATTTTTGTTCCGTCTTTTAACGTCAAGGTGTGAAAAAAAGTATCTGCTGCAATAATTCCATCACCTTTGTGTAACTCACTCTTAATTGAGCGGATTTCATTTGTGTTAATAATAGTTCTACTAAAAGAGATTTTCTCGTTTATATTTGCACCCCTTGGCAATACAATTTTTTTGTCATCTATCGTTATGTACCTGCTTTTTTCTGCAAAAAAGCAAGAAAGGAATAAGATGGCTAACAATCCACTTCCTACTGTAAGGCCAATCGACAAACCAATATTTTCTATTTTAAGCAAGAGAAGAACGATACCTGTCAAAAACACTGCGCCACAAGCCAGAGAAATGATAGCGAGGAACTTTACTGCTCGGGAAGAATATCTTTTCATTTCACATTCTCCTTTAAGGTTTTACAGCTTGAAATCAACATTCGCCTGATACGACCGCAAAGATTTCTGTGATTTTTATAGATATCTTCATCAATCGCATTCGTATTGAACAATAAACGCAACCAACCTTCGGTTTCGCTACATTCCTTAAGAGCAATTTCAAATTTTGAAAGCATATCCGCTTTACTCTGCCCATAATTTGCTTCACGTATATTTGCATAAATACTGCTTGAACTTTTACAAATTTGAAAAAGAGTGTTAGAAGGCGCTTTTATGTTCTGACAAAGCAATTCTATTTCTGTTGCAATTTGCTCAGAATATATAAGCAAATAGTTTTTCGACATATAATCACTCCTTTCAAGAGAATTATACTACTTTTGATGGAACAAATCAAGGCGAAGCCTTGTATATCATCAATTCCGTAGGAATTGGATATCATCAACACGAAGTGTTGCATCTCATCAAGTCGCAGGGGGAATTATACACGGCTTTGCCGTGATGATATACAGTTCCAAAGGAGCTGATGATATACACGCTGACGCGTGATGATATGCCAAGCCTGCGGCTTGGATAAAAAAAGAAGTAACTTTTGGTAGACAAAAGTTACTTTTTTCGTGCGAAAGAGCGACTAAAAGTAGTGTAAGTGGGGGTGAAAACGACCAAAAGTAGTGTGGCAGCGCTGTTCAACAAATTGGAATTTGTTGTTATAAATCAATGTTGATTTCATATTTGTCATCGATAAGGATGTAATTCGCATTATGCACCTTGGCCAGTTTAAAGATTTCTGCATTGTCTTCCAACACACTCTCCATTGTGCACCATTCATCATCCAAACGGTTTTCAATGACGTTTGCATATTTCTTTATGTCGGCAAAGTGGTTTCTGATATACTCCTCACTCATTACCAGACAGTAATATTTGATGCTTTCAAGATAGTTGGCGTCAAAGTCTTTCTGCCAATCGAATGGAATATAGCAACCTTCGACAATTAAGTTCTGCTTGTTTTCGATAGCAGTTTTAACCATTTCACGAACAATCGGCCACAAGTATTCGGTTAATTCATTATCATCCATAGGGGTAAGTTCTGTGTTGCCGCTACGAATTAAACCCATTTTTAGATGGTCTATTGAAAGATAGGGGTATTTATATTTTTCAAGCAGTTTT
>JAZNET010000036.1:0-39803 GCA_045588735.1 Acutalibacteraceae bacterium | reverse complement strand
GTGTAGTATTTATTATAATGACTGTAATTAGTCGAATTTTTAAAGAAAATACGATACCAAATATAAGATTTGTTAGTTGAAACAGTGTAAAATTACACTGTTTCGACTAACAATAATCGCTATAATAATTATAGTCGTATTTTCAAAGTAGCTTAAGGCGGTGAGAAAATGAACAACAAAAAAATAAAAGCGTTAGTTTTAATTGCACTTTTCAGCGCAATTATTGTAATTTGCTCACTTATTACCATTCCTGCCGCAATTCCGTTTACGCTTCAAACCTTCGGCGTTTTTTTGTGCTTTTGTGTGCTTGGCGCAAAAAAAGGTCTTGCTTCCGTTATAATTTACATTTTGCTCGGTATTATTGGCCTCCCGGTTTTTTCCGGCTTTAACGGTGGCGTTGGCGCCTTGCTAAACGTAAGCGGCGGCTATATTTTCGGCTTTATTTTTTCCGCCCTTGCTTTTTGGCTTGTTGATTTTCTTCTTCGTAAAAAACCGAGAAAAATAGCAAAAACGCTTTCCGCGCTCGCAGGGCTTATTGTTTGTTATTTTTTGGGCACGCTGTGGTATATTTTGTTTTTCGCACATAACGGTGAAACAATCCCGGTAACCACTGCAATTGCGGTGTGCGTGCTGCCGTTTATAATTCCCGATATTTTAAAAATTGCATTAGCAATATCTGTAAGTGAAAAAATAAAAATGTGAACGAATTATTCGTTCGCATTTTTGTCTTTTTTAGATTTGTTGAGCAACGGAACAGCTACTTTTCTGTTAAAGAAATCTATAAGCGGACCCATAAAGAATGCCGTAAGAATTGTACCTGCGCCAATAAATGCAGGAATATCCTTTAAGGCACCCTTGCCAAGCAAAAAAAGCCCTGCGCCCAAAACAACGCAAACTAAATCGGTTGCTATTCTTATGTATTTAAATTTGCCCAGCTTCCATTTGTTTGTAAGAATAAGGGCAATTGCATCGTAGGTGGAAACGCCGAGGTCTGCGGTCATATAAAGAGATGAAGCAAAGCACAATACAACAAAGCCGAAAACAAAGCAGATAATTCTTACTACCATAGAGGCTTCGGGGAAAATTGCAAGCAACGTATTGTGAGAAAAATCTACAACGTAGCCTAATAAAAATAAATTTACCATTGTTGCAATATTTATGTAGTGCTTATCAAAAATAAGTGCAAAAAGCAAAAGACAGGCGTTCACTATTACGTAAAGCGTGCCAAAATCAATGGGAATAAGCTTTTCCATGCCGCTCATAAACGACTGAAACGGGTCAACACCAAAAGCCGCCAGCTTAAAAAAGCCGACACTTATACCGCCCACAATAACACCGAGCACGGACATTAAAATTCGTTTTACCTTCATATTACAGCTCCTTTTGAGAGTTCAAAAAAATAACAGAGAAAGTATATAACTATTGCACTGTAATGTCAATAAAACAAAAGAAAATTAAGCAATTTTCCTACACCAAAAGAAAAATATATTTTTTTCAAAAAATATGTTGACAAATAAAGAAATTGGTGTTATATTATTTAAGCACTTGCGAGAGTGGCGGAATCGGCAGACGCGCACGTTTGAGGGGCGTGTGGTAATCCCGTACGGGTTCAAGTCCCGTCTCTCGCACCAAGACCTTGGTTATTTCACCAAGGTCTTTTTTCTTTGTCTTTTCCTTGTCAAAATGCGATTGAACCTTTTAAAATCAAGGGATTTTGCAAATCAAACTTTCAAATCATATGTGCTTTTCGCAAGGACTTCCCTAAGGACAAAATAATCATTCTCGGCACTCAAATGGCACTTTTCGGCACTCAGGAGCTGAAGAAACAATAGAAAGTTTTGTTCAAGATATAAAAATTCAAACAGGCAGTTGAGCATTGAAGCTTGACTGCCTGTTTTCTTTTTCATCTTCCGATTTGACTGATATTAAATAAAAAACATTACAAAAAAACATTACAAAAATAGTTGTCAAATCAAAGCTTAAAAACCGTCTTTGGAAAAACGCGTGGAAAAAGGCAGTGGAAAATGCTTTTTAAACATTTATAATTAAGAAATAATAGTGGGAGGTATAGTATGAGCAAAAATACTGAACCTGTTCTTAATGGCGTTTATGAAACAATGAGTGAACTTATCGGATTTGATAACACAGTAAAAATATATAAACACTTTGCTGGAAGTCAGATAAACTTCCCGACAAAGCTTTTCTCAAAAGAATTTGTGTTACAAGAAGCTATTAAAACGTATGATGGCACATCTGCCTCAATCAACAAAATCGCTACTAAATACAACTACAGTGAGCGTACTGTTCGCAAATTGTTAAAAAATAATATTGATAATAGTGCAAAGTAAGGGGTATGTTTTATGCATTATATAATTTATTTAATTTTAGTCTGGATTATAGTGGCTTTCATTTATAGTAAAGTAAAATATGAACCCTTTTTGAAATCTTTTATTTTAATGCCATTTTTTATATTGAAAATACTTTTTAGTAGCCCTCCAAACTACGGAAACATAAAGGCTGAAGCTAGAAAACAAGGCAGAAAAGATGTTTTAAAGAAAATTGAAAAGCAAGAAAAAGGTCAAGAGAAAGCAAAAAAAGATGTTGACAGAATAATAGATAATATCAAAAAATCCTAAAAAATTGTTGGGGGGTTTTAAGTGAGACTAAACCTAACTAGCATTAGGATATTTATAAAGAACTGTTAAAGAATATAGTGAAAAACCCTAAAACAATTGACAAAAAGTATGGTTGTTCAGAAAGAGAGCTCAGTGTTTTGATTAGTCATACTAATTGTGATAAATAATAACGAAAAGAGGTGAAGATAATGGAATACGAAAATTGTTTCTATTGTGGTGGTTCAGGTCGTGTTGAGTGTGATTGTACTGGTGGTGTAGGACCTAGGGCTGCAGATGATGATTGTCCTGCTTGTGGTGGTAGCGGCTTTCATACTTGTCCAGAATGTGGAGGTAGAGGAAAAGTAGAAGCCTATTGATGGAATTTTACTTTCTTGTCGATGTATAATTGATGAGATTTACTATTACTCTGATGAAGAATAATTTGTTGATGAAAATTTTCATTAACATCAACCCGTGCAAATGCTTTTCTTGGCATTTGCACTGTTTTTATTATCAAGGAGTGTTAAAATGATTACTATAAATTGCAAGACTGATATTCAGAAATTAAACAAACCTGATATTCCTTGCGTTTTCAAGAGCTATATTGATGATTATTTAAAAGAAATGCTACTAAGATTTGATTGTGATAACCTTTCAAATTTTGGTAGCATTTTTGTTTTAGAAAATGATAACGAATTGGATAAAACGATTATATCAAACGCTAAATATTTTATAAATCTTGGACTCATTACAGATGATAAATCCACACTGAATATTACACAAATAATTTGTACTAATGAAAATCAAGCTAAAATCTTTTTTGCAGAGAGTTCGATTACTCAAAAAATTTTCGAAAGGAGTGAAACATTATGAAATACTTTTTAGGTGGATTCGTTACTACATTTGCAATGTTGATAGTTGCAGATAAAATTATTAACAACTAAACGAAAGGATGGTTTAAATGTTTACTTTTCTAACAATAACAACAGCAATAGTCGAAGCCTTCATTTCAGGAGGGGTTTGTGCTATAACTTTGTATTCAGGTAAATCAGCTATACAGAAAAAGGTGATAAATTGTGATAAAAATAGCAAATAGTGATGACTTAGAGAGAATAACAGATGAGAAAATATATCCATACCTGAAAAGCCTATTTAATCATATAATAACTGAATACGAAGAAATTTGTAGTTCCGATTGTTCTATTGAACGATTTGGAGCTATTTTCTTTATTGAATCCGAATTCGATTTTAACTCATACAAACAAATGGGATTATCGTCACCATTGAATGAGAAACGATTTGAATACATTGATGAAGTTCGAAACGATTACTATAATGGTTTGATTGTTTTGGATAACGACAGATGTATCAATTTAATTGGAAAAAAGATATTTTTCAAGAAACTATTGGAGGATTGCAAAAATGAATACAATTAAAGCAACAGTACATACAGAACTTATAACATCAGATGATGGAAAACACACATACGAACTTATAAAAAGATTGGAAGGCGTTGAAGGTGAAAAAGGATGTCTCATCTCCTTATACCCCACTCGGAACAAAAGCAATCTTTTTGCTTCTGACTCTACGCTAAACCATCTTGTTTCACATATGCAAGAAATGGGACTGTGTGAGTTGAGAATAATCAATCTTTTCTCAATGGTGGTTGATGGCAAATTGAGTGCTAAGGGACTACAGGTTGATGTTGACAACTTGCAATACATTGAATCCATAATTAGTGATAAACACTTTGAGGGGTACAAATTTATAATCGCTTGGGGAAACTCCATGGCAACATCCTTTGCTTGTCAACGTACAAAAGCAGAAGTTTTGAACATATTCAAGAAACACAATCCTAAAGCAAAAGCTTTTCATATCACAACATCCAATGACACAATAGATGTTGATTTTGCACACCCTCTTTTCTTGGGAATAAGGGCAAATAGTGATAAATGGAAATTGAAAGAAATAACCATAACACCTAAAATGCTTGAAATTCCTGAAAAAGCATAAAAGAAAATTTGAATTTTGTAAAATGCATACGCCACTAATTGAAGCAGAGTCCTTTTTGGGGGACTCTGCACCATTAGTGGCTAAAATTTTTTGTGAAAAACGTAGAATTTTTCGGCACCACTGAAACTAACTTATCTGTCCAATTTTTCCTTTTCGGCAGGACTTGACTGCCCAAACGTACGAAAGAAAAAAATCTTCCAAAAAGTGAAAAAAGTATTTTCGGCAGGGAAGTACTGCCGAAAAAACATTTGTGCAAGTTGTACAATATACACAAAACCGCACGCTTGCATTTGTGCAAAATTTATGTATAATGTAGTTGACAAGCAAGAAAAAACCGATTTTCTTGTTAGTCAAATAAAAAATTTGGAGGTAATCGTTATGGAAATAAGACTTCATAACAGTAAACAAGATTTACTTGATAATATCGTCACAGGATTCAAACCCATAAATATTACTACTGAGGAATACTCAGAATATTGCAAAATTTCAAAGGATGGTTTCATTCTTACAAATAAATGGGTTTTGAAACTCAAAAAAGAAAAAACTGAAAATTCATATTCAATTCAGGTTGTTAGCACATATGTAAAAATACTTTATTGCTATCAAAACTCAAGTTCTAATGAAAGAACCTATAACATTGAAATATACAATGGAAAAGAATATGTTTCTGTCATTCTCGATAGCACAATCTTGACAACGCAAGGATGCAGAGAACTTTTGAAATATGGTTGTGTTTTCAACGAGAGTAATAACAAAGTTTTGCTTGAATATTTGAGCAATTCAGCTTTTTCTGCTCCAATTAAAAATGTTCACGATACGCTTGGATGGGATTGGAAAACAGTTCCCCCTACCTTTCTTACAAGTAAAGTGATTTCAACAACAGAATACACCAGTGACTATGTAGGAAGTTTGGATTTGACACCAAAGGGCTCTCTTGAGATGTGGCTTGAAATGGTAGAACAAGAAGTTAAAAAGAACACTAATCTTGAACTTTGTCTTTCAATTGGATTTGCAAGCATACTTCTTGGATACTTAAATCACTATATGGACTTAGGATGTCTTGTTTTTAATTTCTGCAATAGCTCGAGCAAAGGAAAAACAACTGCCGCAATGCTTATAGCAAGTATATTTGGCAATCCTGAACTTGAAAAGGGTATGATTGTTTCAATGAACAGTACAAAAAATGCAATAATCGGTTTTGCTTCAAAATCCAACTGTCATACAGTTTGTTTTGATGAAGCTGCTTCTTGCGACAGAAAGTTTTTTAGAGAAATTCTATACCAAATTGCATTAGGAAGTGATAAAAAAAGAGAAAATCCCGATGGAAGCTTAAAAGAGCAAAAGACATTCAACTCTTGTGTGGTTTGCACCTCGGAGTTTTCAATTGTTGATAGTTCTGCTCCAAATGGTTTACGTACTCGTATTTTTGAGTTAAATTTCCCATTGACAAATAGTGCAGAAAATTCAGATAACATCAAAAAATGTGTATTTCAAAATTATGGATATGCAGGAATAAAATTTGCAGAGTTTATAGTGAATAATAAAATTGACGATACTATCAACGATTACAATTGTTGTGTAGCACATCTTAAAAATCTTCATAAACAATCCGAGCTTACAGAAGGAGAACTCACAGACAGAATACTCTCAAAACTTGGAGTAATTCTTTTGGCATCATTTTATGCCAAAAAGTGTTTCGGTTGGGACTATGATATTAAAAATCACATTGAACAATTACTTTCAATTGAACAATCTGTCATTTCAGAATCAGATATTTCAGAAAAGGCTTTAGAGTGTGTCTTGCAATTCGTAACAAGAAACAATACTCGCTTTTTCTATGAAAAAAAGAGTAATTCAACGCACACATACAATGGAGAATCCATATATGGTGTTGTCTCACCATTGCCATCAAAACCTTCGCATATGAAATTGACAATTCTTAGGTCAGTTGTTGAGGAAATTCTTTCGAAAAATGGTTTTGAAAGTCCTAAAACAATATACGAAGGTTGGAAAAGTAATGGTCATCTAATAGCAGGTAAAGACAGACCATATAAAAGGCTAAAACTTCAAAAAGGTTTGCCTATTCAGCAATGTTTTGAAATGAATATTGCAATAGTATAAAGAAAGGAGAAAATATGATGAATATTCCGTTACAAAAATTAACAGGACTTCTTCCCGAGGGAGAGTATTCAGGTACAATAATTGAAACAAGTGTTTCAACGGATATGAAATACCTTTGGTTAAAAATAGAGGTTGATGACACATCCGATGAAATTTTAAATATCAGTATGCCCATCAATAGTGTTTTGTTTGATAAATTTGCAAGGTGTTTTGTTGAAGACTCAGATGTTGTAAACACCGATGATTTTGTCAACACAATGATAAAATTCACATTGAAAGACAGAACATCATCAATCGGTGAAACATTCTCTAAATTCGTAAAAATATCACCAATTTATGAAGAAACAGAAGAAGCAAATGAAAACAACTGTAATAATTGAAAAATAAAAAAACTTTGAATTTCGTTGAAAAAACATCGGAACATAGAAAAATTGCAAAAATCTTTGAATTTTGTTCAAAAAAATAAAATGTCTCTCTTTTGTGTTTGGAAAAATGGAAATATGGAAAAAAGTGATTTTGAGCAGTAAAGCACAGTGAAAAAGACGATAAAAAACTTGGAAAAAGAGATACCACAAATGGAAAAATTTTTGCACTAAAAATTGCTACAAATAAAAATGAAAACAAGTGAAATTTGAATATATATTATTCATTTGAAAGGAGGAAACTATGAAATGGCTCATATTGAAATAATCGGTGAAGGAAAAAACAAAAAATATAAGGTGATGTACGAACTACCACCTTTGATGGGTGAAAGAAGAAGAAAATCAAAAACATTCCCCGTGGGGACACCTAAAAACGTTGTGGATGCTTTCAAGAGACAGGTTGAAATAGACCTTGCAACAGGTGAATTTGTGAGTGCAAAAGAAATCACACTTGAAAAGTTCACAGAAACAGTCTATTTTCCTACGTACACTAAATTTTTGAGTCCTACAACGACCTCAAACTACAGAAAATTGTACGAAAGTGGTAAGCCATACTGCATAAGAAAAGTTTTCGGTAAATATAAACTCAAAGACATCACAAGAAGAATGGTACAAAATTGGGTCAATACTCTTTCTGATAATACAAGCCCCAAAACAGTACGCAGTTATTTGATGTTTCTTCATTCGATATACAATTCAGCAATATCAGAAGACATCATAAAACCACATTGCAATCCAACAGAACATATAAAACTTCCCCCTAAGAACACACCACCAATTGAAGCATACACTATAGAGCAATTAAATAAGCTTTTGGAGTTGTCAAAAGACGATAATATTTCTCATTTGATAATCGCTCTTGGTTCACTTTCAGGGTTGAGACGTGGGGAAATGGCTGGACTAAAATGGGAAAATGTAAATATTGATACAGAAAATCCTGAATTGAATATAGTAGAAACAAGAGTTGTGGTTGATGGTGAAGAAACAAGAAAATCACCTAAGACCAAGGCAGGAAACAGAGTGATACCAATTCCAAATTCACTTGCCGAAATTCTCCGAAAAGAAAGATTAAAATACAAAACCAACAAATTGAAATTTGGCAAAGATTTCTTAGACCAAGGCTATGTGATTTCAAAGCCTAACGGAGAAGCATACAGACCTGACGGAATCAGTATTCACTACGAAAGATTTATGTATAGAATGGAAAGCGACTACGGAATACCATATAAATCACTTCATAAGCTTAGGCATACCTTTGCCTCTCTTTTGATAGACAATGGTGCTAATCCTAAGGTAATTCAAAAGGCTTTGGGACACGAAGATATTACTATGACTTTAGGTACTTACGCTCATGCTTATGCAAATAGGCAACAGCAAGAGATTGCTAAATTGGATGAAATAATTACTCTTCCAAAAACAGTCAGTTGTTGAGTACAACTGTTTTTGCAGAGATAGAAACATTACACTAAAATTCAGGACACCTCAATGTCACTCGCACTATGAAAAGCACTAAAAATAAGAAGCGTTCGTGTATTTTTCATCAGTACTTTCCTAAGTGTAAAATTGTTAGATTTTTCTTTTCTTTTTTTAGAGCACTGCCTTCAAGTCCCGTCTCTCGCACCAAAAATCGACATTCTTCAAAAGAAGGATGTCGATTTTTACTTTTTCACTATTAACTATTCACTCTTCACTAAACTTGTCGATTTTTGGTGCAGGTAAGAAGTAATAGTGAATAGTGAAGGGGTAATCTTGGAAAGTTACCTTCGGCAAACGGATTTGAATATTTCTAAATATTATGTTATACTGATAAGAAATGTTGGCGGTGATACAATGGCTTTTAATTTATTTAAAAAGCAACCAAAAGTTGGTGGTGAAATTAAATATTACAACTTAACAGAATGGTGGTTAAATGAATTATCTCAAGAAGAACGCAATATAATTCGCAATATGTATAAGCCTTTAATGTCAACCACGTTAATTGATGAGGGCGACATTTCTTATTCTTCTGCATCAGTTGTTTCATTTTTAGGAACATTGTCTTGTTGGTTTAAAGACAAAGAAAATTATCCTATTGGAAAAAAGATATATTTAAAAGGCGAAAAGTACTTAACAAACAATACGAATATTTTAGATAAACACTTCTTTTACTTAAGCGGAATTAGATTGTTCTACTCTAATCGTAACAACGATCCGATGGCTCTTGATAAAGCTGTGTTTTGTTGCCAAAACCAAATTGCTATATCTAACGAAGCAAAAAGAGAATTTCTAAAAGAATACAATGAAGATTCTTTACCTAGTCACACAGGTTATAAACAGCTAGCAATAATTTATGAAAAAGAAAAACATTTTGCTGATGCTTTAAAAATAACCGAGCAAGCTCTTGCGGAAGGCTGGAATACAGAAGATTGTATTTCACGTATAGAAAAACTTAAAAAGAAATTATAATTTATAATTTTGAAATAATACCGACTATCATTACATTGAGTAGTCGGTTAAATTTTTGCAACTAGGTTGACTTTTAGTATTTTTGTGTTATAATTACATCGAACAAATGTTCCAAGAGAAGGTATCGTTATGCGTAATGTATATAAAATTTGTCCACAATTCGAGAATGAAAAATATTTTTTACGGCTTGTAATCGAGGACGATTACAAAGATTTATTAAAAGTTTACTCCGATAAAAAATCTGTTCCTTTCTTCAACAGCGACAACTGTGGCGGTGATGATTTTTACTACACCACAGAAAACAGAATGAAAGAAGCAATAAAATATTGGCTCTGGGAATATAGCAGACGGGGTTTTGTCCGTTGGTCTGTTATTGATAAGAACATTAGTGAAGCCATTGGAACAATAGAATTGTTTCATAGAGATTCAAACGATTATTTTACAGATTGCGGTTTGCTCCGTCTTGATTTAAGAAGTGACTATGAAAATGCAACAGATATAGAAAACATACTTTCTTTAATCATTGAGCCAACATTTGAATTGTTTGATTGTGATAAAATAGCAACCAAAGCTATACCTGAAGCAAAAGAAAGAATAAAAGCTTTAGAGGATACGGGATTCGTTTTCTCACAAGAAAATTTGATAGGGTATGATGGAATGGAATATAAAAATTATTTTATCATTAATTATCGAAAGTAACCCTATGCAACACATTAATATATAAAACTTTAAAATTTTTCTTAAAAATAGTATTGATTGTTGCATTTTTTACACATTTAATATATACTAATTATGCGGAGGTGTGGCTATGAATAGTTCGCACATTGCTACAGCAGTAGCAATAAGAGATTTAAATTGTTATTCCATAGAAACAATCAGTGATAGGATTTTATTGCAGAAAAAAATTTATTTAGCCCAAGATATCGGATTACCTTTGGGATATGGATATAGTTGGTATATCCATGGACCGTATTCCACAGATTTAACAACAGTTGCATATCAAATTATACCTGAGGGATGTGAATCAATAGAAAACAATTCACTTAAGGAACCTTATGCAACTATGATACAAAAAGTCAACGCTTTAGAAAAAGATATTGAAGACAAACAGTTAGAAATTAGTGTTGTACAGTGGTATGAATTAATTGCCTCAATTGCTTATTGGTATAAACGTGGATACAATACAAAGAAAGCGTCAGTAAGTAAAATAAAAGAAACCAAACCTCAGTTTTCAGAAAAACAAATACAATCAGGTTTCGAATCATATACCACTTTTAAGTCCACTAAATAATCAGGAGGTGTTTTCTTGTCTGATCGATACGCCTCTGAATTTAATTATAAAATTATAAACGATCCTATATACGGTTGTATTAATCTCTCCAAGACTGAAGTGCGTCTTCTTGACACAAAGGCTATGCAAAGATTGCGTAGAATTCGCCAAATGGGTTTTTCTTCATATGTTTTTCCTAGCGGAGAGCATTCTCGCTTTGTTCACTCATTAGGAGTGTTGTGCATAATGGGGAAAATGTGCGATCATTTATACCGCAAGTATGGCACTAACCCAAACGATGATGTGTGTTTTTCAATTGATGATGTTAGGAAAGTTCGTATCGCTGCACTGTTACACGATGTAGGACATTTTCCTTTTTCTCATTTGACAGAAAGTGTATACAGCTATATTGATAACCAAAAAACCACCAATGCTATGGTAGATGGCATAGAAAACTTAGAAGATAACACTTTGTTGCTTAGTGATATTGCTAATTTTAAAAAAAGAAAAGCAAAAGATCACGAACATATGGGAGCAGAAGTAATAAAAAATGATCCTGAAATCAAAAAAATTCTTGAGGAAGAAAACATCTCTCCAGAAGAAATTGGACAAATTATTATAGGTGACACTCAAGCAAAACCTGTTTATGCGCAGCTCCTACATTCTAGCCTTGACGCAGATAGATTAGATTATCTATTAAGAGATTCTAGACAAGCTGGTGTTTCTTTCGGCAATGTTGAACTTGAATATATTCTAAGACAAATACGAATAGAAAAATGTGAATTACATCGAGATAATGGTACTAATGAAACTATTGAATTAGTTGTTTTCGACATACGAGGACAACATGCTATAGAGCATTTTCTTATGGCTAGATACTTCCATTATACACAAGTCGTTCAGCATAAAACATCTACTTCTTTTGAAGCTATTGCAAAAGCTTTGGAATATAAAGTTTTATCTACTACCCAAACACCTTACAAAACATATGATGATATCGTTTCTTTAATTGGAACTCAAGAATTTTACGAATATACAGATGATTATATGTGGCAAACACTCGAGAATTCTTGCAATAATACATCTGATTTATACATAAGAACATTATGGGAATGTCTTAAACAAAGAAAAAAACCAACACATGTTATTACTATGACTGATATCATCCCCAAAGCTGCGGCTAGTTCTATTGCAACCCCTGTGAATGATTCTGTGTATATGCTTACAAAATGGCTAATACAAAACATGCAAAAAGAGTTGGCTGAAGAGATAGATATAGATCCCAATTACATTGGATTTGTAGAATCAAAAGTTAATTTGGAATCAATTCCCTCACATCTTAGAGCGGAGGATTGCTCTCTTGATAAATTTCCTGATGATATTAGAGGCGCAATTAGAATTATTGACAAAGATAGTCGGATATCCTTTTTAGCATCTGACAATAAATCCTTGATCAATAAAATGGTTGACTTTACATCAAATACATTAGACATCTTCATATTAGGAGATATTTCAAAAGAAAAAGTAGAGTCACTTAAAAAAAATATATTATTAAAAGCAAGAAAGAGCTAATTATCATAGTAAAACGGAATAAAAATACTTTTGATACTATTTTCTACAAATATATCATTAAATTTTGTAGACCTCAATTTTTTAAAATTGGGGTCTTTTTCCGCCCATATTCCCTCGCTTTCCAAAATCCCATCTCTCGCATAGAAAAACCCATAAAACACAAGGGAAAAGTGCAAATTTTCGCTTAAAATTCAGGCATTTTTAGGGAATTGGTTTTGAGTTTTTTGGGTGTTGTAAGAATATTTAAACAACTTTAAGGGCAGACTTTCTTCCTTTAAATCAATCCTTGATTTTTAGGGAGTTTTAGGGTTTCCAGCCCTTCAAGTCCCGTCTCTCGCACCAAAAAAGAGCTTCGCAATAGCGAGGCTCTTTTTTTATCCAATCCGAAGGATTGGTATGTAATCGCCGCGAGGCGAATGTAATCACCCAAAAGGTGTGAGCGTGTATCTTTGCAATCCTTCGTATTGATTACATACACAACTAAAGTTACAATACCCTCACCTTTTGTGAACACAAATGAGGCACCTTCCTTGCGGAGGGTGCCTCTATGACTGTTTTTTATTTACTCTCAGAGCTCATTGTAAAAACAAGCACGCCGCCTTTCATAAGCTCCTCGTGAGAAATATATATATCTTTTATTTCCTTGCCGTTAAGAGTAACCGTTTCTACGTAAACGTTTTCGTCACTCTGATTCACGGCGGTTATTTCAAGTGTTTTTCCGTTTGGTAAAGTTATTTCAGCGCTATCAAGATTAGGTGAGCCCAGCCAATATTTATCTGTACCGGCTAACGGGTAAAATCCCATAGCTGAAAAAACGTACCACGCACTTACTGTACCGCCGTCATCATTACCGTCAAGTCCGTCAATATCTGTACTGAAACGGTTTTTAAGTGTCCAACGCACCCATTTTTGCGTAAGGTCGCTTCTGCCTGCGTTTGCAAAAAGGTACGGTGTATGTATATCGTGCTGATTACCAATCCAGTAGCCTGCACCCGGATTCCAGTTTGCTCTTTTTGGGGCGGCTGACTCCATAAACCCTTCAAGCTCTGAAACAAAATATTCCTCTGAGCCGAAAAGCTCAAGCATTCCGTTAATATCGTGCATTGCGCTATAACGCCAATGCTGTGCACTACCCTCACAATAGCACCCTACGTACTTGTCAAGAAAGCCTAAGCCAAAATATGAATTTATATTCGGATTAAAGTTGCTGTCAAAGCTGCCGTCTGCATTCTTTGCTCTGAAATACTTTGTTTCTGCATCAAAAATATTTTTATAATACATTGATTTTTCCGCGTATTTCTTTGCATCCTCCGGTTTACCTAATTCCGCAGCAAGAGCTGCAAGCGCACCGTCGTACCACGAATACTCAAGTGTATGGCTTACCGTATCGTCAACGCCTTCAATATCATTCGGGACGTAGCCATACTCATTATACGCGTCTGCATATTCTCTGCCTGCCTTTTCCATTCGGCTGTCAGAGGATTTTTTCATATATTCATAGGCGGTTTCCACGTCAAAAGCTCTGTAATTTTTAAGATAGCTTTCTGTGATAACAATATTCGCAGGGTCACCAATCATTGAGCCTGCATAGCCTGCACCCATAGGCCAACGAGGAAGCGCACCGCCGGTCTGTGCCATTTCCACAAGACTTTTAAGACAGTCATTCTGCACCTCGGGCTCTATGAGCGTATATAAAGAATGAGTATTGCGGCAGGTATCCCACAAGGACATATCCGTTCTGTAGGTATAGCCCTCTGCAGTATGCGCCTTTTTGTCAAAGCCAAGATATTCTCCGTTCAAATCGGTGAAATTTGTAGGCATTATCATTGTGTGGTAAAGAGCGGTGTAAAAATTTTTCTTTATTTCTTCATCTTCACTTGTAATTTTAATGGCAGAAAGATGCTTTTCCCAATTTGCGAGAGTTTTTTCTCTTACCTTGTCAAAATCAAGGTCTTTTGTTTCTTCCTCCAGGTTAAGCATTGCATTTTCAACGCTTACAAAGCTTATACCTACCTTCAGCTCTACGCTCTCATTTTTAAGTGACCCAAAATTCAAATCGGCAATAAGATTTGTTTCGTCACCCGTAATTGTGCAAGATTTTATTTCTTTATTTGCCTTTGCTGCAAAATATACGGGTAACCCCTCATATCTTTCGGAAAAAACTGCCCAAAGAACTGCACCGCCCGTAAGAATTCCCGATTCTTCATCAAAAGAAGCAAAGCCGCCGGTACAGCTGTTATTTCCTGCGGCACTTGTAACGTCAAAAGAAAGTCTTGCATCCTTTGAGTGGTTGAACGTGTATCTGTGAACGCCTGTGTGCTCATCTGCGGTCATTTCTGCAAGACAGCCAAGCGTTTTTAAATAAACCGCATAGTAACCCACAGAAGCGACCTCGTCTTTATGCGAAAACGGAATTACACCCGCTTTCTTATTGCTTACGGCAGGCGTAACCCTGAAAATACCATAATCTGTTGCGCCTGTTCCCGAAAGTCTTGAGTGACTGAAGCCGCGTATATGCCTGTTTTCATAATAATAGCCTGACGTATTTGTTTTCATAACAAATGCGCCGCCAACAAACGAGGTGTCCGGGCCAAGTCTTACTGCACCAAAGGGGGCGCACGCCGCAGGGCTGAGCATGCCGCAAGTCCACGGTGTGCCGCCTGTACCTACAAAAAGGTCAACGTACTGTGAATATTCACCCGTAGCAGGCTCAACCACGGCTGCTTCTTTTATTGCAACACCATTTACAATATTTCCCAAAAGGGTTTCAATTGCTATAAAGCCGGAAACAAATATTCTGATAAATTTCCACACAAGAATTCACTCCTTACAAACATATTTAACCGCATTTATTTTAGCATTTGTAGCAGCTATTTTCAAGATTATAAAAATCGTGGTTACAAACCCGACCCCGCAACCGGTGGTTGCGTAATTTCCAACTAAACTTTATTGAAAAGAATCTCCTTATGTGATATATTTTCTACAGTGAATAAATCACGCAAGGGGGATTTTTATGAAGCTTTATGAAAAAATAACTTTATACCGAAAAAAGAACGGCCTTTCGCAAGAGGAGCTGGCAGAAAAAATTGGTGTTTCGCGCCAGGCGGTCAGCAAATGGGAAACGGGAGACGCACTGCCGGAAATTACAAAGCTCAAAGCCCTGGCAGACACCTTTAACGTAACGGTTGATTTTCTTTTAGACGAGAATACTGCCGAATTTGTTCAACAAAATGAACAACCGAGCATTTCTGTTCTTGACAAATATGCAGACAAAATTGACTCATGCGTAGACAATGTTTCGCATAAATCCGGTACTTTTTTTAAAAAACACGGGTGGCTTTCAGGGGTGCTTTTAATAATTTTTGGTATTTACAGAATTATAACCTGCGTTTTTTCCATAGCACCCTTTTTCCAATTCGATTTTACTGATTCCATAGCTGGTGCCGCGGTTGTTTTCTCCTTCTTTCATATTCTTATAGGAGTTGCATTCA
This sequence comes from Acutalibacteraceae bacterium, assembly GCA_045588735.1. Classification (GTDB taxonomy): domain Bacteria; phylum Bacillota; class Clostridia; order Oscillospirales; family Acutalibacteraceae; genus DTU089. Next base: position 23,854 of record JAZNET010000036.1, on the reverse strand, counting down.
TAGTTGGCGGTATAATTATTATAAAAAAATTCAAGCCGAAAAAAGTTTAATAAATGCTCCGGAGCAGTTTTGCTTCCGGAGCATTTATTTTGCAAATTAACTATATATTTATAACAAATTTTGTAAGAAGTAATTATTTAATTTCTTTTATAAAATGATATAATGTATATATACTTTTTTCGGGGTGATTTTTTGAATGATCAAAAGCTTTATATTTTAACTTATGACCACGGTGGCTACGTTCTCTGGAAGGATGAAGTAAAGCCACGCCTTTTAAAATTATTTAACTGGCTCGAGAAATATCCTAAATTAAGAATCGGACTTGATTATGAATCGTTTACATTTGATGAATTTTCAAAGTGCGACAAAGAGGTTGTTGAATTAGCTCAAAAATTACTTGAAAAATATCCCGACAGAGTTGGTCTTGGTGCTACCACTTATGGCCAACCGTTGTCGCTTACAATAAATGACGAATCAAATGCCCGTCAACTCTCTTATGCAGTAAGAACTAACCTTAAATACTTTAACAAAACCCCGGATGTTTATGCAATTTCAGAATTTGCTTTAAACAACCAGACCCCCCAGCTCATTTCACTTTGCGGCTACAAGGCGGCGCTTTTGCGCTCTCACGTTATGGGTTACGGTTACCCGAAAACCTACGATAGTGCCTGGGGTAAATGGATAGGCAAAGACGGAACGGAAATTCCGGCAGTGCCTACCTACCATAAGCAAGGCAGAGGCTACAACTGTACTACTGTTGATAACTGGATTTTGTCTCGCTGGCCGGTTGATTCTGACCTTTATTCCCTTGAGGATTTCAGAGAAATGTTCAAAAAGTACTCACCCCTTTTAGCTTCAAGATACGATGATTTAACTCAGCCTATTGAAGAACTTACCGCCGAAATTGAAAAGCACGATGACTATGAATACGCTCTGCTTGAGGATATTCCGTCTATTTATGGTGAACCGGTTGATGAATACCGCACAACCGACAACGATTTTTGTGTGCAAATGCCTTGGGGGTATTGCGGTAATGAGATTTTTAACGGATGCCGTCAAGGTGAAGTAAATATAGTTGAAGCCGAAAGGCTTAATGCTTTTTCTTGCTTGCTCGGTGGTAAATCGCTTGAAGAAAAAAGTGAAGAAGCGTGGAAATACATACTTGCGGCAGAGCACCACGACGTTACAATTTGCGGCCTTTTAGACCTTTCGCGCAGATTTATTCCCACCTCATTAAACGCTTCACAATACGTAAAGGATAATTCACTTGAATTTATAAAAGAAATTTTTGCCAATAAAAACAGCGATTCGGTTATTGTTATAAACCATCACTCGTTCGACGTTTGTGAGTATATGGAAATTCCTGTAGAAAGTAACGTTGCAATTTTTGATGGTGATAAAAAGCTCGAATGCGAAATAACCGACAAAAATGGTAAAAAGACGCTCAAGTTCCTTGCAACACTCTCTCCGTTTACCATAAAGCAATTCACACTGAAAAATGCTGATTTTTCCAATGACAAATTATTCTTTTATAACAAAGAAAGCGGCGAGCTTACCACCCCTTGCTACAAAATTAAATTAAACGAAAACGGTGTTGCATATATTAAGGATATTGCCACTGATAAAATTATTTTTGGTAACAATACAGGTGAGCTTTTCACAGGCAACATAAACGGTGTTGACCTTGCGTCAAAAGGTCACTGGCACGTTGAAGCATCAAATAATTCTGCTGTTGCAACACAAAAAGGTGAAATCGGCGGTATTCCTTTTGAATTTTCTATGTCTATGGCAGGTAACTCAAAAAGAATTGACTGCAAAGCTCGCTTTACAATGAACAACGAGCTTATTGGAAGAACAGACGTAACCCAAGGGCGACCTGTTCCTTTTACCCTTAACGGTCACCACCACGAGGATAAGCTTTGCCTTTCACTCAACGTTAATTTAAGTAGCGACCGCAAAATGTTCCGCGATTTGCCTTACTCTATTTCTGAATGGAACGGTGCCTTAAGAAAAACCGAAAAATACTGGTACCCAAATGACGATATTCTTATAGATACCGAAGTACCAAAAGAAGAATCCTTTAATAACACCACATATTTTCACGGAATTTACTGGCTTTGTCTCCGCGACAATGAAAACGGTCTTGCTGTTTTTAACAAGGGCTGTATGGGCGCTGCCCTAAACGGAAATCATCTTTTAATTCCACTTATTTATTCAAATGAATATATGTGTGGTACTCGCATTTTAGAGGGGGTTTTTGAAAATGAATTTGCTATTATGCCGTTCCACTCTGAAATGACAAACGTTGACTTACACAAAGAGGCTCTTTGCTATGTTCAGCCGCCTGTTGCAGCTTTCTGCAATAAGGGCAACGGCAAGATGAACAAAACCTCATTCCTTACTGTAAAAACTGTAAACAAGGAAATAATTTTAACTGCACTTTATCCCGAAAACGATTATATTTTAGCAAGATTCTGTAATTATTCTGACAATAATTCTTATGCAGAAATAAGTACACAGCTTGGTAAAATCATTGCGGAAACAGATTTACTTGGTAACAACCTGAAGCCTGTTACAGAGGGCAAATTAGAATTTCGTCCGTGGGAAATAAAAACAATTAAGCTTATAAAGGAATAATGTTATGGAACAACAAAAATCAATTGTAGAGCTTGAGCTTTATTTAATACGACACGGTCAAAGCCAAGGAAATATTGAACGAAATACAGAGGGGCTTTCCCCTATGGAGCTTCACGACCCGCGCCTTACACCGCTTGGCAAAAAGCAGGCAGCTTTGTGCGGAGAACGGTTTAATGACACAGCTTTTGATGCAGTTTACTCAAGCGCGCTGTTAAGAGCGGTAGAAACGGCAACAGAAATTATAAAAAAGCAGCCTACCGAAAAACCTCTTTTTGTGTTACCCTACTTAACCGAGGCAGGCGTTTCCGAGGAGTACAGCCACTCCTCTTTTACCGAAATACACAAAATAAATAAAAATGCTGTTTTAGCAGAGGACGTTGACCCTGCAAAATCACTTTTTTACTACAACAGCACACGTGACGAGGCAGATTTATTTGAAAGAGCAGAAAAGGCGCTTCACTACATAAAAATGCACCAAAAGCAGGGTGAAAAAATTGCCGTAGTAAGCCACGCGGCGTTTATAACTTATTTGGTATTTTCTTTAATGGGTTACAAAAAAAAGTGCCCTTTATATGATTTAGACTTTAAAAACACAGGCGTTACAAAAGTCACAATCTATAAAAAAGGCACCAACAAATATGGCGACATAGTTTTTGAATTTATTAACGACACCTCTCACTTATTCAAGGGGGACTTCTGATTATGAAAAAACGCATTTTTTCTTTTCTTATTGCATCAATTTTACTTGGGTCTGTAAGTACCCCGGCTTTTGCTTCCGATACAAAAGCAACCCTTTACGATATGTATTCAGATAATATGCTTTTCCGACAAAATGCAATATCAAAAATTTCCGGTACCGCTACCAGCGGAAGTAAAATTGAAATTGAAATTTATAACAGTAAAAATGAGAAAATTCTTTCCTCTTCTTCAAAGGCTGAAAACAACAGCTTCTCTGTTGAGTTTTTAGCCCCCAAGGGAAGCTTTGAAAAATATTCAATTATAGTTAAATCAAACGGAAAAGAATTTAAAACGCTTAAAAACGTACTCTTTGGTGAACTCTGGATTGCAGGTGGTCAGAGTAATATGCAGTACCCTTTAGGTCAGGAAAAAACAATAAGAGCCATGGCGGATATAAGTACTTTCAGAGCGTCACCATATATCCGTTCAATGATTATGCCAACCTATGATACTGCAATTGATGGTAAATGTTATTATGAAACACTCCCCTACACTCCACAAAAGGATGTAAAAGGCGCTTCATGGATAACAGGTGATAGCGAAAATGTAGCCGGAATGTCTGCTGTGGGTTACTTTTTTGCAAACAAAATGCTCAACGAATTAAATGTACCTATTGGTATTATTAATGCACCGTTAGGTGGTACACCTATTGCAACCTGGCTTTCAAGAGAAGCAATAGATGGAAATGAGAAAATCAAAAACACTCTCACAGAAACCGGATTATATATAGATAAAGCCTCTTGGGGCACTACACAGGATATTTATAGAGATTTAACACTTAACTACAACCTGAGAATTGCTCCGCTTAATAATTTCAGCGTTTCAGGTTTAATATGGTATCAGGGCGAATCTGACATAATGCTCGGTCTTGATTCCGAATTTTATTTTGATTCTTTAAATACTCTTCACAGAACCTACAGTAAACTTTTCGGATTCAAAGATGAACTTATGCCAATTGTTTATACACAATTAGCACCATATATTTATGCTGATAGCGCTCCTGATTTAATCGAAAGAAATATAGGCTTTACAGAATTTCAGGAAAAGGAGCCTAAAAGCAGAGCAGTTATCGCTGCCTATGATATAACTCCTACATTTTTCGCTGAGGTTGGTTGTATTCATCCTGAACCTAAAAAAGATATTGGCGAAAGAATGGGTGTGGCAGCTTTAGGGCTTGTTTACGGAAAACGGGAAACTTATACTCTTTCATACGTTAACTCGACTGAAATTAAGGATAACACAGTTTATGTTACACTTAAAAATGTCGGTGACGAACTTTTATGTGACGGTAATAATCTTTTGGGTTTTGCTGTTTGCGATGAAACAGGCGTTTTTGTTGAAGCAGAGGCAAAAATTGTAAATAAAAATACCGTTGCTGTATGGAGCGACCTTGTTAAAGCTCCTAAAGCTGTTTCGTACGCTTATAGTGTAACATCAGAAACAGCAAATCTTTATTCAAGTGAAAACGGCAAAAAACTTTTTCCTGTTTCTCCGTTTGTTACAGACAAAGGCTACTCAACCAAATATTGGAAAGAAGCTGTTTGGACTAACTGCAACAGCAAAACTGTGTGGCATAATGACAGTGATTTATTTTCAGGATTTTATGATTCCTGGGCAAGTGAAAATGCTGAAATTTCTTTTTCTAAAGAAAGTGCATTTTCAGGTGAAAACGGTCTGGCTATTGAATCACAAAACGAAGAGTTTTCAGTAAAACCACTTTTGACCTATGAGGATAAGAAAAAAGAAGTAAGCTTTAACGATGTAGAAACCAATTACAGTAACTACGGAATTCTTTGTTTTTATGTAAAAAACAATAGTGATGAAGAAATTACTTTTGAAGGTGTTAACTTTATTAAAAACTCTTTTATAAGTTACACTCCTCAGATTCTTGGCAGCAAAGATAATGATTTTACAATTCCTGCCGATAAAGAGTGGCACAAAATAACTCTTGATTTAACAAAGCTCAATTTACGCGGGAATGAATGTGGCGTTGTTTATAATAACGAAAAATTAAGCGAAATAAAAAATATAGAATTCTGTTTTTCAGGAAACGGAGTTTCAGAGCTTTCTCTTGACCATATACGCTTTGCACCGGCTGAAACCTCTGATGATATAAAATTTATAGCAGATGAAAACAGTGCAGATACATTTTTACAAAAAGTTTCTGCAAAATTTGTAAATCTTATAGGTAGTATAATAAATTAAAAAATAGAACCCGAAAAAGAAGTTTACGTTTCTTTCTCGGGTTTTGTTTTATTCTGTTTTTGTTTTTCTGTATCTTAAAATGCCTATGACTGATGAAATAATTCCTGCTATTTGTGCAAAAATTGAGGTCGAGAACGGTGAAATAAAATAAATTACCCACGCTGACATATTGCCAAGTAAAATATAGCGTATTCTCTGTGGATTTTTCTGGAACATTGCAAGCATATAAAAAATTGCCGCGATAATAGGAAGAATCTCTTTTGGCCCTGTTAAGCCCACTAATCCGCCGACAATATAAAGAACTAAAAAGACTATTTTTTCAACGAGTGTAACCTCTGTCCCCTTTTTGTCGTGAATATGAGAAACTATTATTTGCACAATAGCTATTAAACAAATAATTACACCTGAGTTGAATTCGTTTTTTATAAATAAGACGTTTATTGCAACTGCTGCATTTGATATTATATTTACAAAAAGCATGTGTGTTTTGTTTTTTAGCTGGAACATAAGAATTGTCATAGCAATTGCTAAAATTCCGAGCGCTTGCCCTATGTAATACGTCATTTTGCTTCTTCTTTCTTAATTTTTAGTAGTATATAATATATCTTTTTAGTGTTGGTTTGTCAAGTGATTTAGTATGCAAGTGGCTAGTGTGGCTAGTTGCTAGTTATTAGTAAAAATAAAAAATCCTATCATTTAAAGTTAATACTAACCCAAAATGATAGGATGTGTTTTCGTGAACCTGATTGCTATTTCTTGACAACTACTTGCCACTTGCACACTTATAACTTATTTCTCAAAATAATCAATTACGCTACATTTACTTTTAATAAACTCTAAAAATTCGTTGTAATTTATACCTGAATTAAATATTATTGCCGGAATAATATTTGCCATCGCCTGATTCTGATGCAAATAAATAGTACCATCTTTTAAAACGCTTACTCGTTCTATTGCAGAATATAAAAGCTCTGTTTTGCTACTTTTTGATATCTCTATTATTTTATCATCATAAAATTCAAGTACCATTTCAGAATCATAAGGTAGCTTACCCTGTTTTTTTGAAAATTTAAGGCTTTTTACTACTACCTTTCTTGTGTATTTATCAATTCTGAAAAAATGCACTATTATTTCAATCACCGAAGCAATGCAGTAGAGATTACTAAACCAATTCATACCAAAAATTAAATAAAATAAAATTGTGGTTACTATAGAAAATATTACCGGCAAATATTTGAAAAATCTGCCTGTTGCTTTACTATAAAAAGATTTGAACACAACAAACTCATTAAATTTTATGTATTCTTCTTCGGTAATAAAAATGTTCATTTGATATTTCACTGTTTAGCCTCCTGCTCTTTAATTTCTACGGAATTTATAATTTTATACGCAAGGTCGGTTGAAGCAACCTCTTCGGGTAATCGAATTATCACTCTATAATCAAGCCAATCTGAATCACATTTATTAAAATTAAAGATATAACTATAACTGATTTCGTTAGTTTCTTCATTCGTATTTATAAGAATATCAACAAAACCTTCAATTTCTTCTGTTTCATAAAAATATGATTCATTATATACCGGCGGAGCAACTGCATAAAATATGCCCAAAACTACAAAAGCGTGAGCCTCTTGTTTATCCCAATAATTTATATCATCAAAATCAATCAATCCGCTCAATTTTTTGCTTTCGTAGTAGTTTGTAGGGTAAAAACCATATTTTTCTACAAGCACATTTTTAACCATTTCACCAAATTTAGACATACCTATGGCTTTTGAATCTGCAAAAAAATCATCTTCCTCTGTCTCAAAAGAATTTGAAATACTTGTATCATAATTAAACATATCAGGAAATGGTTTATCCATTTGTTGGTAGGTAGAAACTACCCTTATTGTTTCTTCTCCGTTTTTATAAGTTAAAACTTCAGTTTTTTCTATCTCTTTATTTGTTTTTTCTATAAGCTCCGCCGGAATTTTATAGGTAAATTCACCCATTTCAACGGTTATTGTTTCATCTTCTTCTGTAAACTCAATGTTTTTCTTATTATACTCCAGATATTTTTCAAATGTAAATTCACTTTCCTTATTATCAAAAACATTTTTTATTGCCACTTTTATAGTAATTAATTTTTCAAAATGAACTCCACCTGCAACAAGTGTTGTTACAAGCAACACTGAAACAAGAGAACGCATTATTTTTCTCTTTTTAAAGCATTTTTTGTTATTGAGCATCTGGAAGTTATTTGACATTTTAACAAAATCCTTTATTACCCAGTAACAAATGTGAGCGGCAAGCAATGTTATATTTAAACCCATGAAAGCAAACAAAAAATAGAATTCACGGTCTTTTGTTGGGTAATCCGGGACAAACTCATAACCTACAATAAATCTCGCAAACATTAAAACAGTAGATAATATTTTAATTTGCTTTTCGTCTATTTTCTTGTTTTTTTCTAAAATTAAAAACAGTAACGGAATCAAGGTGAAAAACAAACCTATACCAAAAAATGCCCAGTTGTTTGCGTTTAAAGCAACAAAACTTATTAAAGATATTAAATTAGCAACAATTATAAAATAATAATATATTTTTACTCGCTTAACTTCATTAAAATTTACCTTTTTAATTACTTTAAACATTGGTACAATTGATGCAAAACCCAACAGATATGGAAATAACGTGAAAAATGCTGAAAACGCGGTGCTTTTATCAATATTCTCAATAAATGCCGAATAGAACGCGAAGCCTGTAAAAATTGAAAAAAATATTAAAATAAAATAAACAGATAATTTTAACAAAAACAAGCTTATAAATTGTATTTTGAATCTGTTTTTTATGTAGTTCTTAAATCTTTCTGTGTTTTGATTTTTTACAAACTCTTCATCAATAAACACTACACCCGTGTTTTGCAAATCGGGCAAAATTATTTCACCGCTTTTTATTACCTCTTCCGGAATACCGATAAATTCAGAAATATTTTTAATTTGTCTTTTGGTGAGTGGCGTTTCTCTGCTAAAAGCTTTTTCTGTATTTTTCTTGCTTATCCCTAAAAGCTTTGCTAAATCTTCCTTTTTTAGCTTCTCTTTTTCTAATATGTAATTTAATAATTCTGCTTGTGTCATTCTCCACACCCCTTTATAAAATCGATTATAGCATAGCCGTCTAATATAGTCAACAAGCTCCGCGCTTTGTGAAATTAAGAATTGAGAGTTGTGGAAACGCTTCGCATTTGATTGTAATTTAAGTGAATATAAATAAATACACCCTATCATTTTAAGTTTTTCACAAGCTTTAAATGATAGGATGTTTTCTTTTATATGAATTTTTTTATTCAAGTTCGAAGGACTTCCGAAATTCTCAATTCATTTTTACTCCAGCGGACTTAAATTCAGCTCGCTGTCTGCCGACATAAACTGCGGGTACTCGCTGAACATATCAATATGCGGTTGAACTTCGCTTTCTAAAAGAGTGAAAGTAAATGCGCTGAATTCTGTGTTGTAATCTGCCGCAACGTGTGGAGCATTTTTTACAAACCAGGTGTTGTCAGGGAAAAGTGCAGGTGTTGCATCAATTACCTCGTCAGGTGAAAGATATTTTGGGTTTGCTGCTGATATTTGCGCACCTGAAAGCTTTTGCTTAAGCGGTGCTATAACCGCAAAGTTAGAGGTAAGCTCTGACTCTAAAACACCGTCACCGTTGTAGTGTGCCTTTGGGTGAACGGGTGCAAGTGTGCCGTTGTAGTTTGAAACAAACGAAATTTTAACACCGTTGTTTTTTGCATTTGTAAGCGTTTCCTCTGTACTGAAAACGAATTTTTTAGTTTCCGCTATTTTTTCTAAAAGCACGGGATACTCTGACTCGTGACCGCCAAAAATGGTTTCTACACCGCTGTCAAAATCCTCGTCGGGACAAAGCGCCCAGAATCCGCAAAGCGTGCCGAAGCAGTCGCGGAGCACCTTGTCGTTTGCTTCGTCAAACGTATCTGCTACAAGGTTGTTTGCAAAATCCACCGTCATTTTAATAACGCCAACAGAATCTAAAACGCCCAAAAGTATTTTTAAGAAAAAATTGCCGTTTGTTGCATCATTTATAAAATCAAGAAGCACCTTTTTTTCAAAAACAATTCTGCCGTTTAAGGCTTCACCGCAAACGTAGGTGCCGTTTTGTGCGCCCGAAAGGAAAACTGCAGAGTTAATATTTTCTGTACCAAAATAGTAAAAATAAGCAGTTGTAACCATACCGCCCATTGAAGCGCAAATAATGTTAACCTGTGATTTGCCTGTTGTTCTTTTTGCATCCTCAACAAACTCGTTTAATTCGGTTGCAATATCCTTCGGCTGCTTGCGCCAGTCATAGGTAAAATAATAAGTATTTTCCGCACCGTATTTTTCAACAGCTGTTTTTACAATACCCTCTTCACCGCCGTTTTGAAGATTTGCAACAAAATCAGGGTGATTTGCCATGGAGCCGTGGTACTGCACCATAGAAACGTCCTGAATAGAATTGCCGTTTGCATCACAAGCAAGCGGTGACAAAATCTCGTTAGCAATATCAAGAATACTGTCTGTTAAATTGCCCTTGTTCATAAACATAGAGCTCATAAGCGTAGAGATTATTTTGCCGGCATCTACCTGCAGCGCCTTTGTGCCGTCCGGGTAGGTAAGACCTGCAAAATCTATACCTCTTACAATAATTACAGGCAAGCCGTTATAGCTGCTTTTGCTTTCTGCTGCAAATGCAGGCACGCACATAGCAAAAATTAAAACAACGGCTAAAATTGCGGAAATTACTTTTTTCATAATTTTTTCCTTTCAACTGGGAATATATGGTTATTATAATATTTTAATTTATATTTTTCAACTGTTTATTTTGTTATACCTTAAGCGTTCACGCTTCTGAGCACCGCTTTCCCGTCCTCGCAAATATCAACCTCGGTAACGGAGATATTGTCAAGTGCAAAGTAAAATTCGCGTGTTTTTATTCCTAATGCTGTCGGAATTAAATACTCAAGCATTCCGTGGTGGCTGAACACAGCAACGGTTTGCCCTGACTTATAATTCTCTTTTATGTAATCAACTATTTTTTGTGCTCTTAAATTATTATCCTTAATTTTCTCGCAACCGAACTCATATTTTTCTGCACCAAAAAGATTTTTCATCATTTTTGTGTTTTTATAATATTTTTTAAGATACTCCTCGCTGCAACCGTAATAGCCGGGTGTACAGCCGCACTCAATAATTTCGGGGCAAATTTCTATTACGGGCTCGTTACCCTGTGCCTTACAAACCCCTACACAGGTTTTGAAGGCACGAAGCAGAGAGCTTGAAATAAATGCATCTATTTTTTCGTTTTTTAATTTTTCACCTAAAATATTGCATTGCTCTTCTCCAAACGGCGTAAGCTCGCCATCACTCGGGTCTCTGCCCTCCCAATTGTCATAATTTGTCTCCGCGTGACGGATAAACAAAATTCTTAAGGAGTCATAATTCTCCATAACAGCACCTCTTTTTTGTTAGTAAAAAAGCCTTTCAAGCTTCATTTGCCGCCTGCAGTACACCGTGTCCCGCGCCAATAATAACTATTTTCATAACAGCAGCCCCAAAAAATTATATTTCGGTTTATTATTAGCCCTTTACGTTTATTATACCAAATCATGGTGATTTGTTCAACAAAATATGAAAACTCTATTGATTACGAAAACACATTTTGCTAAACTTAACTTATCGGAGTGATTATTTTATGAAAAAATTTAAAATTGGTATTTTGGGTGCAGGCCGCGGACTTTCTATAGCGGAAAATTTTATGCTTTTAGATGATTGCGAGGTTGTTGCACTTTGCGAAAATAACGAAGAAAGAGTAAAATGGGGCTTTAAAGAATTCGGATTTACAGAATCCAATAAAGAATTACCCGTTTTTAAAGATTTTGACGAATTTTTAGAGCAGGCTTTAGATGCAGTTGTAATTGCAAACTATTTTCACGAACACACACCATTTGCTATAAAATGTTTTGAAAAAAATATTCACGTCTTTTGCGAATGTATAAGCAATTCCACATTAGCAGAGGGTGTCGAGTTAATTCGTGCTTATGAAAAATCGAACTCAATTTTTATGCTTGCGGAAAACTACCCACAAATGATTTTTAACAGAGAAATGAAGCGCGTTTGTGACGGGGGCACTCTCGGTAAAATTCTTTATGCAGAGGGAGAATATAACCACCCACCGGCAATAGCTGACAAAGAATTCACAAAAGGCTACTGCTATTTTCCTGAGCATTGGCGCCACTACTTGCCACGAACCTACTACGTAACACACTCACTCGCTCCTATAATGTGGGCAACCGGTGCTACACCAAAAAGAGTTTCGGCAAATGCTGTTTTTGAACCATTTACAGATAATGCGACTGCACGTCAGGTTGCAGACAGAGCCGCAATTATCACTACCGTTAACGATGATGGTTCTATTTTCAAATTTACGGGTTGCGGTGGATTTGGTGCTCACAGTAATTCTTACAGAATTTGTGGTACAGAGGGACAAATTGAAAATCTTCGCGGTATGGGCGAAAGGGTTATGTTAAGATATAATAGCTGGTCAATTCCTGCTGGTAAAGAGGAAACTAACCTTTATGACCCTGAGTGGAACGACAAGGACGAGGAATTTATAAAGCAAAGCGGTCACGGTGGCGGCGACTACATAGTTGCACGAATGTTTCTTGAGTGCTTAAAGGAAAACAGAGAGCCCGAATTCCCTTACGATATTTATTCTGCTATAAATATGTCCTCGGTTGCAATTTTAGGTCATCGTTCCGTTTTAAATGGTGGTATTCCTTACGATATTCCTGATTACCATTTAGAAGAAACACGAAAAGAATTAGAAGAAGACAGAGACTCACCGTTCTATTATTCAGATGGCAGAATACCAACAGTTCCGTGTTGCTCAAAAACTGATTACAGAGTAACAGATGAGCAGATGAAGAATTATTTAGAATTTATAAAAGATTAAAAATAAATCCGATAGTTGAAAAAAATCAACTATCGGATTTTTGTTTTATCGTTTTTTATTATCCTTTTGATGTTTCTATAACAAGATTGTTAGTATCTTCCAACTTCACACCATTTATATTTGTAAAAAACAACTTAACTTGTTTATATCCGTAATCTTTCGGTGTGAAATCAGGATATTTTTCTTTTACCTTTTTGTTTACCTCCCCTATATTAAGACTCTTCTTTTTAGAGGATGATATTGTATCTATTACGAATTTTTCTACATTTTTTCTTGTTTTTGAATTCTTAAATCTTACTATATTTACATTATTATTTATTATAACTTCTACTTCATCTGAAAGCTGTGCAACAAATTTCGAGAATTTAGAGCAACCATAGTTACGACTATCAAAATCTGGAAACTTCTTCTGAAGGTTGTTTTTTACCAAAGAAAGATTTTCAACATAGCCATCATTCGACTCTAAAAATGCCATTACTTCGTTTTTGATTTCGTTAATTGGTGTTATTTCCTTTTCAGCACTCACTTCTGCATTTTCTTCATCAATAAGGTCCAAATATTGAAATCTATCGAATGCATTGACATATGGTTGAGAAGATTTGCTTTCGCCCATTCCTATAACCATTTTACCCTCTTGTCTTATTCTTGACGCAAGTCTTGTAAAATCACTATCACTTGAAGCAATGCAAAAAACTTCAACAGGGTTATTATATAAAATATCCATCGCGTCAATAACAAGTGCCATATCAGAAGAATTCTTACCTTTTGTATTCTGATATTGCTGAACAGGTGTTATTGCATACTTCTGAATAGGTTCTACCCATGGTTTTGTCTGTTCGTTTGACAAATCGCCATAAACTTTTCTTATTGTTACACTACCAAGTTCTTTTAATTCATCGAAAATAGTAGTTATGTATTTATAAGAAATATTTTCAGCATCAATTAACAATGCTACTCTATTTTGATTTTCCATAATTCCCCCCACTTTTATTTAAAACTCATAATCAGGCTTCACCTTTTCGCCTGTTTTTGCTGATTCAACAATTGCAAGGCACACCGCAACAGTTTTTGCTCCCTCTCGTGCATCTGTTAAAACCTTTTTGCCGTTAAGAATTGCATCTGCAAAAACCTCAAATTCCTTAACTGCATTGTGGTTATTAACCTCAATTTCAATTGTTTCAGGCTCTTTTGTAACCTGCTTTTCATCAACAGTAAAGAGTGTCATTGTCGGTGAGGTGTTATCACAAATAAGAGTACCCTTTGTACCGTAAATTACTGTTCTCATTGTGTAGTCACGCTTGCAGCCTGTTGAAACAAACACCTTTCCCATAAGGTTTTCGTTGAATTTCATAACAGCAACCGTTGCATCATCATAGGTAACGTGCGGCAAAAGTCTGTGTGTACCGTAAGCAAAAACCTCCTGCGGGTCACCTGCAAGCCATCTTATTAAGTCAATTGCGTGACAACCGCCGCCTATAACACCGTGACGAAGTGGGTCGCATCTCCACGGCTCCTGAATTAACATATAATCGTGAGCATATTCTGATTCAATAAAATAAAGCTCGCCTAAAGTGCCTGCTTCAATAATTTCCTTTGCTTTTTCAAAAGCAGGAGTAAAGCGGCAAATCTGACCTACCATAAATTTTGCATTTGATTCTTCTGCAACCTGTACAATTTCCTCTATATCCTCACGGGTTAAAGCAAGCGGCTTTTCGCAAAGCACGTGCTTGCCTGCACGGAGTAAATCGCAGGAAACCTTTTTGTGCTGCTGGTCGGGAATTGCAACCGTTACAACGTCAATTTCTTTATTATTAACAATATCCATATAGTCGGTTACCCATTTTTCCTTTGGAATATTGTAGCGTTCACCTGCAAAGCGAAGATTTTCCTCGTTACTGTCGCAAATTATTGCAATTTCGGCATTTTCGCAGCTTAAAGCACCTTCAACGTGACACATACCAAATTTCATACCAATGTTTGCAACCTGTAATTTCTTTTTCATAAAACTTCTCCTCAATTTGTTTTATAAATATTGTTCTTTATGAATTATTATGCTATAATTCAAGGGATTTTTCAAGTATTGTTTGTGTGATTTTTTCGTCATTTTGTTGGGAGCGTTTATTTATGAGTAATACTTATACATATATTGGCAGGCGGGCACCTGCCGTGCTTTACTGCGAAAAGGAATATAATTTGCTCCCGGGTGAATGCTACGGGCCGATTATACGTAACGTATTTATTATAGAATGCTGCGTGGAGGGCTACGGCTCCGTTGTAATTAACGGCAAGGACTTTCCTATAGCCCCCGGTGACTGTTACGTTCTTTTTCCCGGTGATACTATAATTCATACCGCAGACAAAAATGAGCCCCGCAAGGGATATTGGTGTGCAATTGACGGCTTAGACCTTGGGTTTATATTTAAAAAAGCCGGTATTTCTTCAAGCTCACCCTTTGCCCCAACAGATTTGTTTAACGAGCTTTGTGGCATTCTTAAAAAAATGGTGCTTGAGTGGAGCAGCACTGACAGCGGAAAGGCGCTCAGAGAGGCTGCCCTTGTATATGAATTTTTAGGCACGCTTCTTAAAAATAAAAAGCCCTCTGCTTACGATAACAGAATTGAAGCAGCCATAGGCTTAATGGAGGCTAAATATCACGAACAGCTCAGCGTAGATGAAATTGCCCGGGAAATCGGGCTTGAAAGAAGCTATTTTTCTGTTCTTTTTAAAGAAAAAACCTCCGTTTCGCCACACAAATATCTAATGTCCTTAAGAATTCGCAAGGCGTGTGACCTTATAGAAAAAGAGCACTGCAGTATTTCTGAAGCTGCCGCTGCCGCGGGACTTGACCCAAGCAACTTTTCAAGAATTTTTAAAAGAGAAATGGGAAAAGCTCCGCTGGAATATTTCAGTAACAAAAAAAGTAATTCGGGTGATAAATATGAAAATTGAGCTTTTAGATTTGCCGAAAATAATAATGTCTAACCCGAAGAGCAGGCACAATTATTTTGCCTGGCCTACCGTTGCGCTTTTAAAAAACAACAAAATTATGGTGGGTGCTTCGGGCTTCAGAGTAGAGCATATTTGTCCGTTTGGAAAAGCCGTGGTTGCCTTTAGTACGGATAACGGCGACAGCTACAGCGAGCCTGTACCCGTAATTGATACACCGCTTGACGACCGTGATGCGGGCATTTGCACGTTTGCTGAAAACGGTGTAATTGTTACGTCCTTTAACAATTCCGCCAAAATGCAAAAAGAGCATAACAAAGACGACGAATATATTCAAAGCTACGTTTCTACAATTACAAGGGAAGCGGAAGAAAAATTTTTAGGCTCTCTTTTTCGTGTAAGCCTTGACGGCGGTGCTACCTTTTGTGAAATTTTTAAATCCCCCGTTACCTCTCCCCACGGTCCCGTTGAGCTTTCTGACGGCACAATTCTTTGGGCGGGCAATAATTTTAATAATTACAATTCCGGCATTGAGCTTTATAAAATTGACCCCTTTAGCGGAAGCAATGAATTCATTGGTAAAATCACCTTAAAAAACAAGGACGTTGTTCTTTGCGAGCCGCATCTTACAGAGCTTTCCGACGGCAGCCTGCTTTGCCTTATCCGCGGTGAGGATGAAGCAGAAACGGACAGTATTTTTACAATTTTTCAAAGCGTTTCCTACGATAAGGGTAAAACGTGGTCGGAGCCGCAAATGCTTCTGGACGAAACCGGCGGCGCACCACCTCATATTTTAAAGCTAAAATCGGGCGAGCTGCTTTGCACCTACGGCAGAAGAAAAATGCCCTTTGGAATTATGGCAATGCTAAGTAACGACAACGGAAAAACATGGGAAAAGGATATTCGTCTTTATGAAAACACGGTAAGTGACGACATAGGCTACCCATCAACCGTTGAGCTTTATGACGGCACGCTGCTTACAGTATTTTATGCAAAAGAAAAGAACGAAGCCGACCCGTGTGTTGTAATGCAAATCAAATGGAAAATTAAAACAGATGGTTGATTATTCAACCATCTGTTTTAATTTTTGTTGTTCTTTATAAAATTTTTGTACGTTTATAAACGCCATTATCACACAGTAAAGTGCATACACGCCGTATATTAAATAGGTTGTTTCCTTGGGGTCGTTTATAACCATTTGAATATTTACTATTAATCCCGTAACCGCCTGCACTATCCAAAGATACGTATATTCAATAAATGCAAGCATTGTAAGAATGGAAACCGCAAGGCTCAGTAAAAACGTTATTGTGTCAAAAATTGCATATTCATATTTAAAATAGGCAAGCACGCCAGAGGAACAACCCCACAGAGCAAAAAGCGCTACTAAAGCTATTATTCTTGCTTTTACCGACATTTTCTTAAAAACAACGGTTTTTTTGTATGCGTTCTTTTTCCAGTTAAAAAACGTTGCCAGCTGCAGAGGGACACTTAAAAAAATTGCAGATGCCGCTGAAACGTAAACGCCCATATATAAATATGCCGCGGTGTAAATAATTGCATTTATTGCGCCTATAAGCGAGCCAATACGATTCGCCTCTGACTGAAACGACATAACAAAAAGCGATACAAATAATGGTATCATCAGAAAAAATTCTTGCTTAAAATAAATGCCGCTCACAAGAATTGCAATACCCGTTAAAATTATAATTATTTTTTTATACGTTTTCATTTTTTCATCCTATGTGCTCAAGTGTTTTTTCCACTGCCTTTTCAATATCCACAGTACCCACACCGAAAATTGACGTGTGAATTTTGTTGTTTACAGGCTTTTTCCAGTAATCGTCTATGCAATCAATTCCGCCGCGCATACCAAGAATTGAGCCGACGGTTGCACCGTTGCAGTCTGTATCAAACGCCATTCCTACGGCAATACAAATTGACCTGCCAAAATCTCCCTCACCGTAAAGCAAAGCTGCAATAACAATCATAGCGTTAGAAATTGTGTGGCACCAGCCGTGGTCGGTATGCTCGTCATATTGAGAGTGGATGTATTCAAACACCTCGTCTGACGACGCGCCCGATTTATAAAGGTCATAAATTTTTATAACAGCCTCGTAAAGCCTTGAGGTTGCAGGAATTTGTGCGAGACCTCCGAAAATAATATCCTCTATATTTTCTGTTACCGCTGCGCAGGAAAGCATAGCAGAAACAAGCATTTCGCCATAAATACCGTTTTTAACGTGTGAAAGGCATGCATCCTTAAAAGCCATTTCGGCAGCAGCCTCAGGTGCGCCGGGGTTTATGTAGCCAAAGTAATCGCCTCTTATTTGTGCCCCTATCCATTCACGGCAAACGTTTTTATAAATTGCCGTTGCAGGCGGCTCTAAACAATTTATTAAATTGATAAAGGCTACTCTTTCGGCAGTAAAATAAGAATAAACCGACTGATATTTAAGCCACGCTTTGCCTACGCTTGTCGTGTCAAAATCACGTCCGTATTCCTCTATAATTTTCTGAGCAAGCACAACGTAGTTTGTGTCGTCATCCACGGGCATACCGTCTACCGTATCTGCATAAGCCTTGTTTTTAAGGTAAAATTTGTAGCGTGAGTGCATATCGTCCTTAATATCTGTTTTAAGCAAATACCTGTGAAGCGGATAGTTACCCGTTTCCTTGAGAAGCGGAATAAGCTCGTCGCTTCTTATTCCCTCTAAAGGCTTACCAAGCAAGCAGCCACACGCTCTGCCCGTCCACGCGCCAACAAGCTTTGCCTTAAGCGTAGCCTCATTTGGCATTTGTTGTAAAAACTTGTGCTCCTTGCGAAGCTCCTTTATTTTTGAGAGCTCGTTAGGCTCGTTATATTTATAATCTTTTTTAAGCTCTGCGCCCATTACCGTTTCAAAAATCAGGTCGCTCATTTGAACCTTCTTTTCACCGTTTTCCATTTTGGAAACAGACTCAAAAAGCTCCTTATGCATTTCTATATCAAGCCCCTCTTCAACAGACTGCTTATACTCAGCCATAATATCATTAGGGTAACGGTTAAAATCATCCACGTTATTATAATATGTTTTTAATTCCGTATTGTAGCTCTTAGAAAACATAAAATCACCTCTGCTTGCATTTTACCACAATGCCTATTGTTATACAATAAAAACATACCATTATTTGCTGTTTTTTAAGAAGCTTTTAATCCTTTCTTGACTATACTTTAAAATGAATTATAATATTTGTGGTGATAAAAATGAACGTATATTTTAACGAAATAACAAGCAAACCAATAAATTACGACGAGAACGGAAACGTTTCCAAAATTCCTGCAGGTGCTATGACGGGTAACGGTGACCTTGGCGTTGTTTTCGACCAGGAAGGAAACAACCTTGTTATACACGTTTCCAAGTGCGATTTTTGGAAATTCAGAAACGGCGCACACCTGGACGGCGGTATTAAGGCTGTTGGCAGCATTGTTATAAAAAATATAGATTTAGAGCATTACAATATAAAGCAATATTTTGACGAGGGATTATTAAAATGTAAGTTCGGTAATATTGAAGCAGAGCTTTTTGTTGCCCCTCAGAATATTATTTATTTTGAATTAAAGGCACCGTCTGAAAACGAGCTGCCTGACGTAGCAATTAAGCTCCCCGATACCTGCGCCTCTGTCAATTCTGCATTTGCTGAAGGCAACGTGACCTGCTACACGCGTAAATTTGAGGGTGAAGACGTTGCTCCTTCTACTGCGGTAAGCGTTGCACTAAGAGAGCTTACCGACAAAGGCGGTCTTGACTTTAATACAAAACGCTTCTGTGTTGCAGTTGCATCAAGTTTTGATGCTGATGAGCACGAAAAAAAGAGCGTGGAAATGGCGTTAAATGCAGACTATGATGCAGATAAAACAAAAACACGAGAAAAATGGCAAAAATTCTTTGCCGCTTCTAAAATAACCTTAGAGGATAAAGAAATTGAAAAATATTACAACTCAAGCCTTTATCACCTTGCAGGGTGTATGGGTAACAAGGGCTTTCCGCCGGGCTTGTTTGGTAACTTTATCACAGACGACTTTTTCCCGTGGGCGGGCGACTACCACATGAATTACAACTACGAAGCCCCCTATTACTGCATTTTTTCGGCTAACCACCCCGAATTATTTGACGGCTATATGGTGCCGATTAACGAAATGAAAGAAAATGCAAGAAAATTCGCAGGCTTTTTCGGCTGCAGAGGCTACGCTCTGCCCGTAAGCTTCGGCCCGAAAGCGCTCGACGTTTTCAGTCAGGCAGATTGCAAAGAGCACGGTGTGCTTTTCTTAGGTCAAAAAAGCCACGCTGCCTACGCTTGCGTAATCCCTATAATGCACTGGTATGCGACCTACGACAAGGACTACGCACTTAAAAATTATTACGATTTCATTTTTAACGTTGCCGCCTTCTGGGAAGATTACCTTGTAAAACAAAACGGAAAATACTTAATAAAAAAGGATGCCGCTCACGAAATTCCTTTTTACCGCGGAGAAAAATTCAGGTATATTACCCACATAGGTCAGGTAAACACTATAAACTCAACACTCTCACTCGGTCTTGTGAAAATGCTGTTCAAGGCTGTTTACGATATGTCAAAGGAGCTTGGTCTAAACGCTGAAAAGCTCCCCGTTTGGCAGGAAATAAGCGAAAATTTAAGTGATTTTCCGACGTTTATTAAAAAGGGTAAAAAGTGCTTCAGGTATGCAAAGTTCGGTATTCGTTGGAGAAATGACAACACCGTTGGACTTCAGCACATTTACCCTGCCTCTCAAATAGGACTTTCTTCCGGTGAAAAGCTTTTAAAAATTGCAAAAAACACTTATTTTATAAACGACAGAAGGCTCGATGACAACGGCTCTAACTCTTACCTGCCTGCAGGTGCAAGAATTGGCGTTGCCCCGGAATTTTTAATTGAGGGCATACATCAAAACATAAAGGAATTTGCGCTTCCTAACGGTCTTTTCAGACACTACGGCGGCGGTATAGAGCACCTTACAACAATTCCTGCAACCGTTAACGAAATGCTTATGCAAAGTCACGAGGGTGTAATTCGTCTTTTCCCTTGCTGGAATAAAAGCTCTGCGGCTGCGTTTACAAATCTTCGTGCAGACGGCGCCTTTCTTGTTTCTGCTGAGCTTAAAAATGAAAAGGTTGTAAATTTAAAAATTAAAAGCCTCAGGGGCAGAAAATGCTCCGTTGAATTCCCCGAGGCTACTGCTGTGACACGCGAATCAGACAACGAAAAAGTCAATTTCAAAAAAGACGGCGACATCATCACCTTTGAAACCCGTGAAAATGAAGCCTATTTATTGTCTTAAAAAACAAAAACCCTTGACGCACCTTCCTTACGAAGGTTGCCTCAAGGGTCGTTTTTTTATTTACCATCTGTTTTCAACGTATTCGCAAAACGTGAAAAGGTCTTTAATTTGAAGCTTTTTGCCGTCATCAAGCGTTACGCTTCCGTTCCACACACCGTACACCTGGTGGCAATTCATTCTGCCAACCTTAAAATCTACGTCCGAGTGATTATCTAAGGTAGGCACCATTGTCATATTAAATCTGCCATCCTCCGAAATAAACGTCCACGGCTCCATAAATCTGCCCTTTGGAAATTTTTCAACGTCCACGGCGCCGATTTTATGTATTTTTCCGTCATAAAAAATACAGGTTTCCGTTGCGTTGCTCTCGTTACCTATTGCCCAGGTTATTTCAAAGCCGAAAAGATGCTTTTCACCGTTTTCATCTGTTACGTATTGACTGCCGCTGCCCCAATACCACACCATTTTATGCACCGTGTTAACCCTGCCCCAGTCTAAGGAGCAAAAAGCCTTATCCCCGGTAAACTCGTACTCGTAATTGCCAACCCTGAATTTACCCTCGCACGGCATACAAAGCTGCTTTGTCGTCATAAAATATTTTGTTTTGTCTTCATCGAACGGAAAAACAGTTGTAAGAGCCTGAAGTCCCTCCATAATTTCCATACGAGCAAAAACCTCTACCTCTTCACCCTTATATTTTCCCTTGTAGCTGAGAGTACGCTCGTTTTCCCGGGTGTCAAAGTCAAATTCTGTTTTGCCTATTTTATCCTTAAAGCGGGAGGGTGCATCCGGTATGGAGCAAGGCACGTGCTTGTTTGCGCCTGCAAAATATTGCACGGAATCACAAATTACCTCACCTGTTTTTAAATTCAAAAGCTTTGCCGCTACGTAACCGCCTATATTTATGTTTGCGAAGCTTATAAGAATTTGCATTTCATCATCAAAAATGGTGAAAAACTCCCACTCTTTTCTGCTGATAAGTCCCTTTTTGACGTAATCTCTGTTATATAAGAACACGTTTTTTCTTGCCCAACCGCTTACAAGCAGCGTGCCGTCGGGTGCAAGCAGCGGAGTTTCCTCGGTGTATTCAATTTGCTTTGATTTTTCCTTCCATTCCTTAAACGGAACGTAGGTCCTTTTCAATTCTTCCAACGCATTCACCTGAAAATTACTTATTAAGAATTGGCATTTCTGTCATTCTGAGCCTTGCACAGCCGTACGGACAAAGCTCTTTTTTCCTCACTCAGGTATTACCTGATACTCCACGTCCTCGTATTGCATTGTAACCTCTTCACGTGTGAAGCCCTCTAAATTATATCTGTCTGAATAATAATTATGCTTTTCAATAGTAAAGCTTGTGTCAGGCTTGCAGGTAATCATAGTACAGCCTCTTTGAGAGCCTAACTTATCTATGCCCGAATATGCAAAATAGTCAATGCTGTAGCCGTAGCTGAAAACAATGCCTTTGTACTCAAAGGTTGTGCTGTTAACATGGTCGTGACCGTTAAACATAGCCTTTGTTGAGCCAAGCTCAAGCATTTTTTCAAAAAGGTCATCCTCACCATAGCCGCAGCAAACCTGCCTGCCTGTTTCAGCTATAATACCCTCTGTATATTTAAAGTTCTTTGTATCCTTGTAGCCGTTTTCTTTAAACTCATTCCAGGCATCATCCATTTCTACTAACGGAATGTGGAAAAACGCAAGGCTTTTTACAGGGGCATATTGCTCATACAGACCGCCGTTTACGTCACCCTGAAGCGCTTTTATTACCTCTGAGTTTTCAGCGTTCATTCTTTTTATTTCTGCCTCGTACCATTCCACCTGATTCGGATGAATATTATCGTAGGTGCCCTTAATGCTTTCAATTATATTATCGCCAACGTATGCCTGCGAATCAATTAAAACCAATGCCTGGGTTATAATTCCCTTTGAATTTTTAACCTCTATTACGTGGTTTCCGTAGCCGTCCGCATCCTTGGGACCTGCCTGGAATAAGCAATGCTCAAATTCCTCTTTTGAATAAAACTCTGCCATAGCCTCACGGTCAAAATAAGAGTAGGCTTCTGCATCATGATTACCAAAGGTAACGCTCCAGTAAACGCCAAGGCTCTCCATAAGATTTGCAAAGGCAAGAGCACCGCTTTGGTTGTTAAAGGTGCCTGCAGAATACGGTACGGGGAACGCTATGTCACCGGTTGCAATAACAATATCCGGCTTTTCCCTCGTTATCATAGCTGCAAGTGCATTAAGTGCCTTTTCATCTACCGTTTTTGTAAGGAAGCCACCGCCAATATGTATATCCGTAACGTGCATTACTTTAAATTCTTCATCCGTGGTGAAATACCAATAGCCGTTTTCATCCTTTTCGGGCACGAGCTGATTTTCAAACTCAACTCGCTCGTAAGAGTTACCTTTTTTTATGAGATGCTGCACCATAAAGGTGTTGGCTACTGTAATTATAATTGCAATTGCAACAATTACGGAAGCAATTGTAATAAAAACTCTTTTTCTGTTTTTCTTTTTAAACATTTTTTTCATAGAGTCAAACCTCTCCGCAAATTCTTATTTGTAAAATAATTATAGCATACCAACTAAACAAAAAACAATAGAAACCTGTGAGGATACCGCCAAGAAACATTGTTGGTTTTAAAAAAACGACACTTTCAAAATTTGAAAGTGTCATAGCAGGCTACATATATAAAATTCTGCAATATACCTCTTCACTATTCACTCTTACTTCTTACCTGAAATTCCGTTCACGAAAACTATTTTAGTGAAGAGTGAATAGTTAATAGTGAATAAGTAAAAAATTCTGCCCACTTTAGCGGAGTGTTCGTAAGGACACTCCGCAGTTTTATTCGCCTTACGGCGAGTTTTATTGCTTTACAGTTATATTCGGCTGACGCCGAGTGTTATTGTCCTTCGGACAGTTTTGTGCGAATAAAATAACACTGAAGCCGTAAGGCTTCAATAACACTTTTGATTTATCAA
>JAZNET010000035.1:0-13951 GCA_045588735.1 Acutalibacteraceae bacterium | reverse complement strand
GACGGATTTTCATTCACTTTTCGTTAAAATACTCGTGAATCCATAAAGGATTCACTGTGTTTTTGCCTTAATTGACTAAAAATCCGTTTTGTAAAAAATCTCCGACCTATAAAGCGAAGGATTTTTATTGGATTTTTGGGGTTGAGGGTGAAGGAAGGCTGTCGCCTTTCAAGACCGAAACGCCGAAAAGACTTGAAAATACTCGTTTTTAGGCAGGTTCGGATAACTCAATTCACCCTATACAATTGCAAATTCAAAGGCTTTTCTGTCCTTAAAGGTAGCCACAGCCTTAAAGCCTGCCTGCCTTGCAATGTCGTAAGCCTTATCTATATTTATACCGATTCTTTCAGCATAGTGCGAGTCAGAGCCAACGGAAACAAGCTTGCCGCCCAACTCCTTGTATCTTATTATTGTTTCAAGGTCAGGTGAGGGCTTGTTAATAGGGTACTTAAGACCGCCCATGTTAATTTCAAGAGCCTTGTCCTTTTCAGCACAAAGCTTTAAAAGCTCATCTATTTTAGATTTATACTTGTTAATATCCTCAACGTAGCCGCAAATGTTATAAATGTATCTGAAGGGGTACGTAATGTGTGCCAGAATTTCAAAGTTACCCCATTCAAGCATTTTAATAAGCTCGTCAAAATATTCGTTCATAGTAGCTTCAACGTCTATACCGTCAAAGCTTTTCCAGTAATAAAAATCCTCCTGCTCGCGAAGGTTGTGAATAGAGCCTATTACAACGTCGTAGGTGTAGTCGGAAAGAATTCTTTCTGCTAATTCCGGCAGGTAGTGTGGCTGCGCAAGCTCAACACCTCTTAAAATGTTTATTTGTCCCTTAAGCTTTTCCTGCACGGCAGTAACGTCTTTGTAGCTGTTTTCTACAACCTTGTCGTAGCTGTCCTTGTAAAAATAGTCAACCTCACAGTGGTCGGTAAAAGCAACTGTGTGAATTTTGTTGTCACGTGCAGTCTCTGCCATGAACAATGCCTCGTGATTACCGTCAGGTGAATTTACTGTGTGAGTGTGTAAGTCAATAATTTTAATGTTATTCATAAAGCACCTCTGTTTGCTTTTTGTCTGTTGTTAATTCTAACATAAATTGACAAAAAAATGTATACTATATTTCAAAATTATTCTACGAAAAAATCTTTATTTAATTTGAATAATATGGTAAAATACTACTAAAATACAAAAAAGTGCTGAAAGGCAAGGGTAAAAAATGAAGTTGACTTACGAAGCATTTGCGAAAATAAATTTAATATTAGACGTAACCGGCGTAAAGCCGAACGGCTACCATAAGCTTTTTACGGTTATGCAGTCCGTAGGCTTAAAGGATTTGGTTACGGTGGAAAAAACAGCGGGGGAGGAAATAAAAATTTCCTGCACAGATTCAGCCGTGCCTACCGATTCTAAGAATATAGTATATAAATGCGCTGTTAAATTTTTTGAGTATTTTAATATCACCAAGAGTAAGGGTATTCACATACATATAGAAAAGAATATACCGTCTATGGCAGGTCTTGGCGGCGGCAGTGCAGACGGTGCGGCAGTACTTGTTGCGCTGAACGAGCTTTTTGGGGTGAATGCAAAAAAACGAACACTTATGCATATTGGCGGTAAGGTTGGTGCCGATATTCCGTTTTGCATAGCAGGCGGTACGGCTCTTTGTCAGGATATCGGTACAGTTGTAGCACCTCTTCCGGATATAGCTGACTTCAGCATAATAATTGTAAAGCCGGAAAACGGCAGTTCAACAGTAAAGGCTTATGATGCAATAGATGAAATGGGCGAAAGACTTAAGCACACAAAAAACAGCGAGATGCTTGAGCTGCTTTTGGCAGAGGAATCGGAAAAGGCTTTAAAATATTGCGATAACGTTTTCGAGCAGGTAATAGAGGTGCCCGACAGAGTAGATATAAAGGACGTTTTCAGAAAAAACAACAGCAAGGCGGCGTGTATGTCAGGCTCAGGCTCTGCAATTTATGGTATATTCACCTGTGTTGGGGATGCCGAAAAGGCGCAAAAGGAGCTTTTACAGAAATACAATAAGGTGTATTTATGTAATCCTCAAAGGGAAGGCGTTAAAAAAATTCAGGAAAATTGAATAAAACAGAAACAAACCACCCATAATTCATTTGAATATGAATTAAGGTGGTTTTTATTATGAAAGTTTATACATACAAAGCGTTTAAGGCGCACCGCGACAGAATTTTTTTAACAGCTCTTGCAATTGCTGTTGTGCTTTATTTTGCATTTGCAATTTCGTACTTTGCAAGCACCTCGGCAGAAATAAGAGCAAACGTAGTAAGACTGCACGTGCTTGCTAACAGCAACAGCAATGAGGACCAGCGTGTAAAGCTTATGGTGCGGGATGCACTTTTAGAAAGAAATACGGAGCTTCTTTCTTGTAAGGTTACACCACAGAATGCGGGGGAATACTTTGAAGGCTCAAAAGCAGAGCTTGAAAAATGTGCTAACGAGGTTTTACGGGAAAACGGCTTTGACTACACAGCAAAAATTGTGCTTTGTAAGGAGTACTACACAACAAGACAGTACGAGTCGTTAACCTTTCCTGCAGGTCAGTACACCTCCGTAAAGGTAGTGTTAGGTAAGGGCGCGGGGAAAAATTGGTGGTGCGTAATGTTTCCGCCGTTGTGTGTACCTGCCGCTGAGGGTGGGGTAGGTGTAGACGGCGGCGTTGCTCTTGAGAGCTACCTCACAGAGGACGGAGAAAAAATTGTTTCCTCAGGCGGCTTTAAGGTCGGCTTTAAGGTTGTGGAATGGTACGAAAAAATTCAAAATGCAAAAGCCTCGATATTTAATTAGGGCTCAAAGGCAAACTGCGCTCAAGTCGAGATTAGCAATGTCACCACCGGCAATTGTCTTGAGACCATTAAAGCTATAAAGTGTGTCAAGAGCATTATCAACGCTTGTTAAGTTGATTGTAACAACATAGTAGTTTTCGTTAAAATCCAACTCATAGAGTAATTCGTCAACAACGTCGAGGACGAGGTTAGCAACCTGGTCTGCTGTAGGAGCAGGGTTGTCAACTGAGTCGTATCCCATTTGAGCCTTTTGATAGCCAGCATTACCTATTACTGAAACAGTACCAAGTAACATAAGCATAGCTAAGAAAATGCTTAATAATTTTTTAGATTGTTTCATAAAGTTTTCCTCCATCATATTTTTTGTACGCCAATACAAAAATACGCGTGCGCTAATGAATTGTCCGTTACAACCACGCACCAGTTGTAACAAGGCTTTGGGTCGCCTTCAGTCAATTTAAAGGTGAATTGACTGAACAACTCTTTGTCGCCGCGATTCCCCTTTTTTTTAAAAAGCGGAACCTAACAAAAATTGTGAAACACAAGCCTTAAGCCTTAACAGCCGCCTTAGCCTGACCTACTAAAGGAAAGCGAAAGGAAAAAGCCTGCCGACCACATTGTTAGGAAAAGGGTTTCGCAGCCAGCTTATTATAATAGTATGCAAAACGCCACCAAATAAGCAGAATTGCCCCATTACCCCAACCTTATGGTTACCTTGATTTTACACCAAAAACAGGTAAAAGTCAACAAAACCAAAAGAAAAAGAGTTACACAAAATTCACGGTAAGTTTTTAGTGAAAATGACAAATATTCGCTTAAAGAAAAAAGAACGAAAAGGCTTGCCTTTACGGCAATAAAAATTTTCGCGCAAGCGAAAATTTTTCGGCAGATTTTATCGAAAATTTGTTCGGTACAGGCGTTATAAGCACATGTAAAATCCAATAAAAATCCTTCGCTTTATAGGTCGGAGATTTTAAAAAGTGAGGATTTTGGGTCAATCAAGGCACAAAACGCAGTTAATCCTTTCGGATTAACGAGTATTTTAACGAAAAGTGAATGAAAATCCGTCTGTAAAAAACACGGTTCGGATAATTCAATTCACCCTACGCTAAAGGTGACGGAACAACCTGAGCGCCGTTTTACTGAATCAGCAGCAACCTCGTCCTCGACGTTATTGACGAATTACTCTATGAGTTGGATTTTAACGAAGACTATTTTATTGTTAAAATCAACTTAACAAGCGTTGATAATGCTCTTGACACACTTTATAGCTTTAATGGTCTCAAGACAATTGCCGGTGGTGACATTGCGGCACTCGACTTGAGCGCAGTTTTATTAAATCAGCGGCAACCTCGTCCTTAACGTTATTGACGAATTAAGGTGGCGTAAGTTGAACCCCGTACGCCTAATATTTAAATCTTTCGGCACATTAAGCCGTTTTTTGTCTTGTTATACGTCAGTATACCTTCGCCAAAGAAACACCTTACTGCACCAAAATCTTTACAATTTTAGGTGCGGGCAGTTTTGTAAGATGAAAAATTTTCAGTAACAAGGAAAAACTCGCAGGAATACTGCCGTATTTCAAGAGCTTTGACGACGTTAGTGAGAATTTTTGTCTTCCAAAACCGTGCGGTGTTCAACTCACGCCACCTCATGAGTTGGATTTTAACGAAAACTATGTTGTTGTTAAAATCAACTTAACAAGCGTTGATAATGCTCTTGACACACTTTATAGCTTTAATGGTATCAAGACACTTGCCGGTGGTGACATTGCTAAGCTCGACTTGAGCGCAGTTAAAGATAAGACTCGTGCTAACACAGGTGACATGGGTATTCTTTACGTTCTTCTCGAGTTCCTTTCCGACAACGCAGACGTTCTTTCAAAGGCTGCTTACGGTATTGGTACAGACAATGGTCTTCAACTCGGTTGGCTTATTGACCTTATCGGTCTTGACCTTGGTGAAGTAGGTACTCTTCTTGCTGACATTCCGGCTTTCCTTGTAAAAACTGTTTACGATATGCTCATTCACGGTTCTTACAACGCTTCTTATACTCAATATGAGAAGAGCTACCCTTCAGTTGAAGAGCTTGAGGCTGCCGGTTCTGCACTTCCTGCAGAGGCTGACTCACTTGACGAAATCGTTAACACAGCTGTTACAAACCTTCTTACAAAGCCACAAAAGTATGATAACGTTCCTACCGGTGAGTATGATGAAGAAGGTAACGCAATCACAACAAAGGTTTGGGATGAAAGCTCATACATTCTTACTGCTGACAAAATTGCAGGTAAAGACTTAACACTCACAGGTAACTCTGTATTCTCTCTTATTGATACAGTTATCCAGACTGCTTACGAAGACTTCGGTACAGTAGCTCTTAACCACGACGTTAAAAAGCTCTTTATGGAAGCTATGGACGTAGACTTTGTTGTACTTGATAAGGATAAGGATGCAGCAGAAATCGCAAAGATTACAAATCCTAATACCGGCTATATTGACGTTGATGACGAAAATGTAGACGCTTCATCTGTTAAGAACTTCTTCTGCAACGCTCAGATGTGGAAGGTTGACGGCGTTTGGTACTTCAGAGATTTCGTAACACAGCCTCTTCTTGATGCTAACGGTAATCTCCAGTACGAAAAAGATAAAGATGGTAATTTCGTACTTGATGATAATGGTAATAAGATTGTAATCACTGCTCAACAACACCGTTATCAAAGAGCAGAAGCTTACTCAGCTAACAGCCTTTACGATGCATTTAACTGGGATTATAAGCTCACTGCAGATACATTTAACTTTGACGTATTAATTCCTCAATACGGTTCTATTATTGGTTGTCTCAACCACATTCTCCACGTTATTCTTGAGACAGCAATCAATGTAAATTACCTTAAGCAATTCGACTCAACAATTACTATCGACAAGCTCTGGGCAGACGGTCCTAACTCAAACTTCAACGAGAACTTAATGAATACTGCAAAGTTCCTTCTTAAGAACTTTACATTCCAGTTCTTCGGCAGAAACGAGTTATACGTTGACCCTGACACTTGCGAAGCAAAGCCTGAGTTCATTGCAAAAATCGATTCATTCGGTAACGATGCAGCAGGCAGAGAAGGTCTTATTGCTTACATGCTTCTTCCTTTCTTAGGAGATGCTTTACCACAGCTTGTTTACGACCTTGATATGTTCACAGCAGGTCTTCAAATTGAACAAGTTGCAGTTCTTCTCGTTAGAGAATTCTTATCAGACCTTACACCACAAATCAACTACGATAGCGAAATCTTTGTTGATGCTTCACTTGCTTCAGGCAGAGTATTCAAAACTAAGACTTCAGATGAGTGGATTACACTTCTTCTTAACATGGGTCTTGATTTAGGTGCTACATACCTTGATAACATTTGTAACATCAACCTTAACGCTGCAAACCTTGCAGAGGTTAAGAGCTACGCAGTAGCAGCAGGCGACCCTGCTTGGATGGGTGTTCTTGAAGAAATTGTTGACTACGCTGTTAACTACGTAGGCGAAGGCGCTACAAGCGTTCTTGGCGGCTGCGAGCCTTCAGCACTTAACTCTGTAAGATGTGTTACAGGCTACAACTATTCAAACGACTCAGCAAGTATTGCTAACAACTATGCAGGTAATGCATTCACAATTCTTTCAACAGTTCTTAATAAGCTTCTTCCTCTTGGTCTTCTTTGCAACGTTTCATCTGACAGCTTTGCACTTGACGTTAAGATGGTATTCGACAGACTTATTGACGTTATAAATGACCTTGACCTTGAAGTTCTTCTCTTAACATTTGGTAGAAACGGCAGAACAGACAATATTCTCGGTACAACAAACATTGTTAACCAACTTCTTGGTAAGCTTGTTAATCCGCTTATTAACGTTCTTCTCGGCTTCAACCTCTTCCCTGTAACAACTTCACTTAACGGTGCTGTTACACAGGCTAACCTTAAAACAATCGTTGCAAACCTTCTTAAGAGCCTTTACAACAGAAGACTCGGTCTCCTTCCAAATGCACTTCCTATTGTTGCTGCATTTGTAGATGACTGGGGCTCAGAGCAGGCTATCCGTACACCTGAGCTTTCAATCGGTGAGGTAACCTACGCTTCTAACGGTTCTCTTAACGTTTCAGTTACTGTTTCAAACGGTTCTCGTGGTATCTGGCGCGGTTACATGAAGAACGGCGCTCGTGCACAGGATGAGCAGTACTCATACAACATTCAGTCAATTTCTTCTGCACAAGGCATCGGCATTGGTAGCGGTTATGCAGGTAAGGTTGACTACGGTGCAACAAAGACCTTTAACATTACAGGTACTATTCCTGCAGCAGGTCTTGCAGACCGTATTGACGTTACTTACCAGGTTTACAACGAAGACGGCCAATTAATGGAAAACGGTAAGTCATACTCAAAGGCATTCTTCACATACTTTGCTTATGATGAAAACGAATGGAACCACGTTAATGATTCTGATTACGAGTTCTTCGTTAAAAAGGCAATCATTTTCGGTTCTACACCTGATGAAAACGGCAAACTTCCTGCAACAGAAGCAATGGAAAAAATCGGTGAGGAAAATACAGCTAAGTTCTACCATTCAAAAGCTTCTAACGGTAAGAGCTACTCACTCGAAATGCAATCACAACCGGGTAACGGTTTCACAACAAATAATGATAAAAATGAAGAGGGCGCAGATAAAGAGACAGATTACTGGATTAAAGCTGTTTCCTTCAATAAGGCTAACTACACAGCTCCTGATGCAGTAGCAGGTCAGACCCTTTCATTCACCTACAAATTCTACAGCTGGTACAAGAAGACAGTCTTCAGCAGTAACACATACTGCGGTTGGCATGAAAGCTCAGATGGCGGTTACAAGACCTTCCCAACATCATACATCAAGATTTATGATGAGGTTTCAATGGGCAAGCTTCGTGCTTTAGTTAACGAAGAAACAGGTCTTAACAGACGTCCTGAAACTTACAAGGCAGAGGGTGACTACGGTACTTACTTAGGTACTCTTGCAGAAGCAATTATGATTGCTTGGAACCCCGGTATTGACGGTAGCTTCCAGACTAACTCAGCTGCTATGTTAGCAAGGCTTGAGGCTGCTATTGAAAAGCTTGATGCTGCTAAGATGACTCCTGCAGAGCAAGCTGCAGCAGGTCTTGCAACAGTTGATGCTGCTATTGCCGGTCTTGAAACGACTGTTAAAAATACAGTTGATGGTCTTGACGGTAAGAGCTTCAGAACCTACATGCTTTACAGATGGTCTCGTTTCCAAGATGAGGTTAACGGCGCTAACAGAATGATTAACCTTGCAAAGGAATTCAATGCCGGTCTTCAGACTCAAAAATTCGAGTACAACTCAATGCCTGCTTACGAGGTAAAAGAGGCTATTGCAGGCGATAAGTATGCAACATACCTCAACGCTCTCTTTGTTGACCTTAACGAAGAAGAATTAGCAAATGCTACAGAACACTTCAAGAACATCACAAGAGACTTTGGTGGTTTGACAACACTTGACGTTGCTCAGAGTGCTAACCTTGTAACAAGAATGGCAGGCAGACTTCTTCCTCGTGAAGGCGGCGTAGTTAATACCTACCTCACAAAAGAAATTCAATCTGCTAAGAATGAAATTGGTACAACAAATACTAAGGGCTACTCAACACGTACATGGGAAGCTTACGCTGATGCATTAACATACGCTGAGTCAGTTGTTAACAACGCTTCACAAGATACTATCTTTGATGCAAAATACAGACTCCAGGTTGCACGTAACAACTTAATGCTTGCTTCTAGCGAGGCAGATTACTCAGAGCTTGAAACACTTATGGAACAAGCTGAGTACGTATTCAAAAACATTAACCTCTATGCAAATACTGACCCTGCTGATTTCGGTAAGGTTCTTGCTGCTTGGGGTTACACAACAGAAAGCGGCGTAGACCTCTTCCCGGGCTCTGCTATCAACGTTTATGCAAATGCATACGACAAGCACGACCAAGACGAGGTTGACGATGCAGCTAACGAGCTCAAGAAAGCTCTTTCTAAGTTGGTATTCAAAAACATCAACTACGGCAGTGAAACTGTTACTCCAACAGATGTTCCAACCGGTGAGTATGATGAAAATGATAACCCAATTACAGAATCAGTAAAAATCACAGAACTTTCAGCACAACAGTTAATGTCAATAGTTAGAGGTAAATTCGAAGCTACAACAGCTTCAGGTGCTACTGATACATCTGTTAAGATTTCTATCGACGCTAACTACTCACTTGGTGATGGTGATGACAAGTTCGTTGGTACAGGTTCTACAATTACTATCTACACAACACAAGGCGGCGTTAACATTCCTCTTTCAACCATCAAGGTTGTTGTTAAGGGTGACGTTACCGGTGACGGTGTTATAGACGTTCTCGACTTAATGGTAGTTGAACTTTCTGCAAACGGCTACACTTCAGTTACAGGCCTCTACAACCTTGCAGGTGACATTTCTGAAGACGGTAAAGTTGGCGCAGAAGACTTCCAGTCAGTTGTAAACAAAGCATTCGGCAAATAATTAACGCTGAAAATAGTTTAATGTTAATTAAACAGCTAAATTAAAGTTTGCCCCCGTTCTTACGGGGATGGGGGCAGACCTTTGTGAATTTTAACTAAAATATTCCTTCTGTTTTTCTACAAAATTTTCTGTTTTGCTATTGCATTTTAGGGCGATTTATATTAAAATAGAAGAATATTGCAAAGGATAAATCTTTAATTTTCGTGAATTTATTTCACTACGGAAAGAGAATTAAACAGTCCTTAAGGAGGGCAAACAAAATGTCTAAATCAAGAAAAATTCTTGGTGCTCTTCTTGCAGTTATAATGGTGTTCAGCGTTGTTAGCGTTTCAGCTTTCGCCGCTGGTAATACTTATTATGAGAGCGCAGAAGATTACAACAACAAAACATACACACAAAGCTGGTACCTTGATGCACCACAATTAGTTTCAGGCTCAACCTACACAGTAAACGTTAGACTTACTACTAACTACAAGGTTGGTCCTATCTCCTTCAAGCTTGAAGGCGTTACTGCTATTTCTTCAGCAGTACCGGGTAGCGGTTACTACCAGAGCTGCCATAAGGATATTTCCGACGGTTGGGTGCTCTTTACACCGGTTGTTTCCGGCTCAACAGGTATCACTTCATTAGAGATGAACAATGCAATTGTTGCTGTTGTTACTTACACAACAAGTAATGCAAACGGCGCAGTTACAATTGAAAACAATCCAAAGTCAACATTCACACCAAACGGTACTCTTGTTGCAGCTCGTTGCACAGAGAATACTCTTAATGGTTCAGACTTCTATGTAGGTCAATATGCAGAGGTAGACGGCGCAGCTGTTACTCCTCCTGCGGGTGATGTTACTTTAACAGGCATCAACGGTGCTGTAGTTGATGGTGATGAAAATTACGTTTACGGTATTCCTGCGAATACAAGTGACGTTACAACATATTTACAAACAACAGGTCACGTTGTAGTTGAAGAAAATGCTGCAGGTAGCACAAAAGGTACCGGCGCACTTATTAAGGTTTATGAAAGCTCTTCATCAGCTACTCCTGTAGCAACCTACACCTTAGTTATCTTCGGTGACGTTAACGGTGACGGCTTTGTTAAGGGTGACGATGCTTCTATAATTGCTTCAGCTGCTAACTATGTTACAACTGCTTTAACAGGTGTTGAAGCAGTTGCTGCAGACTTAAATGCTGACGGTTTTGCTAAGGGTGACGACGCTTCAACCCTTGCAAGCTATGCTAACTTTGTTGTTCCCACAATTACAGTTAATCCTTGGGCTTAATGCCTGATTAAAATACATTTTTCAAAGGAGATAAAACAATGAAAAGATTTAACAAAATCTTAGCATTAGTGTTAGCGATGACAATGATGTTCTGCGTTGTTTCAATTTGCGCTTCTGCTGCAGACACAACAAATGCAGCATACAAAGTTCGTTTTGTTGACAACGACGGTAATCCTATCACTTCTGTAGAGGCTGGCTCAACAGCAAACGTTATTGTTTCAATCAAAACAGACGGCTATTCAAACAACTTTACGTTCCAGGGCTTCTTTGATAGCAACAAGTTGACTCACATTCGTCAGAACGGTTCTGCTGTACAGTCACTCAGTGCTAAAAACTGCGGTGCTTTAATTGGCAGATTTGCTAATACAGGCGAGTGGGAAGATGCTCCGGCAGACCTTCTCCAACACGAGGATGACGAAATCGGTAACGGTTACGTTATGGACTGGGGATTCACAGGTAATGTTGTTATGGCAGCTCACGCAGACGGTATGTATACACCGGATTTCACTGATGATATGAAAGCACAGTACAAGGGTGTTTACTTAATCTATACTGCTAACTCAGGTGACTCTTGCGTTAAGGTTAACACATACAACGAGTACATTGATATCGTTCGTTTCCGTTTCTTAGCAAACGAAACAACTAACCTTGACAAAACAGTGTTCTTCCTTTCAGAGCACCCATCTTTCACAAACATCTATATCGACCCATTGGATGAGCCGCTTTCAAACGTACAAGGTCAGGTTAACCCAATTAAGGCTTCTAACTTGACAATTGAATATCCGGGCGGAAGCACACCTGCTCCTACTCCGGTAGACGTTCAGAACATTGAAACACAAGCTCAATGGCAAGATAGAAATGCAGGTCTCATGAGAGTTGCATTCCGCGGTAATGTATTAAACTACGTTCCTTCATTTGCTGACGGTTCAACTACTGAAATTGATGACATCACAGAATTAGGTGTTGTTTACTCAACAACAGTAGCTAACCCAACTGCTGGTGCTACAGGTTGTACAACTGTAAAAGCTTACACACTTTACGACTTCACTTCAGGTGGTTATTTCTTCCGTGCAGTTGTTGGTTCTTATCCTTACAATAATACCGACACACTCTACGCAAACGCATATATTGTTATTGATGGTCAAACAATCACAGCTTCAAATGCTGCTTACCAGACAACTGGTTCTGATATTTACACATTAGCTGTAGGCCACGGCATGCAAGCAAAATAATTAATATATGAAAAAGTATATTTCACCAGAAATTCAAATAATTGAATTCGATATAGAAGACGTTTTAACAAACTCTTCAGTAGTAACAACAGCTCCGGGCGGCAGCATTGGTGTTGGCGGCTCAGGCGGCGACGGTTACATCGATTTCGACGACATTCTGTGATAAATATAATCTTGAAAGGAGAAATAACTCATGGTTAAATACGAAAAACCGGAACTTGAAATTATTGAGTTCGAATTAGTTGATGTACTTACTATCTCCATTCAAAATGACACTGGTGACGCGGTTTACGGTGACTGGTATTAATATTGATTGAGACGTAGGGCAATAACAAAACCCTTTATAGACCTGCTACACTTGTGTGGCAGGTCTTGATTTTTTTATCAACCACTCTTTGGGTATTGAACTAATTTTTAATAAGTGTTATAATCAACTTAGGTATATAGTTTGAAAAGGTGGTACAACAAAAGTGCTTTTAAAAGTTGCCGACTTAATTGTAGAGGTCGAACCAAAATACGAAATATTAAAAACACGCTTAGTGCCATATATTTACACCGGCACAAGTGAGCCGGACGTTGTAATTAAAATAAGTGAACAATTTTACGCTGACCGCCAAAAGGAAAACCCGCATTTATCTTTGGCGGAGTGTGAGTATATTTACACAGGTAAGTATTTTTACACCGAAATTGTTAAATTTAATGGTGTAATGCTTCACGCATCTGCCGTGCAGTACGAAAATTATGCCTATTTATTTTCTGCAAACTCAGGCACGGGCAAATCAACACACACTCATTTGTGGCTTGAAAAATTCCCCGGTGCAGAAATTCTTAACGACGACAAGCCCGCTATTCGCATTGTTGACGGTAAAAGCTACGCTTACGGTACTCCGTGGAGCGGCAAGTATGATGAAAGCGTTAACACAAAAACAGAAATTGCAGGCATTACCTTTTTGTCACGCGGGGTAAATAACGAAATTACAAGAACAACCGGCGAGGACGTAATGATAGACTTTATGAATCAAACCGTGCGCCCCGTAAAAAAAGATTATATGGTTTATTTTATGGACGTGCTTGACCAAGTGCTTACAAACATACCCGTATTCAGAATGAAATGCAATATTTCTCTTGAGGCGGTAGATACGTCTTACAATGCAATGAAAAGGAGTTAAAAATGAAGCTCAACGAAAATTTTGTTTTAAAAACAGTTGCAGGCTCAACAGTAGTTATGCCCGTTGGTGAGGCTGTTTCAAAAATCAACGGAATGATAAAGCTCAACGATTCTGCAAAATTTATATGGGAATTGCTCGAAGCGGGCAAAAGCACAGAGGAAATTCTTGCTGAAATGAAAAATAATTTTTCAGATGCAGATGAGGAAATTCTTACAGCAGACTTGAACAATTTTTTAAATATACTTATTGAAAAAGGTATTTTAGAAGAATAATATGAGTGTTAAAATGACGATGAAGGAGCTTCTTCCGTTTATAGAGGAAGCCTTTAAAAATAACCAAAGCTTTAAAATTCCCGTTACAGGTACAAGCATGCTTCCGCTTTTAGTGCAGGGGCGTGACTTTGTTGTAATAGAAAAAAATAAAAATCCCTTAAAAACGGGTGACCTTCCGTTATACAAAAGGGCAGACGGCACCTTTGTGCTTCACAGAGTTGTAGGTGTAAATGAGGACGGCTCCTTTGTTATGTGCGGTGACAACCAGTTCTTAAAGGAATACGGAATTACCGAAGCAAATATAATAGGTGTCGTTACTGAAATAATTCGTGACGGAAAGAGTTTTTCCGTAGAGGATGAAAAATATAAAAAATACGTAAAACGCGGACTTACACTTTTAAATGTCCGTTACCCATATAAAAGGCTTCGCTATTTTTTGCACAGGGTGAAGGTAAAAATGGTAAGGTGAGAAGAATAATCCGAACTTGCCTCAAACCGGTATATTTCGGTGCTTTTCACCCAATTTATTCTTGTAAGGCGACAGCCTTACTGCACCTAAATTGAGCAAAAATCCCTCGAAATCTCCTCGCCTTGAGGTCGGAGATTTTAAAAAGTGCGA